>JARFXO010000005.1:0-300000 GCA_029194665.1 Nitrospira sp. | reverse complement strand
GACCTTCAATCCGTACCGATCCAGGCGACCGAACCGGGTTTCCACATAGCTTCTAAGCGCTGGCGTGATATCCATGTGGCGACCTGTGATTCTCAGCTTCATGCCCACCTCCAATTAGACCTGGTTGGATGCGAAGCAACAGTGATCAAAAAAATCGTTTGCGCTGGCTGGCGGATGAGATGTTCAACTCCCCCCGATATTTAGCCACAGTCCTCCGCGCGATAAGCACCCCCTGCTTTCGAAGCCGAGCGGCAATTTCTTCGTCTTTCAAGGGGCGCTCCGTATCCTCTTCAGCCACCATTGTTTTGATCATATCCTTGACTGAAACGGAGGAATGCATGCCTGAGGGCTCATCCGCCCGCTGAAGTCCAGCGTTGAAGAAGAACTTGAGTTCCAACATGCCCTGTGGGCAATACATATATTTATTGGCCGTCACACGACTGATCGTGGATTCATGCATCCCTATATCTTCCGCCACTTGCTTGAGAACCAAGGGCTTGAGATATTGGACGCCGTGATCAAAAAATTTCTCTTGAAACTTGACGATGCTGGAAACCACTTTCACGATTGTCCGATTCCGTTGCTCGATGCTCCGAATAACCCACTGAGCGGCTCGCAATTTTTCATCCATATACGCTTTGGTTTCCGGAGATCCACCCTGTCCGGAAGAAATAAGCTGTTTGTAATACGGACTGATCCTCATGCGTGGCAGCCCATCGTCGTTTAACAGCACAACCCACTCCCCCTCATTCTTGACTACAAACACATCAGGCACGATAACGTAGTTCTGAGTACTTGCGAACGGCCTCCCCGGTTTGGGCTCAAGTTCTCCAATGATTTTGGTGGCTTGGAAGACTTCCTCGATCGTGATATTCAAGACCTTCGCAACCTTGGCATATTGTTTTTTTTCTAAGTCCTTCAAATGATGCAAGACGATGCTTTCAATAACCGATCCTTTCAGCGCGCCGGGTGGAGACCCAAGGGACCCAAATGGATTCCGACCTAAATGCCCGAGTTGTAACAAAAGGCATTCGGGAAGATTTCTGGCAGCAACCCCGGTCGGATCGAAAGTCTGGATGTCCTTGAGCACGGATTCAACCTCGGATTCGTTAAAACCGGTCCCGGCCACGACCTCAGACGATGGGATACGTAGATAACCATCATCATCTAGATTGCCGATGATCAAACGACCAAGTTCCTTTTCTCGATCACCGAGGCCGGACAAGGACAATTGCCAGAGCAGATGCTCCTCGAGGGACGTCGCTTTCGCCACGGTTTGCTCGTACGAAGGAAGCTCATCTTGTGCCGCGGAGTATTCAGACTCGCCGCTCCGTCGATCTCTGCCGAAGTATTCTTCCCATCCGGAAGCGGAAAACTCCTCCGGCGACCCTTGTTCTTCACGTGTTTCAACCCCTGCCTCTGACCGATCCTGTCCTTCCGGTGCGGGGGGAGCTTCAACCTTCTCCTCGGTGACCAAGGACTCGCCCTCGTCGACATCGGATTGAATTTCATCCAGCAACGGGTTTTCCAGGAGATGCTGAGTGAGGCTCTGCTGCAGCTCAAGTCGAGACAGCTGCAGCAGCTTAATCGCTTGCTGCAGTTGAGGCGTCATGATGAGCTTTTGCGAGAGTTGTGGAACCAGCCGGAGTTTCATCGATGCTTCTGCTATTCCCCTACAACTTGAACTGCTCGCCAAGATACACGGCTCGGGCCGTTGGACTCTGCACAATGGCTTCGGGAGTCCCGGCCTCCAAGATCAATCCTTCATTGATAATGTAGGCACGGTCAACGATTGAAAGCGTTTCCTGTACATTGTGATCAGTAATCAATATACCGATCTTTTTTTCTTTCAACCGTGTAATGATCTGCTGAATGTCCGCGACGGCAATCGGATCGATCCCTGCAAATGGTTCATCCAAGAGCATGAACGACGGTGTGGCCGCTAGCGCACGAGTGATCTCCAAACGTCGGCGTTCTCCACCTGAGAGGGCATAGGCCATGCTCTTTCGTATATTGATGAGGTCCAATTCTTTGAGTAAGGCATCCACACGTTGGCTTCGCTCTTTACGAGCATACCCCAGCATTTCGAGAATCGCCAAGACATTATTTTCCACCGAAAGCCGTCGAAAAACGGACGATTCTTGAGGTAGGTAGCCGATTCCCCGACGCGCTCGTTTGTACATCGGGAGGTTGGTCACTGATTCACCGATGAAGGTGATCTCCCCTTCATCTGGCTGGCACAAGCCGACCATCATGTCGAAGATTGTGGTCTTGCCCGCTCCATTCGGACCGAGCAGTCCAACCACCTCGCCGGCATACACCTCGACGGCGACACCTTTGACGACTTTGCGGCCACGGAAACTTTTTACCAATCCAGTAGCACGTAGACAATCCCGCTGCGAGGCTGCAATCGGCTCCACGAGCGCGTCACATTCTGCATGAGCACTCCGGGTCATGGCTGGTTCTGTCCCTCTCCTTCGATACGGACGTGTGAGCCTCCCTCCACCACGCTCCGCTCTTCTGCTAAGAAAATCGTAATCTGTTTACCGCTGACACGTGTACCCTTCTCCCAAGCTACGGGTTCGCCCGTCAACACGATTTTCTCTCCATCAACGAAATATACGGCTTTTTGGCAAGTCGCGTTGCCGTTCTCGTATTGGATCCGGACACGATGAGAGTCCCCGGTCGCCTCGACACGACTCACGGAACGATTCGACATCGTCGAGGCTGTGTTAGGTTCTTTGGGAGCCGTGGGATTCCGACGGGATTCAGGATGATCGGTCCCCTCTTCTGACGGCCGCGCAGAGGTGCGGTTTCGGGGAGTGAATAACACAACCATCTTATCGGAATGGACGATCAGAGGTCCCCTGGTCAGGACAACCGTTTCCTCGAAAATGGCTTGGCTGTCTTGGTTTCGTACCGTCATTTTCTTTGATGTGATGGTGGTCGAGACACCAGGAGCCTCCATGCTCCTCTTGAGGTTCACCGATTCCGTTGAGGGAGCTGCCGACGTGGACCCGACAAAGCAGACGCTAAGAAGAAGGAGCCAAATCCACATGCACATCCTGTAGAATCTCAAATTCTTCGGATTCCAGCCGCCCAAGCAGTCCTTGTCCCCTCACCTCCAACCCATGCCCTACCATTCGCACAGGATCTTGCGTCCGGATTTCTCGTGTCTGGTCAATCCATATCAAGTGGTTGGTATAAATCGTATAGCCGCTCGTCGTCTCCACGACAATGGGCGTTTCACGATTTGCCAGCCTGAAATTCTTGGTCGCGGTATCCAGCGTTCCCTCTTCCCCGTACACAGTCACCTCATCCCCTCCTGCGCCGTAAAAGGTGAGGGCAACGTCACGCAGAACGGCACGCTTATCTTGCTCGAATAATCGGGCCTGTTTAGCCTGCACCTGCCACTGAACGACATCGCCTTGTGATTGTGTAAAGGTGAACTCCATGATCTTCGCATCCGCTTGTTCAATCGACTCTGGAGCGATGGGTCGGTTACTCGACGCTGAATCTGCGTTTCGGAAGAGAAGATAGCCGAGAAATGTGGCTAACAGCACACTCAAGGCGAGAAGAGCCCGTCTCGCTACAAGCTCCCACATGCGCTAGAAATTCCCCCCTGGTAGATGCAGGGCGACACCTGGCACGATCGTAGCATGCACGGTCTGCCAAGTAAACGGCCTCCGGTGAACTGAAAATAAAAAGACTCCCATGTGTTGACACATGGGAGTCTCGATGGCGCCAGCAGAATAGTCGTAACTTAGAATACTACGGCGATGTTCCGACCTCGGTGGGTGCGGGTTGAGTGGTACGAGCATCGGACTTTTTCTTTATGGTTGGCTCCTGACGAGCTACTAATTCGATAGCAACCATTTCAGCCGCATCGCCAATACGGCGACGAGTTTTGATGATCCTGGTGTACCCACCGGATCGATCCTTGAATCGTGTCGCCACATCACTGAATAGTTTAGACACAACGGCCTTACTGTGAAGAAATCCTAAGGCTCGACGGCGCGCCTGCAGAGTACCTTCCTTGCCAAGGGTGATCATGCGATCGGCAAACCCTCGCACCTCTTTCGCCTTGGCTCCGGTGGTCTCGATACGCTCTTGGTCTAACAACGAGGTCACTAAGTTCCGAAACAATGCTCCCCGGTGCTTCGTCTGCCGCCCAAGTTGTCGCCCCTTTTTTCTATGTCGCACGGTAATCCTCTTGATTGGAACGCGTCATTCAGCTTTTGGGCTTCCATTGTGTGGAGTCCCGACCTCTATCTTTGTTCCTAACGAAAGTCCCATTTCCGACAGAATTTCTTTAATTTCGTTGAGGGATTTTTTCCCGAAGTTTTTTGTCCTGAGCATCTCACCTTCCGACTTTTGCACAAGGTCGGCGATTGTCTTGATATTCGCATTCTTCAGACAATTGGCCGCACGAACGGACAACTCCAACTCGTTCACGCTTCGAGTGAGATTCTTGTTCACTTCCCGCTGAGATTCCTCGTAGCCCGCTTCGCTCTTCCCATCGCTGCGCTCCTCCGGATTGATAAAAATATCCAGATGTTCACGCAATATCCCGGCCCCAGTAGAGAGGGCATCGCGAGGGCTGATAGTGCCGTCGGTCCAGATCTCCATCGTCAGTTTGTCATAGTCGGTCATACGGCCGACCCTCGCATTCTCAACATGGAAATTGACCCTCCTGATCGGAGAGAAAATGGAATCGATGGCGATCACCCCGATCGGCAATCCCTCTTCTTTGTTACGCTCGGCTGGCACGTAACCACGACCATGTTTCACCGTCATCTCGATGTCCAGGGTCGCATCCTTGTCGAGAGTGGCCATATGCAAATCAGGCGTCAGAATCGTCACGTCGCCATCGTGAAGAATGTCCGACCCTTTTGCTTCTCCAGGCCCCTTCTTTTTTAACCGTATCGTTTTCGGTTTCCCCGTGTGGAGCGCCAAACGCAAGCTCTTGATATTCAGAATGATTGCTGTGACATCTTCCGCCACACCAGAAATCGTCGAAAACTCGTGCACGACCCCTTCAATCTTCACAGTGGTCACCGCTGCCCCTGTGAGCGACGACAACAATATGCGACGGAGGGCATTACCGATTGTGGTGCCAAACCCCCGTTCAAACGCTTCCGTGGTGAATCGTCCAAATGTGGGAGAATGTGCATCCTTGTCGACTTCCACCCGCATGGGGATCTGAAAGTCTTTCATCGCTTTGATCATGACCCACCCTCCATACCATCGAGTGACTAGAACATCGAGAGATAACCCCCGATTTCGGAACAACCCAGCTCAGAACAGCAGACTATCGTGAGTATAATTCCACGACCATCTGTTCGTTGACCGGCAACGCGATTTGCTCCTTGGCCGGCAACGCGCGAACAGTGCCCTTGAACGCGCCTTTGTCAAGCTCAAGCCACTCAGGAATGCCTCGACTGTCAACCGAGTCCAATGCCGCCTGGATTGCGGCCAAGTCGCGACTCCGTTCACGAATTTCGATCACATCTCCCGGTTTCACCAGCGCCCCAGCCACCGTAATCTTCTTACCATTGATGGTGAAATGACCATGACTCACCATCTGGCGAGCTTGCTTGCGCGATGCACCGAATCCTAATCGATAGGCCACATTGTCCACGCGACATTCGAGCAAACGCAACAAGGCGTCGCCCGTAACGCCGGTCTGTCGTTCTGCACGTTCGAAGACGCCGCGAAATTGGCGTTCCTGAAGGCCGTAGATCCGACGCAGCTTCTGCTTTTCGCGCAGCTGCAGACTATAGTCAGAAGTGCGCTGTCGCCCCTGCCCATGTTGGCCAGGCGGATAACTCCGGCGCTCGACCGCGCACTTTTCCGTCATACAACGCGTGCCTTTGAGAAACAGCTTCTCCCCTTCTCGTCGACACAACCGACAGACTGGACCACGATACTTTGCCACTGCTCCCTCCTCGTTCTTCGTTAACCGTTAGACGTTACTCGTTAATCGCCCCTCGATTCACGTTTAACGATTAACGTTTCACGTCCCTTAGACTCTCCGACGTTTGGGAGGTCGACAACCATTATGCGGGATCGGCGTGACATCGCGAATCAGATTGATCCGCAAACCCGCTCCTTGGAGTGAACGGATCGCCGATTCGCGACCGGACCCTGGTCCATTCACATACACATCGACTTGCCGCATTCCGCTTTCCATGGCTTTTCGCGCTGCGGTCTCCCCGGCTCGCTGAGCAGCAAAGGGGGTACTCTTCCTCGATCCTTTGAACCCTTGATTGCCTGCGCTTGCCCACACCACCGTGTTTCCGCTCATGTCAGTGATAGTCACAATCGTATTGTTGAATGAGGCCTGAACATGTGCCACTCCACTTTGGACTATCCGACGTTCTTTCTTTTTCCCTTTTTTGACGCTCATGCGAACTCCTTCGGCTGTTTCTGCAGACTAGGTGCTCGAGGCCCCTTTGGTCACCGTGGGTCTCGGCTTGCTACTGACGCCTGCGCGCCGTCCTTTACGTGTCCGAGCATTGGTTTTGGTTCGTTGTCCGCGGACCGGCAGGCTTTTGCGATGACGCAACCCTCGATAGGTCCCCGTATCAACCAACCGCTTGATATTCAACGACACCTCTTTGCGTAGGTCTCCTTCGACCCTGTAATCACGTTCGATGATTTCACGCAACTTGACGATCCTATCTTCGCTCAGGTCTTTGACCCGGACCGCTCCATCGATTCCCGCTTCATTGAGAATCTTCTGAGCCGACATGCGTCCGATTCCATAGATGTAGGTCAACCCGATATCCGTCCGCTTATTCCGTGGCAAATCGATGCCGGCAATACGTGCCATTCCTCCCCTCCAGTTCTAAGTGCGGAGCGTTGAGTTCTATGCTGTGAAATGTCTCCTCATTGGGATCCGCTATAATGCCGGCTCCGAACTCAACACTCACGGCTCGGCACTTTTCTTCATCCTTGTCGCTGCTTATGGCGTGGGTTTTTGCATAAAATCCGCACGACCCCCCGACGACGGACAACCTTGCATTTGGCACATATGGGCTTCACTGATGATTTGACCTTCATGACAATTCGCCACTCCCGTTACTTGAAGCGATAGGTGATGCGGCCCCTGGTCAAATCGTATGGTGACATTTCCACCGTGACCTTGTCGCCGGGCAGGATACGGATAAAATGCATCCGCATTTTCCCAGAGATGTGAGCCAGTATGACATGGCCGTTATCCAGCTTGACCCGAAACATGGCGTTGGGAAGCGTCTCCGCCACCAAGCCTTGGACTTCAATAATGTCTTCTTTTGCCACGTCCTGCTGTATTCTTTCCTGATGAACCGACTCTAGGTTGTCTCCAATTGGCTCAAAATGCGAGGCGCTCCGCTGGCTTGGACGGCGATCGTATGTTCGAAGTGAGCAGATAGGCTTCCATCTACCGTGACTGCTGTCCACCGATCCCCAAGCACACGCACGGCACTCCGACCCATGTTCACCATTGGTTCGATCGCCAGCACCATACCTGGTTGCAATCGAGGCCCTTGACTCGGCTTCCCATAGTTGGGAACTTGAGGCTCCTCATGCAATTGCCGACCAATCCCATGGCCCACAAACTCGGTGACAACCGAGTAGCCAGCGTATTCGACATGTTGTTGCACAGCGTTCGAAATGTCTGTCAAACGGTTGCCGACCACAGCCTGCTTGATCCCAAGATAAAGTGCCTCTTCCGTCACTCGAACCAGTTTTTCTGTCGCTTCTGGAATCCGCCCAACCGCTACCGTCACGGCAGAATCCCCATAGAACCCACCCACAATAGCACCGAGATCCAATCCGATGATATCCCCCTCCTTTAGCTTTCGCTTCGAAGGGATACCGTGAACGACCTGTTCGTTCACGGATGCACAAAGGGTCTTGGGATAGTTCCGGTAGCCTTTGAACGCTGGAACTGCCCCCCTGGCCCGTATCGCTTCCTCGGCAATACAGTCCAACTCATCCGTGCTGATACCTGGACAGACTGCTTTCCTCACAATCGCGAGCGCTTCAGCTACCACTCTTGACGCCTCGGCCATCACCGTAATCTCGGAGGGCGTTTTCAGAATGATCATGCCGTCTGGTATGCCGTCAGCTCTCTCACGAGATTGTGATAGACCGTCTCAACCGGTTCGGCGCCATTGAGATGCGACAAAACTTGCTTGTCCTCATAAAAGGTGATCAAGGGCGCTGTCTGCTCTTCATATACACGAAGACGCATCTCGATCGCTTCCGGCTGATCATCGCTTCGCTGAACCAACGCTGCTCCACAACGTTCACAGAAATTGCCACTCTTGGATGGCGCGAACTCCACATGATAGGTCGCCTGGCACTTGGGACAGCTCCGGCGCCCGCTCAACCGCTTGACAATTTCTTCTCGTGAAACCCTGAAATGAATCACTCGATCCAGCTGAAGGCCTCGTTCAGCAAGCACCTTCGCGAGCGCTTCAGCCTGATGAACCGTCCTTGGAAATCCATCGAGAATAAACCCATTGGCATGTGATGAATCAGCAAGTTTCTCCCGTACCAGTCCTATGACGACTGAATCTGGAACCAACCTTCCCTGATCCATATGCTCTTTGGCTTCAAGGCCAAGGGGCGTCCTATTCCGAACCGCCTCCCGAAGTAAATCACCGGTTGAAATCTTACGAATGCGATACTGAACGGCAGCCTTATCAGCCTGCGTACCTTTCCCAACACCCGGAGCACCGAGAAACACAAGCCGCATGTCCCTACCCGCTCCTCCCGCGCAACGGAGCCATACCCTTGCCTAAAAATCCCTCGTAATTCCGCATCAACATATGGGATTCAATTTGCTGGGCCGTATCCAGGCCCACGCCAATAACGATCAACAGGGAGGTGCCGCCAAAATAAAAAGGCACATTCAGCTTATAAATGAGAAATTCCGGAATTACACAGACGATGGCCAGATAGATAGCGCCGGCAAATGTAATCTTCGTGAGGACATTGTAGATATAGTCGGAGGTTCGTTGACCAGGCCTGATACCAGGAATAAAACCTCCGTACTTTTTCATGTTGTCGGCCATATCAACGGGGTTAAGGACCACTGCCGTGTAGAAAAAACAGAAAAAGATGATGAGCCCTACATACATCAAGGTGTAGAGCAGCGATCCAGGGGCCAGCTGCGCCCCGATCGATTTCACCCATGGCGTCTCAAAGAACCCCGCAATGGTCGCAGGAAATGCGATGATCGACGAGGCAAATATGGGTGGAATGACCCCGGCCGTATTGATCTTCAATGGAATGTGTGTACTCTGTCCTCCATAGACCCGTCGCCCGATCACCCGCTTTGCATACTGCACCGGAATTTTCCGGCGCCCACTCTCCAAAAAAACAATGGCGGCGACGACGCCGATCATCAAAACCGTCAATCCGATCAATACAAACGCATTGAGCTGACCGATTTCGTACAGATTGTAGGTCTGTGCCACGGCCGCAGGCAGCCTGGCGACAATCCCGGCAAAAATGATCAAAGAGATGCCATTGCCGATCCCTCGCTCAGTGATCTGTTCACCGAGCCACATCAGGAACCCCGTGCCGGCCGTCAACGTGATGACCGTCATGAGACGGAATCCCCATCCCGCATTGAGCACGAACGCTCCCTGATTCATTTGTTCCAGTCCAACCGCAATACCAAACCCCTGAATCAGGGCAATGCCGATCGTCCCAAACCGGGTGTATTGAATGATCTTCTTCCGACCTCGTTCGCCCTCCTTGGCCAATTTGGTCAAATGCGGGATGACGACCGTCAACAGTTGGAGGATGATCGATGCGCTGATGTAGGGCATTATGCCCAGCGCAAAAATCGTCAGGCGGGATAATGAACCGCCTGAGAAAATATCGAGGAACCCCAACAAGGCCCCCCCTTGTTTTTGCAAAAACTCGGAAAGGGCCTCACCGTTGATGCCAGGAGTCGGGATGTGAGACCCGATCCGATACACCACAAGCATGCCGAGCGTAAAGAGAACACGAGTCCGCAGCTCGGGGATCTTGAAGATATTCTGAAAACTGGTCAGGAGCCGTTCAAGCACCGCCGATGACCTCGACTCGCCCTCCGGCCGCTTGGATCTTGGCTTCAGCCGATTTACTGAACTTATGCGCCTGAACAACGAGCGATCTCTTCAACTCGCCATTGCCAAGAATTTTAATCGGCAACTTTTTTCGCTTCACTAGTCCGGCATCAACCATGGCTTGTGGCGTGACCGGCTCGTTTCCGACCCATCGTTCAAAACTCTTAATGTTGACGACTGCATATTCCGTCCGTGCCGGGTTGGTGAAGCCGAACTTGGGCAGTCGGCGTACCAAGGGCATCTGTCCGCCTTCAAATCCCGGACGTTTGCCACCCCCTGATCGAGCCAACAGTCCCTTATGACCTTTTGTGGCGGTCTTCCCGTGACCGGACCCAGGCCCTCGTCCTATGCGTTTTCGTCGCTTCTTTGCTCCTTGTGCGGGAGCCAGATCATGGAGGTTCATGGCTTTCCAACCTCAAGCAGATAGCCGACTTTACGGATCATTCCTCGCACCTGAGGCGTGTCCGGACGGATAACCGTCTGTCGAATACGTCGAAGACCCAGACCACGCAAGACAAGGCGATGCCGTTCAGGTGTTCCGATGGCGCTACGTCGCAATGTCACCCGCACAGTTTGAACATCATGATTGGGAGCTTTTGCAGTCTTTGCGGAATCCATCACACTGTAGCCCTTTCTCGCCCTTCGGCAACCGCTTGCCTACGGAAGCGCAGAACATCATCCAAGTTTCTCAATTGGGTAAGCCCATCTAGCGTCGCGCGAACCGCATTGAAGGGGTTCCCACGGCCCAACGTTTTTGCGATGACGTTATGCGCACCGACTAACTCCACGACGGCACGAACCGCCCCTCCGGCGATAATTCCGGTACCGTCGACGGCCGGCTTAAGCAATACGTGCTCTCCCCCAAACAACCCATGCACCTCATGAGGGATGGTTCCGCCTTTCAGCGCGACGTGAACGAGGTGTTTCTTGGCTTGTTCGACGGCCTTTGAAATCGCCACCGGGACTTCAGCGGCTTTCCCCTTGCCTATCCCAACCCAGCCATGACCGTCACCGACCACGACAAGCGCACAGAAGTTGAACCGCTTCCCACCTTTCACCACTTTGGCAACGCGATTGATGAATACGACTTTATCCTTCAAGCTTAACTCATCGGGATTGACTCGCACGCTCTTACCCCGCAGTCCTAAGTTCAGTTACCGTTCGGCGCATAGGTCACACGCTTGCTGTGCTCACCTGGTCTCCAGCCAATCTAGAATTGCAAGCCCCCTTCACGCGACGCATCCGCAAGGGCTTTGACTCGGCCGTGATACATCCGGCCTCCCCGATCAAAAACCACAGTGCTGACCTGAGCGACCTTGGCACGATCGGCGATCAATTTCCCTACCGCCTTGGCCGCTTCAATTCCACCGGTCGACTTGAGAGACTTACGTAATGATTTATCAAGCGATGACGCGGACGCCAGTGTAGCGCCTCGAATGTCGTCGATTATTTGAGCATAAATATGGCTCGCGCTCCGAAATACGTTCAGGCGTGGTCGTTCTCCCGTCCCAGAAATCGTACGCCTCACTCGTCGGCGCCGTCGATCAAGCTGTCGAACTTTGTCTGCAGCATTCATGGCCAGTTCCTATTTTCCGGTCTTACCTTCCTTCTTTCGCAATGTCTCGCCCGCGTAGCGAACGCCCTTTTGTTTGTAGACGTCCGGCGGCTTAATGGCACGCAGATCAGCCGCCACCTGGCCCACCAAACGCTTATCAACTCCCTTGATGTTGATGAGCGTTTGCTTGTCCACCTTCACATCGATACCCGTCGGCACCTCATAGATCACTGGGTTGATATAACCCACATTGAAACTTAATGTACGACCCTGAATTTGGGTCTTGTAACCCACTCCGGTGATTTCAAGCGAACGTTCATACCCCTTGGTGACACCGTGGATCATGTTGCTCAATTCCGCACGGGTCAGCCCATGCAAGGCTCTCAATTTACGATCGTCAGTCGATCGCCCAACAGCGACTTGGCCATTATTGACGGCAACGTCCACCCCTTGCACGAGCGACCAATCCAGCTTACCTAATGGGCCTTTGACAGATACGGTTGACCCGGCAACCTTGACTTCTACTCCACCCGGAATTGCAATCGGCTTTTTTCCAATACGGGACATGGTCTGTTATACCCTTTGATCGAGATCGACGCGACTCAGCCGCCTACCATACCGAGCAGAGAACCTCTCCCCCAAGACGACTCTTACGGGATTCCTGGTCGGTCATGACGCCTCTTGATGTAGAAAGGATGGACACACCGATCCCATTGCGGACTTTCTTGATATCCTGACTTCCGACATAGACGCGACGTCCCGGCTTACTGACACGCTCCAGCCCGGTAATCATCGGCTGCCCTTCGCCCACGTATCGGAGACGCACAGTCAGAACGGGATGTCCGTCATGAACTCCATCCTCGATCGCATCAACATAACCTTCCTTCCTCAAGATCTCCAAAATAGCACGCTTCAGCTTTGAGGTAGGAACCGTGACGGTTTCATAACGACGTTGTGCGCCATTCTTTAAACGAACAAGAAGATCGCCGATCGGATCGGTAACCATGCTATATCCTTCTATCCTCCATTGTCAGTCACCGGCACGAGCACACCGGCTACCAGCTGGATTTTCGCACTCCGGGAATCTCTCCGCGCAGTGTCATCACCCGAAAGCAGATTCGGCACATCCGAAACCGACGGAGATATCCGCGAACCCGACCGCAGACTCCACACCGATGATAGTTCCGCGTGGAGAACTTTTGTTTCGTCGCCGCCTTATTTCTTAGTGCCAATCGTGACACAAGCACTCCTTCCGTTCAAACAGTCGCTGTTGAGGCATGCCGTTTTCACGCACGGAACGGCATACCCAGGTGCTTCAAAAGAGCTTTCCCTTCGTCGTTCGTCCTGGCTGTGGTAACAACCGTAATGTCCATTCCATGGATCGAGGCCACTTCATCGTACTTGATTTCAGGGAAGATGAGCTGCTCTTTTAAGCCAAGGGTATAGTTCCCCCGACCATCAAAGGCCTTGGGAGAGACACCGCGAAAGTCTCGTATTCGAGGAAGCGCTAGTGTCACTAGTCGATCGAAAAACTCATACATCCGCCGGCTACGAAGCGTCACCTTCGCACCGATGGGCAATCCTTGCCTAAGCTTGAATCCGGCGATGGCCTTCTTGGCTCGAGTCACGACCGGCTTTTGACCGGTGATCATTCCCAATTCCGTCACAGCACTCTCCAAGAGCTTTACATTCTGAATCGCCTCACCCATTCCAACGTTCAACACTACACGCTCAAGCCTGGGAACCTGCATGATGTTCTTGTACCCAAACTCCTTCATGAGTGCGGGGACCACCTGCTGCGCATACATGTCACGAAGCCGTGGTCGGAACTTGGACTCCTCGCTTCCCTGGTCCAGTTGCGGAGCCGGCTCTTTCTTCGAGGATTTTCGCTCTGACAGCTTACCAGGTCGGCTTTTCGGTTCCTTGGCCATTGCGTAACCTATTCCACGGTCTCGTTGGACTTCTTGCTAAAACGCACGCGTCGCCCGTCTTCCAAAACTCGAATCCCGATCCGGGTAGGCTTCTGTGTGACCGGACAGAGAAACATGACGTTGGAAACCTGAAGCGGTGCCTCTTTCTCCAGAATGCCTCCCTGCTTCGCCTTCTGGTTCGGCTTCGTGTGTCGCTTGATGATATTCAGCTTCTCCACGACCACCTTCCCGGCCCGCAGGTCGATCGACAGAACCTTCCCGGTCTTGCCTCGTTCACGGCCAGCAACCACCACGACCGTATCCCCTTTTCGGATTCTGCTTTTTCGGAGTACTTCCACGATGCCTCTCGTTCGTTCTGCCCTACAATACTTCAGGTGCCAAAGAAATGATCTTCATGAATTTCTTCCAGCGGAGCTCGCGGGCAACGGGGCCGAAAATACGCGTTCCAATCGGCTCGCCCTCTTTGTTGATTAAGACGCACGCGTTTCGATCAAACTTAATATAGGACCCATCTTCGCGACGAACCTCCTTGGTCGTTCGGACAATGACGGCCCGACTCACATCGCCCTTCTTCACACTGGCCTGAGGGATCGCCTCCTTGACTGCCACCACCACGATATCTCCGAGCGACGCATACCGGCGTCTCGTCCCTCCGAAAACATGAAAGCACATGGCCTGTTTCGCACCCGAATTATCAGCCACATCCATATATGTGTAGTTCTGAATCATCGCTCAATTCCTACGCTCATCCTACGCTCGACAACAAACGGAACCGGAAGAAATACTGCTGCTTACTTTTCAGGTTGACCCTTTTCCATGACTTGAACAACGCGCCAGTTCTTTTGCTTGCTCAATGGCCTGGTCTGCACGAGCTTGACCCGATCTCCCACTTTACACGTGCCACTTTCATCGTGGACCTTCAGTCTGGTCACACGCTTGAGAACCTTCTTATAGACCGGATGCACGACCGATCTCGAAACCACGACGACGACCGTCTTTTGCATCTTGTTACTGACGACGTCGCCATACCAATGCCGACGCTTTGCCACCTCAGCCATAGAGCCCCCTACCTTTTAGCCCCCTCTGATCGAGCCTTCACTTGCCGGAGAACAGTCTTCACCCGCGCAATGTCCCGCTTCGTTTTCCGAATTTGCATGGGATTCTCGAGCCGCCCGGAGCCGAACTGAAAACGGAGATTGAACAGCTCTTGCACAAGCTGTTTTTCTTTGTCTACAAGTTCGCCTGCCCCTAACTGCTGGAGCTCTTTGACGTCCAACGCCATATCCCCTGCTCCTCTTCAGATCCTTGAAAACCTACCCAAACTCTCCGCGAATGACCAACTTCGTGGCAATGGGTAATTTGTGTGATGCAAGCCGGAAAGCTTCTCGAGCTGTTTCCTGAGTGACGCCGTCCATCTCATAAAGAATCCTGCCGGGTTTCACGACAGCAACCCAGTATTCAGGATTGCCCTTTCCCTTGCCCATTCGAGTTTCCGCCGGCTTTTTGGTGATCGGCTTATCGGGGAAAATACGCGTCCATACCTGCCCTCCCCGTTTCACATACCGAGTAATGGCAATACGCGCGGCCTCAATTTGCCTGCTGGTCACCCACCCTGGTTCCAGTGCTCTCAGACCAAATTCTCCTAGGGTAATCTGCCCCCCACGATAGGCCTTCCCGGTCATCCGGCCTTTCTGCATTTTTCTGAATTTGACTTTCTTAGGCGCTAACACGGCTCGATCTCCTCACCCAAACCGTCGATCTAAAGATGATTCGGCCTTGATCGGCTGAACAGGCAAAAGCTCTCCTTTGTAGATCCAGGTCTTCACTCCGATCTGTCCCATGGTTGTATGGGCTTCGGCAAATCCATAATCTATTTCGGCGCGAAGCGTATGCAGCGGCACACGTCCTTCTCGATACCACTCCGTCCTGGCGATTTCGGCGCCGCCCAGGCGACCAGCCACCATGATCTTGATTCCCTGGGCACCGAGCCTCAGGGCAGACTGAACGCTTCGCTTCATAGCTCTCCGAAAGGCGACGCGCTTCTCCAGCTGAGTCGCGACATTTTCACTGACCAGCTGTGCATCGAGCTCAGGCTTCTTGATTTCCTTGACCGTGATGTAGACCTGCCCTCCGTACTGTTTTTCAAGGTCGGTCTTCAACTTATCGACCTCAGCTCCCTTGCGTCCGATGATGATACCGGGACGAGCCGTATGGATGATCACTCTGGTTTGATCGCCGGACCGTTCGATTTCGACTTTCGATACACCGGCATGATACAGCCGACCCTTGACCATTTTCCTGATCTTGACGTCCTGATGGAGCAGCGCGGCGTAATCCTTTCCGGCATACCAGCGAGAACTCCAGGTATAGTTGTAGCCCAGTCGATAACCGATCGGATGTGTTTTTTGACCCATGCGTTGTATGCCTCAATAGAGAGAAGTGAGCTACTTCCGCTTGTCCTGAATTTCAGGTGTCCCCACGACGACCGTAATGTGACTCGTGCGTTTTTGAATTGCATTAGCTCGTCCCATCGACCTCGCACGCACACGTTTATAGGTCGGACCGCAATCAACGAACGCCTTGGAAATGACCATGGATTCACTATCGCCCATCTCCTTCAGCTCAGCATTTGCCACAGCGGAACGAACGATTTTTTCAACTACCCGCGCCGCATGGCGAGGGGTGTGCTTCAGAATAGCCAAAGCCATCGGCACCTCCCTTCCGCGAATCATATCGATCACCGGCTTGGCTTTGCGCGGCGCAACACGAACAAATCTCAGAATGGCACGTGCTTCAGTCATTATGTTCCTCGTTATTCGTCAAACCTTAACCGTTCAACGAAACCTCTCGCGCGTTTAACGAATCACGATTAACGTGCTAACGTCCTACTTCAGAGCAACGGCCTTTTCGGTCTTGGCCTGACCGTGCCCCTTGAAAAAGCGAGTCGGCGCAAACTCACCCAGTTTATGGCCGACCATGTTCTCCGTGACAAACACGGGGATGAATTTCTTCCCGTTATGAACCGCAAACGTATGGCCGATCATGTCGGGAACGACGGTCGATCGTCGCGACCATGTCTTAATCAACCTGCGGTCCTTCGTCTGATTCATTTGCTCGACTTTTTTGAGGAGATGACCGTCGACAAACGCCCCTTTGCTTACCGATCTAGGCATTTCGCACTCCTGACTTACGCCGAGCGATAATAAACTTTTCCGTTCTCTTGTTCTGTCTGGTCTTATAGCCCTTGGTCGGAAGACCCCATGGGGAGACAGGATGCGGATTTCCTTGTCCGGATTTCCCCTCGCCGCCTCCATGAGGATGATCGACAGGGTTCATGACGACCCCTCGCACGTGTGGTCTTTTCCCTTTCCAACGAGTCCGCCCGGCCTTCCCAACGCTGACATTCTCGTGATCGACGTTTCCGACTTGTCCGACGGTCGCCATACAGATTCCCAAAATCCTACGCATTTCCCCTGATTTCAGACGCACCTGCACATAATCGCCATCCCGCCCCATGACTTGCGCAAATCCGCCGGCACTTCGAATCAACTGGCCTCCCTTTCCAGCCTTCAATTCAAGATTGTGGATGGTCGTACCAAGAGGCATGTTGGCCAACGGCAATGCATTCCCAGGTCGGATCTCCGCCTGTGGACCGGCTTCTATTCCATCGTTCACGCGTAGGCCGACGGGAGCCAGGATATACCGCTTCTCCCCGTCTCGATACTTCAAGAGGGCGATTCTTGCGGATCGATTCGGATCGTACTCAATCGCTTCCACTCGTGCCGGCACCCCGACTTTATCGCGCAAGAAATCGATCGTTCGATAGAGCCGCTTGTGTCCCCCCCCACGAAACCGCACGGTCATCCGACCGTCGTTGTTCCGCCCTCCACTTCGAAGATGAAAAGCAGTCAAGGATTTTTCCGGCCTCTTGTCGGTCAACTCCTCGGTCACCACAACCGTCATACCCCGGCGACCTGGAGATGTTGGACGATACGATTTCAGCCCCATGATAACGCTCCCACCTTCCGGACTTCTTGCCAAACTTCTTGAACGAGCAAACTATCGAGCTCCACTAGGCGCTTTCGTACAGCTCGAGTTTCTCCCCTTCCTTGAGGGTCACCAGTGCCTTCTTCCAGTCCGACCGCCTACCTGAGAAGCGACCGAGTCGTTTGACTTTTCCACGTATATTCATGATGTTGACCTTATCAACCTTGACTTTCAACAATGTTTCGACGGCCTGCCTGATTTGGATGCGATTCGCGTCAGGATGAACCGCGAAACCAACCGTATTCGTTTTTTCACGAAGGCCCGTAATTTTCTCCGTCAATAACGGCCGGATCAAGACCCTGTGGCTATCAACGCTCATGACCACACCTCGCTCACAGGACCAAGCTCTCGCTCGGCGAGCATGATCACTTCAGCGCGAACAACATCGTACACGTTCAACTGATCTGCACTGAGCACTTTCACGGCAGTCAAATTGCCCGCAGCCTTCAAGATATCCGACTGTTCTTTCCCGACGATCACCAAGGTGTGGCCACCCTCGGTGAATTGCCTAAACGCTTGCGCCAATAATTTCGTCCGAGGTTGCTGGAGGGAAAGATTCGACACGACAAACAGTTTGCCCTCCGCTACTTTAGCCGATAAGGCACTCTGCAGCGCCATGCGATATTTCTTCTTCGGCATGGAATAGGCATAGCTTCGAGGCTTCGGTCCAAAAACACTCCCTCCATGGCGCCAGACGGGAGAGCGAAGAGACCCAGCCCTTGCACGTCCCGTGTGCTTTTGCTTCCATGGCTTCTTACCGGAGCCACTCACCTCGCCGCGTCGCAACGTTGAGGCGGTCCCCCTGCGCTCACAGGCTCGTTGCATAACGACCGCTTCATGCACTAATGCAACACGAGGCTCGCAGCCGAATACTTGCGGGGATAGATCGACTGTTCCCACCTTCTTTTTTTGTAAATCAAGCAGATCAATAGTAGGCATACTAACTCTTCTTCGACTTTCGCACGACAACGACGCCGTTCGTGGCCCCCGGAACGGCCCCGCGGACAAAGAGGAGATTTTCCTCGGATCGCGACTCGATGACTTTCAGCCTCTGAACCGTGACCCGCTCAGACCCCATATGACCCGGCAGGGTCTTTCCCTTCCACACGCGAGAAGGAAACGAACTTGCTCCGATAGAACCGGGAGCCCGATGAAACATGGACCCATGCGATTCAGGACCGCCGGCATAGTGATGCCGCTTCACGACACCCTGATATCCCTTCCCTTTTGATATCCCGATCACGTCGACCCAGTCGCCCTTCTTGAACATACCGACCGTCACCACCTGTCCGACCGTCGGCTCGCCGTCCTTTTGAAACTCACGTAACACACGACTGGCTGGTGCTTGATTTTTCTTCAGATGCCCGAATTCCGGCTTCGACAGCCTACCCTCTTTGACTTCACCGAAGGAAAGCTGAACCGCTTCATATCGATCTCGTTCTTTCGTCCTCACCGTCACGACTCGGCAGGGACCCGCCGCGATCACCGTCACCGGCGTCAAACGACTCTCATCGAACACTTGGGTCATGCCGAGCTTCTTTCCGATCAGTCCGTTTGTCATATCCATCCAGCGCTGGGCGTTGAGATTTGCAACTCACCACTTAGCGTTCAGAACTCATAGCTTTATTTCGACATCCACTCCCGCCGCCAGATTCAGCTTCATCAAAGAATCCATGGTCTCAGGCGTGGGCTCCATAATGTCGAGCAACCGTTTGTGTGTACGCATCTCAAATTGCTCGCGAGATTTCTTATCGGCATGCGTCGACCGTTGCACGGTAATTTTTTCAATCCTGGTGGGGAGCGGAATCGGACCCACTACCTTGGCTCCGCTGCGCCGAACAGTATCCACAATTTCCGTGACCGATTGATCCAGCACTCGATAGTCAAAGCCCCTCAATCTGATTCTGATCCGCTGATCGACTTTCACTTCATTCACCCCTAAGCTGCCAACCGACCAATAACTCTCTTACGCCAGAATTTCCGTGACGACGCCCGAGCCGACCGTCTTGCCGCCCTCGCGCACGGCAAACCGTAACCCCTGATCCATCGCGATCGGGCTGATCAACTCCGCCGTCACACTCACGTTATCCCCCGGCATCACCATCTCCACCCCCGGATTCAGCTGCACCACGCCGGTGACATCGGTGGTCCGAAAGTAAAACTGCGGCCGATACCCGTTGAAAAACGGCGTATGCCGCCCCCCTTCTTCCTTCGTCAACACATAGATCTCCGCCTTGAACTTCGTATGCGGCGTGATCGTCTTCGGCTTCGACAGCACCATCCCTCGCTCAACGTCTTCTTTCTTGGTGCCTCGCAACAGCACACCGATGTTGTCCCCCGCCTGCCCCTCATCGAGCACCTTGCGGAACATCTCGACCCCCGTCACCACCGTGCTCTGCGTGGGCCGCAGCCCCACGATCTCGATCTCATCGCCCACCTTCACGATGCCCCGCTCACACCGCCCCGTCACCACCGTGCCGCGCCCGCTGATGGTAAACACGTCTTCGATCGGCATGAGAAAGGGCTTGTCAATCGGCCGCTGCGGCGTCGGAATGTACGTATCCACCGCCTCCAACAGCTTCACGATGCTGGGCACTCCCAACGGGCCGCCATCCCCTTCCATCGCCTTGAGCGCACTGCCCTGGATGATCGGCGTCTTGTCCCCGGGGAACCCGTACTTCGTAAGCAGCTCCCGCACTTCCAATTCCACCAACTCCAAGAGCTCTTTGTCATCGACTTTATCCGCCTTGTTCAAGAACACGACGATGTAGGGCACCCCCACCTGCCGAGCCAAGAGGATGTGCTCGCGGGTCTGCGGCATCGGACCGTCCGCCGCACTCACCACCAGTATCGCCCCGTCCATCTGCGCCGCCCCGGTGATCATGTTCTTCACGTAGTCGGCGTGACCCGGACAATCGACGTGGGCATAATGCCGCTGATCCGTCTCATACTCCACATGGCTGATGGCGATGGTCATGATCTTGGTCGCGTCCCGCCGCCCCTGGCTCTCCGAGGCCTTGGCCACTTCGTCATAACTGATGAATTTCGCCATCCCTTTGTCCGCACACACTTTCGTCAACGCCGCCGTCAACGTCGTCTTCCCGTGGTCCACGTGCCCGATCGTCCCGATGTTCACGTGCGGCTTCTTCCGCTCGTATTTCGCCTTCGCCATAACCCACTCCCTCCCCTGATTCCCGATCCGCTATTTCTTGATGATGGCTTCCGCAATATTCTTCGGCACCTGATCGTATCGATCGAATTCCATACTGTAGGTTGCGCGGCCCTGCGTCCGAGATCGAAGGTCGGTGGCATAGCCAAACATCTCCATCAGAGGCACGGTGGCGTCGATTGCCTGAGCGCCGGCGCGAACCTTCATCCCCTGCACCTTCCCCCTTCGCCCATTCAAATTACCGATGACATCTCCCATAAATTCCTGAGGAACCAGAACTTCGACCTTCATAATCGGCTCAAGCAAGACAGGATCGGCTTTTTTGCAAGCATCCGCAAAGCCCATCGAGGCCGCGATCTTAAACGCCATCTCATTCGAATCGACGTCATGATAGGACCCGTCAATCACGGTCACTTTTACATCTCGCAACGGATAGCCGGCAACCACTCCTGTTTCCATCCGCTCCCGGACACCTTTTTCAATGGCAGGAATATATTCCTTTGGAATTGCCCCGCCTACGACCTTGTTGACAAACTCCAATCCTTTCCCGGCCTCAGACGGTTCGACCGTCAAGACGACGTGACCATATTGCCCACGACCCCCTGTCTGCTTGATATATTTCGACTCAGCCTCAGCCTTCCGTCGGATCGTTTCCCTGAACGCCACTTCAGGCTTCCCGACATTCGCTTCAACTTTGAATTCGCGTAACATCCGATCAACGATAATTTCGAGATGAAGCTCCCCCATCCCGGCAATGATCGTCTGCGCTGTTTCTTCGTCCGTTCGCACACGGAATGAAGGGTCTTCCTGCGCTAACTTCTGAAGCGCAAAACCCATCTTCTCCTGGTCCTGCTTAGTCTTCGGCTCAATCGCCATCGCAATAACCGGCTCAGGAAACTTCATAACCTCGAGCAACACCGGCTGCTTCTCATCCGCCAAGGTATCTCCCGTCGTGGCTCCCTTGAGCCCTACTGCTGCGACGATGTCCCCTGCGTGCACTTCATCGATTTCTTCTCGCTTGTTAGCGTGCATTTTCAAGATACGCCCAATCCGATCCTTTGTTCCTTTCGTCACATTCAAGACCGGTGTACCGGTTTTCAAGGTCCCGGAATAGACACGGAAATAGGTCAATTGACCGGCAAATGGGTCAGACATGATCTTAAATGCGAGCGCCGCAAACGGCTCACTATCGTCCACCTTCCTTGCCACTTCCTTGTTACTGTGTGGATCCACCCCCAGCACGGGAGGAATATCGAGTGGGGACGGCAGGTAGTCGACGACACCATCCAATAGCTGCTGCACACCTTTGTTTTTGAAGGCTGACCCGCAAAGCACGGGGATAACTTTCATCGAAATAGTCCCAGCCCTGATCGCGCGCATCACTTCCTCTTCCGTCAACGGATGACCATTCAAATACTTTTCCATCACCTGGTCATCAAATTCTGCGACTGCGTCGAGCATCTTCTCGCGGTACTCTTTTGCTTGAGCAAGGAGATCGCCGGGAATTTCATCGACCTTGTACTTCGCACCCAGGGTCTCATCATCGTAAAAGTACCCCTTCATCCTAACCAGATCGATGGATCCTCGAAATTCAGCTTCACGTCCGATGGGAATCTGAATGGGAACCGGCTTTGCCCCGAGCCGATCGATAATGGATTGAACGCTACCATAAAAATCAGCCCCGATCCGGTCCATCTTATTCATGAAGGCAATACGGGGGACGTGGTATTTATCCGCCTGACGCCAAACCGTCTCAGACTGAGGCTCAACCCCCTGCACGGAATCGAATGCCGCCACCGCTCCATCGAGTACCCTCAGCGAGCGTTCCACCTCGATCGTAAAGTCCACATGGCCCGGCGTATCGATAATATTGATGCGGTGATCGCGCCAAAAGCAGGTCGTCGCGGCAGCCGTAATGGTGATGCCTCGCTCTCGCTCCTGCTCCATCCAATCCATCGTGGCCGCACCTTCATGGACCTCACCCATCTTATGAGTCATGCCCGTATAGTAGAGAATCCGCTCGGTGGTCGTAGTTTTGCCTGCATCAATGTGAGCCATGATCCCGATGTTTCTTGTGCGCTCTAATGATGTCTGACGAGCCACTTCAACCCCTCTAAAAACAGTTGTGCTGCAGATGAAGCCGCCTCATACCGCTGCGACGTGTGGAGCACCAGAACTGCGGATCGCAGCGCGGCTCAACTGCAGCACAGAACGACGCTACCAACGATAATGAGCGAACGCTTTATTGGCCTCCGCCATCCGATGTACGTCTTCCCGCTTCTTGACCGCAGCCCCCGTATTGTTCGATGCATCCAACAACTCGGCTGCGAGCTTTTCACGCATACTTTTCCCACCGCGCGTGCGGGCAAACTGCGATAACCAGCGAAGCGCCAACGAGACTCGGCGTGCCGGCCTGATCTCAACCGGAACCTGATAGGAAGCACCTCCCACCCGACGAGACTTGACCTCAACAATCGGCTTCACATTATCCACAGCTGCCTTAAACACTTTCAGCGGGTCGCCGCCGGTCTTCTCCTGAATAAAATCAAATGCTCCATAGCATATCCGTTCCGTCGTACTCTTTTTCCCGTTACTCATCAGAGTATTAATAAACTTCCCGACCAGCTTATCGCGGTACCGAACATCGGGAAGCACTTCTCGTTGCCCTAAAAACCTACTGCGTGGCATAGCGATCTATCCAATCAGTGTGATGATTTACAGACTTCCCAGAATTTACTTAGGCCGCTTCGCTCCATACTTCGAACGACTCTGCTTCCGATCCGCCACACCCACCGCATCCAACGCACCGCGGACCAAATGGTACCGAACACCAGGCAGGTCCTTGACACGACCTCCACGCACAAGCACGATCGAATGCTCCTGAAGATTGTGTCCCACACCGGGTATATACGTTGTCACTTCCATACCGTTCGTGAGACGTACACGCGCAACTTTCCGCAACGCCGAATTCGGCTTCTTCGGCGTCGTCGTGTATACGCGAAGACACACGCCCCTCTTCTGAGGACAGGACTTGAGAGCAGGACTCTTCGTCTTTGCTCTTACGAAGATTCGTCCCTTCCGAACCAACTGATTGATTGTCGGCATCGAGTTCAAACCCTTTCAAAACGAACGAGCACCAACCGTCAACTGCTGAGCCGCCGGATTATAATGACGAGACCTCCCACTGTCAAGTAGGCGGCATTCTGAATGCTTACCGAAGATCACGCAGCATCTCCTGACACCGCTGGGACAACCACATCAGCTGACACAACAGGTGTAGCCCCTATAGCTGCTGCCTCCGATTTTTCACTGATGACGAACGTATCTCGGTATTCCTCAAACCCTGATCCTGCTGGAATCAACCGGCCCACAATGACGTTTTCCTTCAAGCCCAACAAATTATCTTCACGTCCATTGATCGCTGCCTCAGTGAGAACGCGGGTTGTTTCCTGGAACGATGCCGCAGAAATAAAGCTGTCTGTCGTAAGAGCCGCCTTGGTAATTCCAAGCAACACGGGCTTGCCCAAGGCCGGCTTCCCGTCGTTGGCGAGCACCCGTTCGTTCTCTTTTTCGAAGACGCTCTTGCTGACCTGACTGCCCGGCAAGAACTGGGTATCTCCAGGATCCTCGACCCGTACCTTGCGTAACATTTGCCGCACGATGATCTCGATGTGCTTGTCGTTAATCGAAACTCCTTGCAATCGATAGACGTCCTGAACTTCGTCCACAAGGTACTTCTGCAATTCGTTCGGACCCAGCACGTCAAGGATGTCGTGCGGATTCGCTGATCCGTCCATCAACGGCTCCCCTGCCCGCACCCAGTCGCCCTCATGGACATTGACGTGCTTGCCCTTGGGAATAAAGTATTCCTTCACATCGCCCATCTTATTGTCGACCAGGACTTTGCGTTGGCCTTTCACGAAACCGCCGTAGGAGACTTCTCCGTCGATCTCGGTGATGACCGCCTGTTCTTTCGGCTTTCTTGCCTCGAAAAGTTCCACCACACGCGGAAGACCACCCGTGATGTCCTTGGTCTTCGTCGTTTCACGAGGAATCTTTGCCAAGACATCACCAGGATAGACCATGGCCCCTTTTTCGACGAAGATATGCGCCCCAACCGGCAATAGGTACCTGGCCACAGCATTGGATCCACCGGGCACCTTGGCCGTCTTGCCGCTTTCATCTTTAATCGATACACGGGGGCGAAGCGTCTGACCGGTATGTTCAATGATGACCTTGCGCGACAAGCCAGTCACTTCGTCGAATTCGTCTTTCATTGTGACGCCTTCGACGATATCACCGTACGCCACCCTCCCACCGACCTCCGTTAAGATCGTCAACGAGTACGGATCCCACTCGACTAATTTCTGGCCGACGATCACCGGATCGCCGTCTTTAATCTTGATCTTGGCCCCATACACCACGGGGTACTTCTCACGTTCCCGTCCACTGTCATCGACAATCGCAACCTTCGTATTGCGATTCATCACGACCCATTCACCCTCTTTATTGCGCACCGCAATACCGGCATTGTGGATATCGGCATTCTTTTTGGCATCGAAACTCATAAACTTAATTCGGCCTGCATGCTTCGCCTCAAGCACCGTTTGCTCCACGACCTTGCTGGCCGTGCCGCCGATATGAAAGGTCCGCATCGTCAACTGTGTGCCTGGCTCGCCGATGGATTGCGCGGCAATGACCCCGACCGGTTCGCCTTTTTCCACCAACCGCCCTCGCGCCAGATCGCGACCGTAACAGGCACGACAGACACCACGCGGGGATTGACAGGTCAGCACGGACCGAATCTTCACACGGTCGACTCCGGCTTCAACGATCGATTTCGTCAGGTCTTCGTTAATCTCTTCGTTCCAAGACACGATGATTTCCCCTGTGACGGGGTCACGAATATCCTCTGCCGCTAATCGGCCAAGGACGCGCTCCTCCAACGGTTGGATGATTTCACCGCCTTCGACCAAGGCGCTGACCATAATACCGTCGCGCGTTCCACAATCGAGCTCGTTGATAATGACGTCCTGCGCGATATCGACCAATCGACGCGTCAGATACCCTGAATTGGCGGTTTTCAGCGCTGTATCGGCAAGACCCTTACGAGCACCGTGAGTGGAGATGAAGTACTGCAACACCGTCAACCCTTCACGGAAATTAGCGGTGATCGGGGTTTCAATGATCTCACCGGACGGTTTGGCCATCAGCCCGCGCATGCCGCCCAGCTGTCGAATCTGTTGCGAACTGCCGCGGGCACCGGAATCGGCCATCATGAAGATCGGGTTGAACGATTCGGCCTTCGCCGGATCACCTCCGGCGCCAAGCTCCTTCATCATCTCGTTGGCTACCTGCTCGGTGACGTGCGCCCAAATGTCGATCACCTTGTTGTACCGTTCGCCGTTCGTGATCAAGCCCTCTGAATACTGTTTCTCGATCTCGTTCACCTCGCGCTGCGCTTTCCCGATGAAGTCTTCCTTCTTACTCGGGATATGCATATTGTCGATGCAGATCGACAAGCCGGCTCTCGTCGCATAGGCGAAGCCAATGTCTTTGATCTTATCCAGAAACTCGACCGTATCTCGATGACCGGTCTGCCGATACACGGCATCAATGAGTTTCGTCATTTCCTTTTTGGTCATGAGCTTGTTCGCATTCCCGAACGGCAAGCCCGGAGGAAGAATTTCGGACAGCAAGACACGCCCGACGGTCGTCTGTACCAGCGAACCAGCCAGGCGCACCTTGACTCGAGCATGCTCTTCCACTTCCCTCGCATCGAAGGCGATCCTGACCTCTTCAGGAGACCCAAACACTTTCCCCTCGCCCTTGGCGCCTATCCGCTCCTTCGTCAACCAATAACAGCCCAATACCATATCCTGCGACGGCACCGCGATCGGCTTTCCGTTGGCCGGCGAGAGAATGTTGTTGATGGACATCATGAGAACCCGCGCTTCCACCTGTGCCTCCACGGATAGCGGGACGTGCACCGCCATCTGATCGCCGTCGAAGTCCGCGTTGAACGCCGCACAGACAAGCGGGTGCAATCTGATCGCCTTGCCTTCGACCAACACTGGGTCAAACGCTTGAATACCCAACCGATGGAGCGTCGGGGCTCGATTCAGCAAGACCGGATGTTCTCGGATCACTTCATCGAGGACATCCCAAACCTCCGGCCGTTCCTTTTCGACCAGCCGCTTGGCGCTCTTGATGGTGGTTGCCGCGCCTCTGGCTTCCAGCTTGTGAAAGATGAACGGCTTGAACAATTCCAGCGCCATTTTCTTCGGCAACCCGCACTGATGGAGGCGTAACTCCGGCCCGACGACGATTACGGTACGGCCTGAATAATCGACGCGCTTTCCGAGCAGGTTCTGCCGGAACCGTCCCTGTTTTCCCTTCAGCATGTCGCTCAAGGATTTCAGCGGACGTTTATTCGGGCCACGAATCGCGCGCCCTCGACGGCCGTTGTCGAAGAGGGCATCCACCGCTTCTTGCAACATCCGCATCTCGTTCCTGATGATGACGCCCGGCGCCTTCAGCTCCATCAATCGCTTCAACCGATTATTTCGATTGATGACACGACGGTAAAGGTCGTTCAGATCGGACGTGGCAAACCGTCCTCCATCGAGCGGAACCAGTGGGCGCAACTCCGGAGGCAGCACCGGAATGACATCCATGATCATCCACTCCGGCTTATTCCCGGATTTGCGGAACGCCTCCAGCACTTTCAAACGCTTGGCGTACTTCTTCTTCATGGCTGCCGAGGTTGACGCTTTTGCCTTGACCTGCAATTCGTCCCACAACGCGTTGATATCGATCTTTCTCAGCAAGTCGCGGATGGCCTCTGCGCCGATGCCGACCTTAAACCCGCTCGAACCGAACTCAGAAACAAGGGTACGCAGCTTATCTTCCGGCACCAACTCTTTCTCTGTCAGATCGGTTGAACCCGGATCCACACACACATAACTCTCAAAATAGAGAATTTTCTCGAGCTGCTTGAGGCTCATATCCAGTAGGGTGCCGATCCGACTTGGGACACCCTTCAGAAACCAAATATGGGCGACAGGGGCAGCCAGCTCGATATGCCCCATCCGTTCGCGCCGAACCTTTGATTGAATCACCTCGACACCGCATTTGTCGCACACGATCCCACGGTGCTTCATGCGCTTGTACTTTCCGCAATTGCACTCCCAGTCCTTGGTAGGACCGAAGATTTTGGCACAAAATAGCCCATCTTTCTCCGGCTTGAACGACCGATAGTTGATCGTTTCCGGCTTCTTGACTTCGCCATAGGACCACGATCGGATTTTCTCGGGCGATGCA
This sequence comes from Nitrospira sp., assembly GCA_029194665.1. Taxonomy (NCBI): domain Bacteria; kingdom Pseudomonadati; phylum Nitrospirota; class Nitrospiria; order Nitrospirales; family Nitrospiraceae; genus Nitrospira; species Nitrospira sp. The sequence continues at coordinate 271,866 of JARFXO010000005.1, read as the reverse complement.
ATGCGAATTCGCATCGAATCGAACGACACCGAATCCCGTTGTTTTTCAAACAATGTATATACGCCTTCCAAGGTAATGACCTCCTCTGATGCCGGCCTTCGACCGGCACACAAGCGGTTAGTCCTGCGTCTTGACCAGCTCTACATCAAGTCCCAAGCTCTGCAGCTCCTTGACCAACACATTGAACGACTCCGGTAAACCTGGTTCGAGGAACGGCTCACCTTTGACAATCGCTTCGTACATGCGCGATCGACCCGGCACATCGTCCGATTTGACGGTCAGGAATTCTTGCAGCGTCGATGCCGCCCCATAGGCCTGTAACGCCCAGACTTCCATTTCTCCCAACCGCTGTCCTCCGAACTGAGCCTTGCCGCCTAGAGGCTGTTGTGTCACGAGCGAATAGGGGCCGATGGACCGTGCGTGGATCTTGTCGTCCACCAGATGGTGGAGTTTCAGCACGTACATGTACCCAACGGTGACCGGACTGCCGAACGGCTCACCTGTCTTGCCGTCGATGAGTTGCGACTGGCCGCTCGCCGGCAATTTGGCCTTTTTTAGCAGATCCTTAATTTCCTTCTCCGCGGCGCCGTCGAATACAGGGCTGGCCACTTGAATGCCCAAGGCCTTAGACGCCCATCCGAGATGAGTCTCCAGAATTTGCCCAACGTTCATACGGGACGGCACCCCCAGAGGATTCAGCACGATTTCCACCGGGGTCCCATCCGGTAGATAGGGCATATCTTCTTCAGGGAGGACCCGAGACACGACACCTTTATTGCCGTGTCGGCCGGCCATTTTGTCCCCGACCTGAATCTTGCGCTTCATCGCGATGTAGACCTTCACGAGCTTGATGACGCCGGGGGGCAGCTCATCCCCTCGCTTTAAACGCCCGACCTTTTCGTCGTACAGCGTCTGGAGGATTTCGATCTGTTCCTTCGCCCGTCGCTCGACATCTTCCAGTTCTGTTTGCTCATCAGGATCGCTCAGGATGATGTGTCGCACCGTATCGTCGGGCAACCGCCGGAGGACCTCCGCCGTCAGCTTACCCTTCTTCTTCAAGATGACATCGCCGCCCTCAGGATCCATCAGATCGCGACCGACCACCTTGCCGAGCAATAACTTTCGAATCTTCTTCGTCTTTTCTTCGTCGATGATCCGCAGCTCTTCGTGGTGATCGCGCTGCAACTTCATTTGATCGTCGGTCTCGATGCTCCTCGACCGCTCATCCTTGTCGAGTCCTTTGCGAGAGAAGATTTTGACATCGACCACGATCCCTTCCACTCCCGGAGGCACGGTGAGCGATGTATCCTTCACATCGCCGGCCTTCTCACCGAAGATCGCGCGGAGCAGCTTCTCTTCCGGGGTCAGCTGGGTCTCGCCTTTGGGCGTCACCTTTCCGACCAAAATATCGCCCGGCTTCACTTCGGCACCGATGCGGATGATCCCGCTCTCGTCCAAATTTCTCAGCGCCTCTTCTCCGACATTGGGAATATCCCGCGTCACATCTTCTTTCCCCAATTTGGTATCCCGGGCCTCTACCTCAAACTCTTCGATGTGGATCGAGGTGAAAGCGTCCTCTCGAACCAATTTTTCGCTGAGTAATATCGCGTCCTCGAAGTTGTAACCGCCCCAGGGCATGAACGCCACGAGAACGTTCTTGCCCAGCGCGAGTTCTCCATGATCAATCGCCGGCCCATCCCCAAGCACCTGTCCTTTCTTGACCGGTTGGCCGAGGCGAACGACGGGTGTCTGGGTGATGCAGGTATTTTGGTTCGAGCGCTGAAATTTGATGAGGTCATAGACGTCCAGCCCGGAATCTTTCCCTTTCTTACCGTCCTTTGAATCGGCCCGTACGACGATGCGGGTGGCATCGACGCTTTCAACAACTCCGGCGCGACGAGCCTGGATCACATACCCGGAATCTCGCGCCACCACCGATTCCATCCCGGTCCCAACCAGAGGAGCTTCGGATGTCACGAGGGGAACCGCCTGCCGCTGCATGTTTGAACCCATCAGCGCACGGTTGGCATCGTCATGCTCCAGGAACGGCACGAGTGCAGTCGCGACGCTCACGACTTGCTTCGGTGACACGTCCATGTACTCAATCTTATCCGGAGTGGCCTGGACAAAGTCTCCTCCGTGGCGACAGGAGACCGTTTCCGATATCAGTCTGCCCGCGCCATCCAATTTTGAGTTAGCCTGAGCGATGATGTATTTGTCACCCTCGATCGCCGAGAGAAACTCTATTTCATCGGTCACACGTCCCTTGACGACTTTCCTATACGGTGCCTCAATGAATCCGAACTGGTTGATCCGTGCGTAGGTCGCCAGAGATGTGATCAATCCGATATTGGGACCTTCCGGCGTCTCGATCGGGCAAATACGGCTGTAGTGGGAAGGGTGTACGTCTCGAACTTCGAACCCGGCCCGCTCCCTCGTGAGCCCGCCTGGACCAAGGGCCGACAGACGCCGTTTATGCGTGATTTCAGCCAGAGGGTTGGTTTGGTCCATGAATTGAGACAGCTGACTGCTGCTGAAAAACTCCTTGACGGCCGCGACAACCGGTTTGGCGTTGATCAAGTCATGCGGCAGCACCGTTTCCATATCAAGAAGATTCATGCGCTCCTTGATGCTTCGCTCCATCCGCACCAAGCCCAGCCGGAATTGATTTTCAAGGAGTTCACCGACGGATCGCACACGGCGATTACCCAAGTGATCGATGTCGTCGATTTCCCCCTTGCCGATCTTCAGATTGACCAGGTAGCGGATGACTTCCACGATGTCCTGAGCAGTCAGGGTGCGCTGCTCGAGCGGCAAGTCCAAACCAAGCTTCTTGTTCAGCTTGAGCCGGCCGACCGGAGACAAATCGTAGCGTTTGGAATTCAGAAATAGGTTGTCGAACAACGCTCTCGCCGTGTCGACCGACGGCGTTTCCCCCGGACGGAGGCGACGGTAGATTTCAACCATCGCTTCCTCCTTCGAGCCGATTTTCTCCATCTCCAATGTGTCAAGAATCACAGGTGTCGCAGTCGCCATGTCCAGATAAATGACCTTGAATTCTTCCACATCGCTTTCAGCGATCTGCTCGACGATCTCCGCCGTCAATCGTTGATTTTTCTCCGCCAACTGGTTCTGCTTCGAGTCGACCAATTCCGTGAGAACCGCCCGCCCCACCAACTCCGCGGGCAGTAAGGGGATTTCCTTCACTCCCGAGGCCTTCAGCTTGGCAATCAGGCCTTTCGTCAGCCTGGCCCCTTCTCGCACCAACGGCTCCTTCCCGCCCTTGTCCGTCACCTCGACGGAGCACCGAAGTCCGTGGTGGATTTCCGGATCCAGCTTGCGGAACATCTTTCCCTTCGACACGCGAATTTCTTCGACAGGGTAATACATCTTCAGCAGGTCGTCGCTCGAAAAGCCGAAGGCTTTCAACAGAATGGTGGTCGGCATTTTCCGACGGCGATCGATCCGCACGTAAAGAATATCCTTGGCATCGAACTCGAAATCTAGCCAGGAGCCCCGATAGGGAATAATGCGAGCCGAGTACAAGACCTTGCCGCTCGCATGGGTTCGCCCCTTGTCATGCGTAAACGACGCGCCCGGCGACCGATGAAGCTGACTGACGACGACTCGCTCGGTCCCGTTGACAAGAAAGGTCCCTCGCTCGGTCATGAGGGGCAATTCACCGACATAGACTTCCTGCTCACGCACATCGAGCACTTTCTTGCGAGGCCCCTTATCCTCCTTATCGAGCACCACCAGACGGACGCGCAGCTTCAACGGAACGGCGAAGGTCATACCCTGCTCCAGACATTCGCGTTCGTCATACTTCGGCGTCCCCAACGTATAGCTCGAAAATTCGAGCACGGCCGTGTTGTTATAATCCGGAATCGGAAACACGCTGGCCAGCGCTGCCTGCAATCCGTGATCCTTCCGTCTCTCCGATTCAACCTCGAACTGCAAAAACTCTTCGTAGGAACGCTTCTGAATCTCGATCAGATCTGGAATATCGATATTGGTTCGGATGCGAGAAAAATCTTTCCGCTCGACGAATTCTTGTAACGTCGTTTCGGACATTCCTACTCCTCCACGCTGGTTGGCGGTGAACAGAGGTCACTGGTCATCGGGGATCATGCAACCGTGCTTCAGACGATTGACCAGTGACCGATGACACTTTTACTTGATTTCGACCTTGGCACCGCTCTCTTCGAGCTTCTTCTTCGTCGTGTCGGCTTCTTCCTTGGCCACCCCGGTCTTGACGGGTTTCGGCGCACCCTCCACGAGATCCTTGGCTTCCTTCAGGCCGAGACTCGTCAGCTCCCGCACCACTTTGATGATCTGGATTTTCTTGTCGGCCGGCGCCGACGCGAGAATGACGTCGAATGACGTCTTCTCCTCAGCAGGAGCCGCTGCACCACCGCCCGCCGCCGGAGCCGCCGCCACCGCGACCGGCGCCGCCGCCGTGACGCCAAACCGCGCCTCAAGCCCCTTCACCAGTTCGGCCAGATCGAGCACGCTCATGCTTTCGATCGCCTTGATCAATTCTTCCTGCGATAATTTCCCTTCCGTAGCCGGCATGTCCCCTTCTCCTTTCCGTTTATCTTGAATGGCTGCAACAACTCGCACAAACTTCGACAAGACCGCGCTCAGTGTGTAGACCACGCCACGAATCGGCCCCTGCATGGCCGACAGTAGCAAGGCCACGAGCGCTTCTTTCTTCGGCAGCTTCGCAACGGCGGCCAGCTCAGCCGGCTGGAGAATTTTGCCTTCCAGCACACCGGCCGTCATCCGAATCTTCTCTTCGCGCTTCTCCGCGCCGATGAAATCCTTCAGCACCTTTGTCGGCAACACCGGATCGTCATAGCCGATGACCACCCCGGTCGGACCCTTGAGATGTGCCTTAAGTCCGGCCAATATCGTCCCCTCGGCGGCACGCGCCGCGAGCGTGTTCTTTACGATTCGATATTCCGCCTTGGCCCCGCGGAGCTGCTTGCGGAGCTCGGTGACTTGGTTGACCGGAAGACCGACGCATTCCGTCAAGATAGCCAGCCGCGCGCGACCGAATTTTTCGGTCAACTCCGCCACTGCCGTAACCTTCTCTTCCTTCTTCATTGCTCCCTCTCTCGTCGTTACTCGTGATTCGTTACACGGTAACCGGTCCGACGATTAACGACCCGGATTGAACGGTCCTTAGCTCCACTGCTTCGTCAGGGCAACGGTATCCAGTTTCACACCAGGACCCATCGTACTTGCGATCGTGGCACTCTTGAGATAACGCCCTTTGCATGAGGTGGGCTTCGCCTTGATGACGGATTCAATGATGGCCGAGGCATTGTCATACAGCTTCGCCGGATCGAAGGATACCTTTCCGACCGGGACGTGCACGATCCCGGCCTTTTCAACCTTGAACTCCACACGCCCCTTCCGGATGTCACCGACCGCTTTTCCAACTTCGAAGGTCACGGTGCCGGTCTTCGGATTGGGCATCAGCCCACGAGGTCCGAGCACCTTACCGAGTTTTCCGACGGAAGCCATCAGGTCCGGCGTGGAAATCGCGCAATCGAAATCCATCCATCCACCCTTGATTTTTTCCATCAAGTCGTCGGCTCCAACATAGTCGGCCCCCGCTTGCCGCGCCTCCTGCTCTTTTTCGCCTTTGGCAAACACCAGAACGCGAACCGTTTTCCCCGTTCCGTGGGGAAGCGAAGCCGTCCCTCGAACCAGTTGATCCGAGCGCTTCGGATCGATTCCCAGCCTGAGCGCGAGATCGACCGATTCGTCGAACTTCGCATAGGCCGATCGCTTGACTGCCTCAACGGCCTCACGCAACCCATAGACGCGCGGCTCGACATTCTTGATCGCCGCATTCATTTTCTTTCCCATCGCCGGACGCTCCTTCGATCTCGAAATTAACCTTGAATGACAACTCCCATGCTACGGGCGGTCCCTTCGATGATTTTTGCCGCCCCCTCCACATCCGCCGCGTTCAGATCGGCCATCTTTTTCCGCGCAATTTCATTCAACTGCTCTCTGGTGATTTTCCCAACTTTATCCTTCTGCGGCACACCGGATCCTTTAATGATGCCTGCGGCCTTCTTGAGAAGATCCGAAGCCGGGGGCGTCTTCATGATGAAGCTGAAGGTACGGTCCTTGTAGACGGTAATGATGACGGGAATAATACTGTCCCCTTCCTTCTGAGTCTTGGCATTGAACTGCTTGCAAAACTCCATAATGTTGACTCCATGCTGACCCAAGGAGGGGCCGACAGGAGGAGCAGGATTGGCCTTGCCGGCCGGAATTTGCAACTTGATCTGTGCCGAAACTTCCTTCGCCATTTCGTCCTCTTTCTCCTTCGCGACCGGAAATCAATATTCAGGCCTCAATCAGTGACCTCCACTGACATGGATCGATCAGCCTAAATCCGTTCCACCTGTAAGAAGCCTAATTCAACCGGAGTCGACCGGCCGAAGATACTCACCATCACCTTCACCCGACTATGGTACTGATCGACTTCGTCAACCAGACCATTAAACCCAAGGAAGGGACCATCGATGATGCGAACGTTGTCACCTTTAATAAATTTGATCTGCTCCCGAGGCTCGGCCTGTCCCGCATCGACCTGCTTGAGCAAAGACTCCACTTCCTCATTGGTCAGAGGAGTCGGAACTGCGCCTCCACCGACGAACCCCGTAACTTTCGGGGTCTCCTTGATCATCTGCAACGTCTCATCCCCTAATGGAGACTCCAACTCTACGAGGACATAGCCGGGGAAGAACTTTCGTCGAGAAGTCCGTCGCTTCCCGTCCTTGATTTCAATCACGTCCTCTGTCGGAACGAGCACCTGCCCAACCTTCTCGACAAGCCCCATTTGATTTGCACGCTCCATGAGGCTGGTCTTTACTCGCCCCTCAAAACCAGCGTACGTATGGATGACGTACCAGTTCTTTGTCATGCACCACCCTCAGGTCTTCGATGAATTACCGCTGAATTCCACTGACCTCTTCTCGGCAGGCTTAGATGAATTTGCCGACCAACCATGAGAGGAATGAGTCAACGACGGACAAATACACTGACATCAAGATGCAGAACACGATCACGACCGTCGTTGAGCCGATAGTCTCCGCACGACTCGGGAAGGAAACCTTTTTCAGCTCTGCTCGCACATCCGTCACGAACAGCCGAACCGACTCTGTCATGCGCTTAAACATCAGCTACTCCGTTTCGTCTTCCTAAACACCTGCGGGCTTCATCCCCCTCGGCCTCGGTTGGGAGGCCGACCGAACGAGCAAGCCATCTTCAAACAACCCAAACCCACCAAAGGCGTTTATCCCGTCGCGCACATCACAAGCGCTCCGGTACGAGCAAGCTCTCATATAAAAATCAACACCCATCGCTGCATCATCCGCCTGCCAAGAACCGTCCATTGCAGCCGGTACGAGCACGTCTCCTTAAACGCCAAACTTCACTTGCGGTATTTATTCGTCGGCCTCGATTGGGAGGCCGACGGTACGAGCAAGCTTGGTTTGGCAGGGGCACTAGGATTTGAACCCAGACTCTCGGTTTTGGAGACCGATGTGCTGCCATTAACACCATGCCCCTCTTTTCTCAGTGCTGAATAACGAGTGCTGAGATCTAAGTAATTTGACTCTCACTCCCACACTCAACACCTATTTCACTTCCTTATGAGGCGTGTGCTTTCGGCAAAACTTACAAAATTTGCTGCGTTCCAACCGATCCGGATCGTTTTTCTTGTTCTTCATGGACGAGTAATTCCGTTGTTTGCAGAGCGTACAAGCCATGTCGATGATTTCGCGCATCTCTTTCTCCCCGATATCAGCTGCCAGGACTGCCTCCTGACACGTCCAGAACCTCTCGCGTCAGACTGACTCCCGTCCGCCTGCCAGCTTCCTTACGCCAGAATTTCCGTGACGACGCCCGAGCCGACCGTCTTGCCGCCCTCGCGCACGGCAAACCGTAACCCCTGATCCATCGCGATCGGGCTGATCAACTCCGCCGTCACACTCACGTTATCCCCCGGCATCACCATCTCCACCCCCGGATTCAGCTGCACCACGCCGGTGACATCGGTGGTCCGAAAGTAAAACTGCGGCCGATACCCGTTGAAAAACGGCGTATGCCGCCCCCCTTCTTCCTTCGTCAACACATAGATCTCCGCCTTGAACTTCGTATGCGGCGTGATCGTCTTCGGCTTCGACAGCACCATCCCTCGCTCAACGTCTTCTTTCTTGGTGCCTCGCAACAGCACACCGATGTTGTCCCCCGCCTGCCCCTCATCGAGCACCTTGCGGAACATCTCGACCCCCGTCACCACCGTGCTCTGCGTGGGCCGCAGCCCCACGATCTCGATCTCATCGCCCACCTTCACGATGCCCCGCTCACACCGCCCCGTCACCACCGTGCCGCGCCCGCTGATGGTAAACACGTCTTCGATCGGCATGAGAAAGGGCTTGTCAATCGGCCGCTGCGGCGTCGGAATGTACGTATCCACCGCCTCCAACAGCTTCACGATGCTGGGCACTCCCAACGGGCCGCCATCCCCTTCCATCGCCTTGAGCGCACTGCCCTGGATGATCGGCGTCTTGTCCCCGGGGAACCCGTACTTCGTAAGCAGCTCCCGCACTTCCAATTCCACCAACTCCAAGAGCTCTTTGTCATCGACTTTATCCGCCTTGTTCAAGAACACGACGATGTAGGGCACCCCCACCTGCCGAGCCAAGAGGATGTGCTCGCGGGTCTGCGGCATCGGACCGTCCGCCGCACTCACCACCAGTATCGCCCCGTCCATCTGCGCCGCCCCGGTGATCATGTTCTTCACGTAGTCGGCGTGACCCGGACAATCGACGTGGGCATAATGCCGCTGATCCGTCTCATACTCCACATGGCTGATGGCGATGGTCATGATCTTGGTCGCGTCCCGCCGCCCCTGGCTCTCCGAGGCCTTGGCCACTTCGTCATAACTGATGAATTTCGCCATCCCCTTGTCCGCACACACTTTCGTCAACGCCGCCGTCAACGTCGTCTTCCCGTGGTCCACGTGCCCGATCGTCCCGATGTTCACGTGCGGCTTCTTCCGCTCGTATTTCGCCTTCGCCATATGTCACCCCTCTTTACCTCTCCGCCGCACATTCGGAAGCGGCGGCATGAGCAAGCTTCGTCAACCCAAGAACTCAGACTTGAGACCTTTATCCGGCCACTGAGAGCAATCCTATTTGGCTCCTGGTCTGGTCAAGCCCTAGATTCATGACTAGGCACTTGAGGCGCCCGTCCCGTCGCACATCATAAGTAACGCTTCGGATAGAGCAAACTCTGCCTGGAGCCCACGACGCGGATCGAACGCGTGACCTCGTCCTTACCAAGGACGTGCTCTACCAACTGAGCTACGTGGGCCATCAACACTATTGGCCTTCTCTCGTCGCGCCCCATTCTCTAGCGCTCCGGGTCGAGCAAGCTCGGTTTGGAGCGGGCGATGGGATTTGAACCCACGACAGCCAGCTTGGAAGGCTGGAACTCTACCACTGAGCTACGCCCGCCTCTTCTTAACTTTCCTCGCTCAAGCGCCCTTTGCATCATTATTTATATTGTTAAGGTGTTTATCCGGCTCGCCCACTCACAAGCTCGCCGGTACGAGCGACGCTTGGTTTGGTGGGCAGGCAAGGATTCGAACCTTGGAAGACATAAGCCAGCAGATTTACAGTCTGCCCCCTTTGGCCGCTTGGGTACCTGCCCGCGATGTGTCATTGTTCTATACAAAACCAAATTGCAGCACACGTAGCGGACGCTCTCGTCGATCAACCGCTCAACAAAGACAAATGGGCCTACGCGTGCACCGCTTTCTTCCTCAATCCTCAAAAGATTGATTCGTTGAAGTGCTCGGATAGGCTAGATCACGAAATGTTGGATTCTATTGATGAACTTCCGTCATGTCAAGAGGGGAATCCGGTTCAAGTGCTTTTTGAATCGCCCCTCCCTTGAGAATCTAACAAGCAGATGTCCGAGATGACTCAACTGACACTTCGATCCTCTCAATAACATCGCGTTGAAAACCCAGGACTTGTTTCATTAAAGTCATTGCTTCTTTCAACGTCAATTGTGATGGTTTGGCCAAATATCGCTTCTGAGCGATGCGCCGTTCGTCCGGATCTTCAGGGACATAGTACCCTCGAAGCTCCCCGTTCTCGAATGCCGTTTTGAATCGTCGTATCCATTGGTCGCCCTGCTCCCGCTCGTGAACCATTGATTTTCCGGTCTTGCGCCGCGCTTCAAGCTGATTCCAGACCGCCCAGCCGATAAAGACCGCCCATGTTTCGTTCAGCGCTTCCCACGATTCTGCCTGCGTCAAATAGCGTGATTCCGTCTCATCCTTTCGCAGAGCAATCGGGGCGATCTCCACCTCTGCGTAACGACAGGCTTGCTGCTCTCTCGCGAAATGCAGAAGCGTTGCTGAACGGTGACCGGTCTCGCCGGATGCCGCTTCAGCCGCTTCGAGATAATCCATGTAGGCATGAAATAGCTCATGGTACAGCACTTCCAATTCCCTGTGCGTCATTTTGCCGAGAGGCCTGAGCATCCTTCCGGCAGCGTTGAAGGACAGCGAACGATTGAGAACCATCCGGTGTTCGCCGGGATGGTACTCGGCGGCGTAGGTCCGAAGATCATCGAAGTCAAAATGAATAAAGTCCGATGGAAGCGTCTTCAGAAACTTCGTCGGTAACTGTAAGCGTTCCGCCTCGGCGAGAAGACGCGCCCACGTTTGTCCTGCACCGGCGTCTTCCTTGAGGGATGCAACGGCGATCTCGGCGAAAAAGGATGGACCGGACCAGCAGCACCACAGCAGAAACAATCGGATTGCGAGGTGACTCATACAGGCGTGAAGAATGACGCGCGACCAAAGAACCGTGATCAATAGTACGGTCCTCGCTCAATCCCCCAGTCTTCTCGTCCACCTTCCTCTACCAAGGCCAGTGTATCAAGAAGGTCCGAGGACACATGGTCCAAGAACCGTGATGGCTTCGAAAGCAACATTCCGCTGGTCTTGTCATATACGTTGATGGGGTACGTTAAAAACAAATGCCGCTTGGCCCGGGTGACAGACACATAGAATAACCGTCGCTCTTCTTCCAATTCATCCTCCGCGAGAAACGAATAGACGGATGGAAACCTGCCGTCCACCACCCAAATCACAAAGACGCATTGCCACTCCAATCCCTTCGCGGAATGAATCGTCGAGAGCACCAGCCGTTCATCCTCCCGATCGGACGCCTCCACATCCACCGCGCTGCCGTCCGGCGGCTCCAGCGCCAGATCAGCGAGAAACTCGTCGATGCCGGCGTAGTTCTCAGCGATCGTGTGCAGATGATCGAGATCCCTCGTGCGCTTCGGGTAGTCGTCGTACTGTTCCTTGAGAATCGGAAGGTAGTACTCATAGATATGATTGACCTGTTCGGCGGGTGGTCGCTCATCCGACCCGGCCAGACCTTCCAGCGCATTGGCCAAGCTCTTGAGCCCTTGCCCAGAACGTCCGCTCACCCCGCGCAGGACGTCGAACGGTCGCTCAGCCTTCATGATCGCCGCGAGCAGATCTTGAGCCTTCTTCGGCCCTACGCCTTCCACCAGCATCAGCACGCGATGCCAGCTGACGGTATCAAGGGGGTTGGCAACGACCCGCACATGTGCCAGCAGATCCTTGACATGGGCCGTCTCGATAAACTTTACCCCACCACGCTTGATGAAGGGCAACCCCTTGCGGGAGAGCTCGATCTCCAGATCAAATGAATGGAAGCTCGAACGAAACAGGACTGCGACCTCATCCAGCGGCACACCTTCTTCCCGAAGCTCCAGAATCTTTTGCGCGATGAAGCGCGACTGCGCATTTTCCCCGGCTGCTTCCACCAGAGCAGGCAGTGGTCCATCCATCTTTCTCGTAAAAAGACGCTTCGTATACTTCTCCGCCGCCTCCTCGATAATACAGTTGGCCAAATTCAAGATCGGCTGGGTGCTGCGATAATTTTCCTCGAGTTTATAGATCGTCGTGCCGGGGAACAGCACTGGAAAATCCATGATGTTCTTGAACGTCGCGCCCCGGAATGCATAGATCGATTGAGAATCGTCGCCGACCACCATTACATTTTGATGCGTCGTTGCCAGCTGGCGGATGACTTCGGCCTGCAAGCGATTCGTATCTTGATATTCATCGACGAGGATATATCGATACTGACGGGAGATGTTCGCCCGAGCCGCTTCGTCCAGCAACAGCAGCTGCCGCAACATGACCAGCAGATCGTCGTAATCCAACAGTTGCTTCTGGCGCTTCGCGGCTTCATAGGCCCTAAGCAGTCGCCCGAGATCCTCCGAGTGATCCGCGAAGTGGCTGAACTCCTCCAGAATGATCTCGTCGAGACTGTGCAGCGTGTTCTCGCTCTTGCTGAACATCTCCATGATGGTCCCCTTGCGAGGAAAGCGCTTGTCCTTTTCATTGAGCCCCAGCTGCGCCCGCACAAGCGCGATGAGGTCCTCCGCATCGCCACGATCCAAGATCGTGAATCCAGGCTCGATGCCGATCGATCGACCGTACCGACGCAGCAAGAGATTGGCCACCGAGTGGAACGTCCCACCACAAACCCGATGACTACTGGTCCCAATCAGCTCACCGGCGCGATCCAACATCTCCTGCGCGGACTTGCGCGTGAACGTGAGGAGGAGAATATTTGAGGGATCCACGCCGGAATCAATCAGATAGGCCACCCGATAGACCAATGTACGCGTCTTCCCGCTCCCAGCCCCTGCGATGACTAACGATGGACCATCGCCCGCCGTCACCGCCGCCAGTTGCTGAGCGTTCAACGCAGCAGCATAGTTGATGGATAACTTGCGTGGAGCGGGATCCTCACAAGGCCGCTTCAACACATAGGTTTTGACTTCTCGTTCCATGGAGGTATGCGAAAGAGGTATCCGCAAACATAGTCACTCAGGAAGGTTCGTTGTATACCATACTCGACCTCCCTTTCCTATCCACCCGCAATCATCCTCCAGAATTTGACGACCAGCCAGACCACGAAAGCAATTGTCGCTATCAAGAGGGCTGCCGTGCCTCCGATGATTCCAGCCACGTAGAACCAATCAGTGCGAGTCTCACGATCCGGTTTCATCGCAGCCTCGCGAAGCAGCGCGGCATTTCTCGCATGACTCCGGAACCAGATCGAGAAAATATCTCCCACAAACGGGACTGCCCCGACCGCGCCATTGATCAAGAGATTGAGACTCATGCGGGCCAGCACAATCCGGGGAAGTTGTAAACGCGTGGCCAGCCCAAGGATGATCGTTCCAATGAGATTGGCCAGGACGTCGCCAATGCCAGGAATGAGTCCTAACAGCGGATCCAACCCGAGGTACCACGACGTACCGGGAATCTTGACCGTCGTGTCCAGCGCCTTGGCCAGAATATCCGCGATCGCGAGCAAATGCTCCCGCGCCTCATCGCGTGGCAATACGGTGACGCGAGGCTCCGACTCTGTACCCCGCGCCGAGCTGAATTCCATTTAGCAAGCTCCCAGACTCCGCAGGCTCACTCTATCGGAAGGGATGGGTAACGGCAACAGGGCGAGAAGATGAGCGGACAATGGGATAAGTAGATGAAAGCATGCAGTGTAAGCTCTTGCTTGGTACCTGCAGGGTGGCGCCCAGTTCTTCGACTCCGCTGGTGGCGTTGATGAAATCCCGAAGCATGGCCTTCCCCTGACCTTCCTCGCCGGCCAAGTAGGCATTGAGAGCTTCGCTGAAAAGGGCTTCTCGAAATCAAGGGACTCGGTGGCCCCCTACCGCCACCGTTTCTTTGAATTCGCGTATGAGTGCCAGGTCCACTCCCGCGTGCAGTTGGCTTTCAGGCTCGCCGCAATTCTGCCGCGCGTCAATGAGACCAGCAGTGATTGGAAACTCGAAGCGTGTTGGGGTGGATGACGGGTTTCGAATTGAACCGGATCCATCGTCACATCAACAATATCAACAAGATAGCTCGGCAAATCACGGCAAAACCGGGCAAGAAATCCGCAAATCTGCAACCGGTTGCAACCAGGAATCAGACCATCAAGACTCCCCTTCATCCAAGGGAGATGACTCATGAGCACTCGTCTCGCCGTTCTCTGTCGTCGCACTATCGCCAGCACCGACAAGCTTGCGTAGTTCATGAACGCGTTGCGCGCCTAACACGAGCGGATTCAGGCGTACTTCACGCTCTGACTGAGGCCGTTGAAGGAATCAGTCCTTTTTTTTGCGACGACGGCCTGCTACGATCAAGGAGGAAACGTGGTTACGGAAGCGACAAGCCATCGGTCGCTGCTTGGATGGGCCCACATTGGGCCTACCGGCTTCCGCGTCAGGAGCTCCGACGTTGGAATCGAGGGCGCTCGGTTCCGAGCACTTCGCCTATTCAGACACTACTCGCTCATCGGTCCTTTGCCTGCAGTTTTGCCCGAATCGGCGAACGACGCCTATTGCCTGGCTATGGCACTCGTAATGTCCAGGACCAATTCTCGCAGGATTCCTTTCGTCGTAATCGCGGGCTACGTGTCCCTACTTGACACAAAGTCTTCGCGTTCCAGAGCGTGCAAGAGGCTCGGGGTAAGGCTGGACAGGTCACCCAGTTTCTCTAACCGGAGCGCACGGCGTTTGTACGCTCGCTCCAATAAATCTCGAACCGCGTTGCCATTGGCGAATCGCACGATACCCGCTCGTGCGACATCTATCTGGGTTCGAAGTTCTGAACGGGCAAGGGCATCGAGTCGGTCGCCACTTGCTGCCGCCATTTGACAACCAATCTCGAGCAGTTCGTCCGTGCTGGGGGAATTAAACTCTACTGGTGTCGGAAACACACGTCGCAGTCGTGGGTCTTGTTCAAACATGCCGTTCAACTCAATGATGTCACCCGCCAGGATGACCACCACCTTATCGCGATGGGCCTCGGCAGCATCAATGATAGCTTCAATGGCGTCTATGTCGTATTTCTCCTTATGCCTCCAGAGCGAGGGCGCGTCGTCAACGTAGAGGACGCCGCCCATCGCCTCCTCCACCCGCTCCCGCGTCTTCAGTGAAGTCTGTCCCACATAACCCGCTATCAAATCCGCGCGAGAGACCTCGATGATATGGCCACGTGCTAGAAGGCCACTTTCGCGCAGGAATACGGCGAAAAGACGTGCAACCGTTCTCTTTCCTGTACCGGGCGCTCCGGCGTACAAGCGATGTAGGCCGAATGCAGACAGTCCGCGACCGCGGTGTCGCACACGCTCGACGCGAATTAGTGCTGTCGTTTCACGCACATCACGCTTTATGTTCGCAAGCCCCACAAGGCCGAGCAGTTGCTCCAAGGCACTGCCGCTGGCAATAATTCGCTCATGCGGCTTAGATGCATTGTCTTCGGAGTCGGGTTTGAAGTCGGAAAGCTCAAACCGCGAGAGTTCCTCACCTGTGACCGCTTTGAGATCTCTCTCGCCGAGGCGAACGGCCTGCCTCGCCAGGGCTCGTTCAAAAATGTTGCGCACGTCGCGCGCGTTACCGAATGTGCGTCCATGCCGCCGCGCTGCAATTTGCTCCACGACGTGATCACGCAATTCTGTCGGAAGCGAGACTCTTTCCCGCTTGCAGAACGAGTCAAGGATCATTCCGAGATCGGTGTCATCAAAGTCTTCGAATTCAATCACGTTTGGAACACGGCTCTCAAGCCCCGTGTTCTGCCGAAGGAATTCCCGCATCTCTGCACTGTAGCCGGCGAAGATTATAACCAGCTCGTCCCTATGATCTTCCATCTTCTTGACGAGTGTATCGATACACTCGTCTCCGTACCCGTCCTCCTTGTGCTGTTTGAGAGCATACGCCTCGTCGATAAAGAGCACGCCGCCAAGCGCAGACTCAATAGCTTTCGCAGTCTTCACAGCTGTCTGCCCCATATACTCTGCTACGAGATCGGAACGCGAGACCTCAATAAGGTGGCCACATTGGAGCAACCCCAGCGCTCGGATCTGCTGTGCATAAAAGCGTGCGAAGGTTGTTTTGCCAGTACCAGGACTGCCCATGAAGGCCGCATGCAGCGTCAATCGTGGCACGCTGAGACCTCGACGGCGACGTTCTTCGTTGACAGCTGCGAACGCTATGATCTCGTGCAAGGCAGCCTTGGCGCGTCCCTGACCAATGATATCTTCCTCCTTGATTTCTGGCTCCGCGCGAGTAGTTGGAGAGGCGGCGGCGCTCGCAGCCTGCGCAGCAGCCAGGGGCCGTTTAGATTGCGCGAATTCATTTTCGAGTGGCGTAACGATGGGCGTCATGCCCACGCTACAGTAGTCTTGCAGGTGCCAAGATTTCTGCTCGTCCATTCGCTTTTCTTCCAAGAGGAGGACAGCAAACTTTGCCGTCTCGGTTACGGGCGTGCGATCTAGCCTCCAGGCGAGGTCGCGATAGCTCTTTCCGCCCGCCAGCGTGCCAAGCTCCTCACTTCCGAGCCTAAACCCGGTGATTGCACCACCGCTATAGGGTTCGCTCGTCGCCCACACGCTTACTCTAAGTAGACCCGTGGCTTCTCTTGTCTGGTTGCTGATTTCTGAAAGACTAACCTCCACCGCAGAAGAAGACTGGAGGCGCATGCCTTTCGCTATTAGCCGCTTCCCGAAAAAGGCGGGTTTATCAAACGCATGTAAATCCATGATATACCAACCATTCGGTGAATCAGAGTCACGCTCCTCAAGGGTCAAGATGGGATAGTAGTAGCCGTTCGGTATGGTTTCCGCAGTGACAGTTACATTGAGGTCGCGAATCGAGTCACCCCCATTCAGAGGCTGTAATTTTCTAACTCCCACGATATAACCGTTCAGCTTCCCCCCCTCGAACGGTGATTGGAGTGCCCACAACTTGACCATGAGTGTGCCGCTTGCGCCCCCTATGCGATTGTTCGAGATGCGCTCAACCCGGAAGTTCACATTGTTGAGGCCAAGTGAGAAAGCGCGATTGCCCTCCATGGCAAGTTGCTTCAATGGTTCGCCTCCATGCATCGCTAGCCTTGCACAAGGTTGGATGCTTGTGACTCCTCCTCCCACTCGCCAGTCCTGGTATTCAACCTGACTCTCTCGGACATGACGTCGGATAGTCTCTGTTGGTGTACTCTTCGCTCGTGACGGGGTAGGTGGTGGATCTCCGCAACCGCTTGACGCTGCAGCGCGATGATCGCGTCCTGCCGCTGCCCCTCCTGAATGGCACGTGCAATCTGGACGAACCAAGATTCAACGGCTTGATTGTAAAGTTGAACAACCTGGCCCGCGCCCCGGCCAACGCGGTATATGAACCAAAACCAGAAAGCGACCTTTAGCACAACAACGATTACAGCAAGACATATGGGCAGTAAAAAGAACCACATGAGAAATTCCAATTCATTCATAAATCGTCATTGCATATGTGACAAGTATGTGTCGATCGGGTCACCATGGATTAAGTGTTGCTCGTAAGCTTCTAGCCATATACGAGCCTTCATTAGTATCTTATAGAGCGCCACCTTAGGGTGCCAAAACTGATCGTTATAATGACATATCTGTGGATGCCCATGATCATCGGGCTGAAGCAAATGCATCCTGGAACTCATTGCGAGGCTTGCTAGTGGCCTACCATCACAAGCCAATAAGGGATCAGGGGAAATTATGTACATCTTCGGCGCTTTGTTGGGAAAACCCTCTAACGAGAGCCAGACAACATATTCCTTCCCACTATTGGAGACCATACGACCGATCACGCCGGCTTTGAGTCCATCGGGATCCTGAATCTTGAACTTGGGGAAGTATCTTCTCAGTGCCTGCTTTTCATTTTCGAGCCTCGTCTTCGCTTCCATGCCGATCATTTCCTTTCTTGACCACAGTTTCCGAAAGCATACTTCTGTTTTGTTGTTATGTACCAATCCACCAGTTCCACGCCCGGTGACCAGGGTGGATAGTTGCTGGGCTGCTTAGAGGCTATCCACTGCGGTGGCTCGTTTGGAAACTGCGAGCCAAGAACAAGCGTAGCATCTGGCAACTCCAACTTTAGGGTTTGTCCGTCATCTGTTGGAATCATTCGGCAGCTTATACCGGCCGATGCGAATTGTTTGGCGATTCGCACGAGGAGTGCCTTTCCTTCGGCACTTGTGAACCACGTGCTCTTGAAAACTTCGTCTGCCAATCGCCGCGTCCCAGGAGTAAAGGGGCCGGGTCGCCAAAATATCTCGCTATCACGACGAAGTTCTTCCTCTCGAGCGTCATCTCCAGATCTCCGAAACGGGCTCACACCTGGCAGACTGAAAATCCGTAGAGGGTCGGGGTCCCTGGCGCTATCTGAAAAAAGAAAGTAGTTTTGGAGGACCATCCCTATGTTCTCGCCTTCGACGGTCGTAATTAACAATAAGAAACGAGACCAGTGTTTCTGGCTCATGCCTGAACGCACGGTATCCATATCGCCCTGACTAGGTCGGTTCAAGCCTAGGCGGTGGTGGGAGTGCCATTCACCGATGTGCTGAAGCCCATGTTGATCGTAAAGTTCGGTCCCGACATCACGGAGATAGTTCTCGTCCTGGTAAAAGCTCGTCCGATTATGCTTGCTTTGCCGTCCAGGACCGATCACATACGAAACGATCGGCGACCCAGTGTGAGTCCAATATCCAAAAAGATCTCCACCGGTCTCCGTTTCGAGATACTGAAGAGCGAGCAAAGCCAAACGGTCCGCTTCGGACTTGTAGATTATGACCTTGCGAAACTCCTTTGTCGGTGTGTCGAGGCCCTCGGTATCCTTGGTTCCTCGGTAACCTAAGCTGCGCCAAAGTTCCCGCATGTTGGACACTCCTTATCTCGGGGAACAGAAATAGCGTACCAGCGTAGAACTGATAGCCTATCGTAGGAGCGCTCCATCGGTTGCCACCTCACAAACTGATCCTCTCTGCGGTTAGCCCACAAATAGAGTGGAGCCGTCATTTCGCTAGCGAAACTCTTTAATGAAGAGTCGAACTTTTCGCAAAGTCGGAGCAGGCATAGACGCGCGATCATATTAGCGATCGGCTGGATATCGATGATAAGTCCGGGCTCGATGGGTACACTTTTATCAGCATAGGCCACACGAACGACGTCTCGAGTTGATGAAATCTCCTCCGTTACAATGCGTCCCCCAACGTGGCAGGAGTAACACGGCGATTCAGGCGGAATTACTTGAATCACGTCACCACCCGAGGCTCGTGTAAATGCTCTCCCGTACAGTGCGGTCTTTTGGCTGCGCCAGGCTGAGTCGTTGATGGCAAAACGGGAGGCGTTGTTGTCGGTTCCCACGATGACACAGTCGGCCTCCATTACGACTTGGTCGAGTTCACCAGCCAAATTTGGCTGCTGTAGTACATCTTTATGAAAACAATCGACTTTGGCCATTGGATTGATGGCAAGTATGTGGTCCCGAACTGCGAAGACTTTCCTCCTTCCCAAATCACGCAGCGTACACACATGCCGCCCTACGTTGTGAGCTTCGATCCGGTCCATATCCCAGAGGATGAAGCGTCCGACTCCAGAGCGCGCTAGCTGGTCGATGACAGCCGAACCGCCACTGCCAAGGCCAATGCAGAGCACTGTAGTGTGAGCTAGAGTACCTGTCTCAAGAATGGGTGCGTTTCGCGTAAAAGCTTGAGCGCCAGTCTGCACGATTTCAACGGTACAGTCGACCGTCTGGCTTGCACTCAGGCGAAGGACACAGCGCGCTCTTGCTGGAGAAGATTCCGTATCGATCAAGACGGTCGCGTGAGGAAGTAACATTCGGCTTGCTTGTTCCTCGCCATTGCGACACTTTAAATACCACTCGAGCGGCAACCTACGTTTGTCCGAAATGTACGAAATTGACTCCGCCAGCGAGAGATGAATAACTTCCGGGATACCTTCCTGTTCATCTCGGAGGTGAGCAACTCCCACTCCGGAAGAACAGCCAGATATCTGCAAAGCTTCGATCTCATGGCAGAACAAGATCGCCTTAGGCTGCAGGGCCTGCATTTTGATCCTCTCTCTTAATTCAGCAAAAGAACCCTTCCCGTGCCATCACAGTAGCTGGCACCCGATCTCGATCTTCTATGACTTCACCCTTCCTAGCCACTTCCAGCGTGCCCGAATGAGGGTCGTAAACTAGTTCTTCAGCGTCCTGTTGCCCCTTGGCCATAGTCTGCAAAGCTTTACCGACTGCATTTGGGTCTCTATTAGTCATGGTTTTCTCCATACGTCGGTAGAAAAGAAGAATAGCGTTTCAACAAAGTTCCTATTCGAGCACTACGAACAAATCCTCGATTGGCTCCGCGTTGTCGTCTGCAGCCACTCGGATGCGGTAGGCCCCGGGCTGCAGTGACGGAACCCAAAGTTCCTGCCAGCCATCTTTAGAAACGCGTGCATCGAACTCGTGCTCGGTTGTCACAGAAGTCTCCAAGTTAGTTAGTACTGCCTGCATGGGGCCTTCGGAGGACTCGCACCGCGCCCGGACGCAGAAGCTTTCCCCGGTCGAGTACGCGTCCAGTAGATCGATACTGATTGCTTCAGGCCCAACCGCCTTCAACTCGCTTATGTCGACATCCTCAAGCGCGGCACGTAACTGTACTCGCACAGGATCAAAGTTTTGAAGGCTAGCGTGCGGACAGGCGACAAAGGTCTCGACCTTCGACTTACTCAGCTCAATGGGAGTCGCCGATAGCCGCGGCACCGTGCCGTCACCGTCTAGCATTGTCTGCCCCTTGTATGTATAGAGCGGCCTCACTCCATCATCGGTCAAGAGGGCGCTCTGAAAGGTGGGTTGGTACGTGCCGACCACCGGAAGTAGCCTATAGCGAGATGCTATGTACATCGGGTCACGCTCATTGACTTTTATGCATCTTTCGATTTTTCTGTGGAATGCGATTCCCTCGCGTGCACGTTCCATGTCAAGGCTACCCAAGGTCTTGATATTCAGGTGTTCGAGTGCTTGCAACTCGTGTTCCTCCTCGCCTACGCATGGATAGATTGGGAGAAGCTGGTACGCGGAAGGAAAAGACTGAATGAGCGCAGTGAGTTCAATTAGCGTTACTGGGCCGATCTTCTTTCGCAAACCGTTGGCGAGAAAGTCGAGCGCCTTGACTGAGCCACGGTGCGGCGTCCCGAGAGTAACTAGCATTTTCGTGTGGCGCCACCCGCCAAGCACCTCTAGGAAGTAGCGAGCCACCAATCCTCCCATGGAGTGACCAATGAGAATGAGTTGGGCACTTGGATGCAATGTCCGCCAGCTCTCCAGTCGGTTCATCGCCACTTCCGCCAGCCGTTGAGCCGAGATGCTATTGTCGAGACGCCAATCGTACGGAAACTCAACGAAATTCTCGCCTGGCGCGACATCGAACTTCGACCTGATGAATTTAACAACATCAGCATAGCCATCTATCTTCCACCAGAACGGAACGATATGAGCATCTGGCAATACCCGAGTCGCAGTGACACCATCCCCGGTCGATGCATCACTCGTCAGTTTCAGAATATCTATGCTACTTCCCAACGAGAACACCGCGCGGCCGATCGCTCCTGGCGAAAGATCCCATACGGGGTGTCCTCCTTTTGCTAGGGCGCTCCCCATAATACCGGGTAGCAGCACGATAACATCGTTCATCGGTGAACCCATTTTGAGGTCCTCTCTGTCTCAAACGTCGCTGTACAGGGCGAAACCTGCCCAGGTACTGGAGGGCACGCTTCGCTCCAACATGTGTCTTTGTGCAGCTTGGAAGGCCATAATCGGTGGAATGCTGGATGCCCGTTGCTGGTGGTAATACGTTGTTAACATTAATGCCGCACGCGCTTCCGCTTTAGGGATGCTCACCAGAACCGTTCTTGCACCCGCCTCCAGGAATCCCGCCGGGATCCCGAGTATTTCATCCGCAGTCAATATGACATCACCAACCTGGTTTGGCCGCCAACCAGTGCTGCATGCGCTGAGTATGACTTCGTCAAATGGCAGTTGGTTGCGCGCCACTTCTGCGGCATCGAGCTTCGCATCGGCTAACAGCAGCCCCGATCCCATTGGCTCATTAGGCAATATTACGCCATGGCAGGAAACGTGGAGAAGATTTCCGCGTCCAGTTACTCCACGAACCAAGTTCCAGAAAGCATCTTCAGTCGCACCTTCGCCGAGCAGTGGGCCTCGCACGGGGATATTGGCGGCTTTGTACACTGAGCGGATCGTTTCAATCTCCTCTTGAATACTCGGTAGATCTTGAAGGCTTTCGAAATCAGGATAAGCTGGGACGCCAACTAGTCCGGCGAGCTGCGGTCGACTCACCTGTCCGTCACGCTGAAGGACAGTCAGATTGGGAAGGATACCGACGGGCACGCGCTCGAACAATCGCGCCCCCTGATGCATCAACATCCCCCAGGGAACCAGGTGAAGGAGACCATGCGGAATCACTACCAAAGATCTGGCCGCGAGCGCTCGCTCTAGTAAATCAGGTGGAATCAGATTCTCTGCATCAATCGCATACTCAACTGAAAAGTCGTGCTTGAAGGGATCAGGGTTTGGCTTTTGGAGATTCCGGGCATAATCAGCAAGCTTGCTCGGGATCTCCGGTGCGAGCATGATCCGTTTGGCGCGAATCTCACCATCATATATGAGGACCGATACGAGCTCCGGCGCATCATAGTACAAAGTGAGAGCGGCTTGGGATCGCTTCGACAGCGTTGCCACAATCGCTCCTACATCGAGTGCAATAGGCTGGGACAGATTACGCCAACGCGTATCGCTGATCCGTATCCGCTCGATGAGGTCTTTACGCTGTCGCATCAGGTCGCGGTATGCAGAGCGTAGCTCCGTCCTCCACCCATCGCGGTAGGCCTGATACTCTAGCGCGTCAAGCCGCGCTGTCAGCTCATCGAACGCACTTTCCAAGTTGCCCCGCTGCTCATTCTTTGCTCGTGGGATGCTCAATATTGCGGTGAGAGTACGAGATTTAAGATTTTCAATGAAGCGGCAACAGTCAGCAGGTGCGTCTGCCTGCAGTGCAGCAGCAATGGCTTGCGAATAGACCGACCGCTTGTCGGCGAGATAAGTGCTATCGAGCCGATAGCCTAGCGGTGCGCGGCGCAGGCTACTGATCGTCGCTATGGCCTCGTGGTATGCACGAAGAGCTAATGTCGATTCGCCTTGCGCTTTCCAAATGGTTGCTTGAAGCTGCTGCGACCGCCAGAGGGCATCCGGATCAAAGTGTTTGTGGGTGAGATCCTCAATGCTTTTGCCAAGGAGCCCTATTGCTTCAGCGTGATCACCCAGTGCGTTCAGACATTCCGCCTGCGCTCGTTTGAGGACTCCCCACTTCGGACGAAGTGCGCCACGTTCAAACTGTGGCTCGATGCGAAAAAATTCTTTGAGTGCGTCGCGATGTTCGCCTCGACCGACTTTGACTCGAGCAAGTTGCCATTCTATCGCCTCACCCGTGCCGAGTTGCCGATATTCATGGAGAACCTGGTTGAAGCAACGTTCCGCTTTGTCCCATTCACCAAGCGCGCGCGAGATCAGCCCTCGATAATACGTGATCTCTACTTTGGCTCTATAAAGGTTAGCAGCACGCATCGCATCGCCCGGATCCCCCCGCCCAGCCATGATGCTCTGAGCCGATGACAAGGCGCCAGAAATAATGTCCTGCTGGGTCGGCTCGCTATCGCCAACGAGCGGTGCGATAATCGACGCCGCGTGGTCAATCTCCTCGCTGGCTCTCTGAAGATCGCCGAGCCACTGCAGAACATCTGCGAGATCGATTGTCACTCGGGCCAGTGCAAGGTTGTCTCCAGTGCTCATGACGACATCGCGTGCCCCCATGAGTGCCACGATAGCCTCGTTGAATCTGCCCTCGAGCGTAAGGGCAGCCGCTCGTGAACGCTCCGTTTCCGCAGTTCCTCTGCGCCCGAGGTGCGCTTGCGATACTTCTAGTGCTTCGGCACGAAGACTGGCAGCCTGCTCGCGCTCGCCGAGTGATTGTGCAAGGTCAGCGTCCACCATCAATCCATTGACAAGTGTCTGGGCAGTCGGAGTGATGTCGAACGGAATCTCAGGGAACCTGCAGTTGAACTCGATCTGCGCCTGCAGATAGCTGCGGCTGTGTGCGAGGTACTTTTGGTAGATTGCATGAGCCGTCGTATATTCACCTGTTGCTTTCACATTCTCAGCATGACCAAACAGCGTGTAGGTCTCCGCCTGAAGCTGTCCAAGTGCAAGGATAGATTTAAGCTTCTTATCCATGTTGGTTTCTTGATTTACACTCGATTTTTTTGGATGAGGGCTATTGATTAAGTTCAGGGTTCATCCTTTTGATTGACCTTATGCTCAATCATACATAGAAGCAACCGTAGCAAGTTGTATGCTCACTGGTACTACGATGAGATAGGCACCACTTAACAAACAGTCCCTATAGCGTTGATGTGATAGATACCCTTGCTTATGAGAATCTTTCGCGTTGGGTAGAGGAATCTCCATCTCACGCCCTCACAACGATGAAGGCTCAGATACCGATCCGAGAACAAACGAGGTATCAAAATGGATACAGGAGATGGATCCAATCAGATACAGGGTAATCCAAATCAGAATAGGAGCGTAGGACAAGCCAGGGGCTAGGCGGCCACCTCATGCCAGGTTACCAGCCCTCTAATGACGACGGTCTGCGATCAGCTCCTATTTCCGCTGGCAAGACAAGCCAAATGTAAATAGGCAACGCTCACGTCTCCGCGGCCTGCAACGCATTCCGTAGAGCTTGAATCGTCAAAGGTGCATTCCCTTCGCTGCGGTTATTCACCAAAATATACGCCTTTCGTAGCTCTCCCACCGCCTTCTTCACCAGGTCCACGGTGTCTCGCCGCATCTCTGGAAGTTCTTCCACTATCTTTGTGTACGGCTCCGCTCGTTTCTTCGCCGATTCATAGGACATCTTGAGCGGCGCCAGGAGGCGCAGGACTGTAAACGGCGCCGTGAAATGCTCCTCCATCCGTTCATGCTGCTCACGTAACGACGGCATGTAGGACCAGTGGTTGTATACATGGGCGACACCATGATGCTCCAGGACTTTCCGATAGTCCGGACCCAGCAAACCTGCATTCCGGATTTCAACCGCGTAGCGATAGTCCGTTGGCAGTTGGCTAAAGAAGGAATCCAGTCGTGAGCAGAACTCCTCGCTCGATATTTCTCGTCGATCTGGCTGGTTGGTGGGGTCATTGGAGATGCCAGTGCTCCACGGTCCCGCGTAAGACATCGGACACCTTCTTCGTATGGGCCTGGATCACGCGCGAGAGTTCGGTGATGACCTCGACTCGAAAAGCGGTCCGGTTCTGAGGGGCAGTATTTAGGACTTTCGCAATCTGGTTCAAGTTTCGTCTCAAGGCGAGGAGTTGCTGATTCGAGCGGGCCAATGTCTCCAATTCAGGCTGTCCGACCTGCGGCTGTCCGGTCAACTTGGTGCGGATCATCGCCACCACCCATTTCGTCGGCACATAGCCTTCGTGACTGGCCATCCGCTTCAAGGCCGCTAATTCCGATGTCGTGAGATGCACTTCCATGCGAGCGATCGCTCGTTCTTGCTTGGGCGAGACGCGACTCCTAGGCAGAGGAGCCCGTGTCGCTCTCCGGTCCATGGCCTGTCAAAGGGCGTTCCGCAGGGCATGGCTCGGGGTGATCCCGTGGGCCTGACACCAGGCCTGCCAGGGTGCTTTCAGTTACCCCAGATCCACCGTGACTGTGGTCATCCGTTCTACCGTCTGCCCCATCAGCTCACCTACACCAACCTCAGTTGAAACAACACCCTGCCCTCCTCACCCACCGGTGTCGGAATCTGGGCATCGGAGAGAGTCCTGAGTAGCCCAGGATCGGGAGCGCTAAGAGCATGGAAACAACAATACAACAAACCCATAATGTAAGACAACTACGGGCAAAAGCCATATCCCGCCAACCTCTTAAAAAAGGATAAGAAGAAAGGAAAGAAGAAAGAGATCCTAGGCTCTTCCCCCACCTCATAAAATCCGTCAAATATGTGCAAAACGCAGTACTAACGGGATCGTCAAAGCACTGACTCGGCGGGTCTAGCGCGCAAGGGAGGAAGAATTGATCTTTGGGACTGGGATCTGTAGGCTGACGCCTAGTTGGAGCGACACAGATGACAACGGCGTATGAACAGACGATTCTTCAGAAACTTCGGCATCTTCCTCCAGAACGTGTAGCCGAGGTGGAAGACTTCGTGGATTTTCTTGCCCACCGTCAGGCCGAAACGCGGAGTCTGACGCAGGCCGCCGGCGACCTCGCCACCGCCGCCTTCGCACGGGTTTGGGACAACCCCGCTGACGCCGACTATGACCGGTTCTGACGTTGGGGATGTGGTCTGAGTCCCTTTCCCTTCACGGACCAGTCCGCCATCAAACGCCGCCCCGCCGTCGTGGTCAGCAGCCCGGCCTATCATCAGGCCCACCCCGATCTCCCGATCATGGCGGTTACCAGTCGCCAACCCTCTCTCCTCTCCGTGGGTGAGGTAGAGGTGAAAGACTCGCAGGAGGTCGTCCAGCTCCTCGCTCTGGTGACAACTGGCACTTCCGTACAAGGTCACATGAGGTGGAGGGCGCAGGACTCAATGAGACGCAAACCGAGTGGGGGATGCCGTTCTGCCTCACGGTCTGAAGGCGGGCATCGCTCGCATCATAAACTCATCGAACAAGGGCACCGTGAAGGCCATGTCGCCATGTGCCGGACTGAAGACCATCCCTTTCCTGATCAATTTCGCGCGGACCGGCCCGAGACTCGTGACCTTCACTTTCAAGATATCGGCGATGTCGCCCGTGCGATGAGCCCCAGGCCCGAGTTCGGCCATGGCTCGTAAGAAATTCTTTTCACTCGGCGTGAGCCGGTCAAAGCGCACGCGGAAAAAGTTTTTGTCCAGTCGCGGCATGACCGTCGTCGTCGCGTTCTTGACGACCTCCAGACTGATTGGACTCGACGTCGCGAGATTCCACGCCTGGTAGCCCCACTCCTGAAGAAAGTACGGGTACCCCTTCGTGAGTCGAAACACTTCCTTCAGGGCTTTCGGCTCGAATGAGACCCCTGCGGCGCGAGCTGGCTCTTGGAGTGCCTTTGCCGTGTCATCCTCTGACAGGGCGCCAATATCCGGGAAGCTGAAGAGCCGCTCGGCATAGGATTTCGACTCCCCGGCCAGGCCCGGGAGGATGGAGAGACCGGCTCCCAGCAACACTAGCGGGAGTTGCCGTTGCTGTACCTTGTGCATCGCCATGATGACTGCAGCCAGTTCCGTTGGGTTGAAGTACTGCAGTTCATCGATGAGAACCGCGACGGCGCTCGCCCGTTCCTCGGCCGCTTCGGCGACGGCGACAAAGAGGTTCGGAAGATCAATCTCCAGGTCACCGCTATCAGCCGTGCCTTTCTCGGGCTCAATATCCAGGCCGACACTCACATCCCCGACCGTGACCTTCAGTGCGCTCACAAAACTCCGGAGCACGGCTAACCCTCGTTTGACCTTATTCCCTGCTCCAGTCACTCGATTCAGATCGTACAGCAGGGTTCGCAGATGTGGCGCAATCAGTGGCCCAAGTGGCTTGTCCTCGTGTGCCTCAATGGAAAGTGTCCGATATCCGTCTGCTTTGGCTAGTCGCTCGATTTCGTTCAGCAACACCGTCTTGCCGACTCCCCGCAACCCGGTGAGCAGCATACTTTTTTCAGGCCGCTTCGCCTTGATGCGACCCAGGAGAATGCGTGCTTGTTCGAGGATTGGGTCACGCCCTACCAGTTCAGGGGGAGGCGATCCAGCCCCGGGTGAAAAGGGATTTTTGATGGGGTCCATGTATAGGAATTTATACCTGGTTATACCTGATTTCAAGTATAAATTGGTAAACTTGGTATAAATGCCGGTGCTGACCTAACCTGAAGACCTTCACGTACCATCAAGAAATCTGCGAAACCAAAGGTGCACAGCATACACGATCACGTGCGCCTGGACCAGTTTGTAACGTGCTTCGTGAAACAGGTCGCAACCGTATCCCATTGTCGCAGCAGGTTGGCGATACTCAGACGTGGGATGAGATCGTCCTGTGGCCTGCGTCTCCGTCTTACGTCACAAGAATCGTCTCTCGTGCTGTCGTCATGATCAGACTCCACCCGTAAAGGTACTATTGGAGAAAGCCAACCGTGCTTTCTCGTGAAGCATGTTACTGATGAACAGTGTGTTGCCATCCGCTCTTTTCCTTTCAGCTCCTCCGCGACTCTCTCTGAAGACCTGTCCGATGTAGGAACGGCCTCACAGAGTGGACTCACACACCGACCTCTTCTCAACATCGTGTTGCGCCCCTCACCGACGCTGGGGGCGCAACACATCTTCTGAATCTGTGGCCACACACGACTGCATCCGTGACACCGTCCGCGGTGGCGCGGTTGCTACGGGCGTGCCACACCCCCTGATGGGCGACGCACGGTCGAGCCGCGTTGCGCGACACGACGGTGCGCCGAGCTGGCACGGCGTCTCCGGACGCGGTGTCTCAGATGCGTAGCTGCCGAAGCCACTCACCCGGCCTCCCCTACTTTTTCGGTATGGTCAAAAATTCTGGACCATCTCATAAGTGCCACGGTGCCACACGCTTTCTGCGTCTCCTGTATTAGGCGAACAGCATGACGGCACAGCAGCGCTCGTGTGGCGGAAAGAAACTCGGTAGCACATGCACCACTCACCGGATGACAGGCGATTCAACGATCTCGACAAGGGGCTGTGATGCTGGGTGACCTTTTCGAGCCAGGGCATTTCGATCTCAAGGCACTGGCGGCCTACTCGTCCTGCTCGGTTCGCTGGCTGAGGGATCGCCTCGTGGATCGCCTCCATCCGCTCCCTCACTACCGGATTGAAGGAAAAATCCTGGTGAAGCGAGAGGAGTTCGACCGCTGGCTGTCGTGCTCGCACGTCGTCAACTCGGCTGATGAACTGAGCGAGATCGTTGACTCGGTTGTCACTCACATGCGGCCGTCGAAGCGGAGCGCTTGACACAGGGAAAGGGAGTCACACAGACTATGCGTCCTATGAGTGTCACGATTCGAGAGTGGAAAGGGGCGTGGTGGATTTTCATCAACCACCATGGTACCCGCAAGGCCAAGCGGATTGGGACGGGAGTGGTGGGGAAGAAGGCCGCGAAACAGGCGGCTCAACAAATTCAAGCCAGGCTGGCGCTGGGGCAAACTGCGTTCGACTGTCCACAGACCAGCATGACCCTGGACGCCTACGTCGAGACATTTCTCGAACGGATTGAACAGACCCGCAAACATACCACACACGCCGACTACCGAAAGATCTTCGACCGCTACGTCTTCCCAGTCTTTAAAGGACGGGATCTTCAGCAGATCACGCGGGAGAAGGTAAAGGCCTTCGCGGTCGGGTGCCTGCAGCGCGGCTTGTCGGCAAAGACTGTGCAGAACATCATCCGCACGTTAAGCAGCCTCTTCAGTCATGCGATTGAGGACAATCTCATCACGGCCAATCCCGCATTGAGACCGAGCAAGTTTCTGCCGAAGATTAGCAAACGCCGTTCGATCAACCCCCTGACCCGCGAAGAGCTCGCGCGCTTCTTGGCCCATGCGAAAACCGCGTCGCCGACACTCTATCCGGCATTTCTCTGTGCATCCTGTACTGGATTGCGCCAAGGTGAGCTCTTGGCCCTTCAGTGGGATGATGTCAATTTCGCGGGGCGCTTTCTGGAGATCCGTCGTAACTTCACACATGGCAAGATGACCACGCCCAAGAGCGGCGAGTCTCGACGCGTGGACCTCTCACGAGAACTCACTGCCCGCCTAGAGCAGTTTCTATTTAATCATGCATAATATGCGTTATACTGAGGCTGCCTTTTGGGAGGGGCGAGTATGGCGGCATATTCACAGGATTTACGGGATCGGGTGTTGCGCGGGCTTGAGCGCGGCGAGGGGGCGACATCGATTGCCCACCGGCTGGAAGTGAGCCTGCGCTGGGTGTACCACGTCAAGGATCGTTACGAGAAGGAGGGGGAGCGGGCGGCGCAGAAGTTGGGCGGGTATCGCCGTTCGCGCGTGGCGGCGATGGAGCCGCATATTCGGGCATGGATCGGCGCGCAGGTTGATATGACGCTCGCTGAGTTAAGCGAGCGGCTAGCCGAGCACGGCGTGACGATCAAAACGACCGCGCTGTGGCATCAGCTTGATAAATGGAACCTGACGTTTAAAAAAAACTCTGCGCGCCAGCGAGCAAGAACGAGAAGACGTGAAACAGGAACGGGCCGAGTGGCAGGAAAACCAACCCGCGCTTGATGTCAGCAAGCTGGTGTTCATCGACGAAACCGGCGCGAACACTCAGATGACCCGCCCGCGCGGGCGTTCTCCGAAAGGCAAGCGGTGCCATGCTTCCGTTCCGGGCGGTCACTGGAACACCACGACGTTCATCGCCGGGTTGCGCGTGAACGAAGTCACCGCGCCGATGACGCTCGACGGCCCCATGGATCAAGAGGCATTCCTTATCTATGTACGCCAAGTCCTCTGCCCCGCCTTGAAGCCAGGCGATATCGTCATCGCCGACAATCTCGGCAGTCACAAGAGCGACGACGTGCGAAAGGCCATCGAAGCCGTCGGCGCAAGCATTCGCTATCTGCCCCCGTACTCGCCCGACTTCAATCCGATTGAAATGTTTTTCTCCAAACTCAAAGCGCTGCTCAAAAAAGCCGCACTCCGCACCGTCGACGCACTATGGAATGAAATCGGGAAACTCCTCGACGCCTTCTCACCGCAAGAATGCGCCAAGTACTTCAACGCCGCAGGCTATTCGTGCATGGCTAAATAGAAAACGCTCTAGAGACACTGCAGCTTGATCGGCAGTTTGAAGCGGCCACCCGTGGTTGGAAGGAAATCCCTCTATGGGTCTTTTGTAACGAGCAGGGCCAACCACTGAATCAGAACCGGATCCGCCTGAAATTCTTCCGGCTGCTGAAAGGTGCCGGGGTGCGACAAGTGCGATTCCATGACCTCCGTCATTCGTTCGCATCGCTTCTACTCCAGAACGGCGAAAGCCCGGTCTATGTCAAAGATCAGATGGGTCACAGCTCCATCCAAGTCACAGTAGATTTGTATGGCCATTTGATTCCGGGCGGGAATACACAAGCTGTCGATCGGCTCGATAGCCCGTTCTTCCAGCCCAATTCTGCAACCCCGGCGCAACCGGCACCAACCTTGATCGGAGCAACATCGTCAGATCAATTGATGCCACAAGGGGTTATGAGGAAGGGGTATGGGGTGGATGACGGGTTTCGAACCCGCGACCTCCGGATCCACAATCCGGCGCTCTAACCAGCTGAGCTACACCCACCACAAGGGGTTTGAGGAAGGACGATATTAACAAAGCACGGATCGCCGTCGCAACCGACAGGCTTTACTGCCGTGCATCGAACGCAGCCTGCATCTCGGCAAGAATGGCGGCCACGGTCGCCGATGGATCTGCTGCATCACGAATGGGTCGGCCGATCACGAGATAATCGGCACCCGAGGCGATCGTCTGGGTGGGCGTTGTCGCTCGAGCATGATCGTCGACTCCTTTTCCAACCGGACGCACACCCGGTGTCACGATTGCGAAGCGCGGACCGACTTTCTGGCGGATGGCTGCGGCCTCTTCACCAGATGCCACCACGCCGTCACAGCCGACCTCTGCTGCCAGCAACGCCCGGGCTGTGACAAGATCTTGCACTGTCCGTTGTATGCCCATCTCCCGAAGATCGTTGCTGTCGAAGTTCGTCAGCACAGTCACGGCCAACAGTTTAAGCGATGACCCTGCTCGCCCCTGCGCGGCCGCCGTGAGCGCCTTGCGGTTCGCATGAACGGTTAAGAAATCCACTCCCATCGACGCGACCCGTGCCGTCGCGCGACGAACCGTCTCCTCGATATCAAGAAACTTCAAGTCAAGAAACACCCGCATGCCTCGCTCCACAATCCGCTGGATCATGGCCGGGCCTGCCGCGGTGTAGAGCTCAAGACCCACCTTGACAAAGGAGATATGTCCTTGAAGGTGGTCCAAGAACCGATCCGCTTCTGCCGCTGAAGGTACGTCCAATGCGAAAATGAGTCGATCTCGTGCGACGATCTTCACCGTGCCCTTACTCCTTCTCCAGAGCGATCCTTGACGATCGGCAGCGCCCCATGATACTACTCAACCTCTTTAACCATTAGGAGTGATCGATGCCTCAGTCTCATAAATCAACGATTCGACGCGCTCGCCAAGCCGAGCGGCGACATGATCGTAATCGGGCCACCGTCAATACGGTCAAGACCCTCATCAAGAAGGTTCAGTCCGCCCTGTCGGAGAAGAACGCAGACGAGGCCAGGGCCGGTTTGCTGGAAGCGACCTCGGCAATCGGGAAAGCTGTTTCGAAAGGCATCCTTCATCGCAACACGGCATCCCGCCGAATTTCACGTTTGGCTCTTCGCGTCAATGCCCTGCCCGGTTCCGGCTCTTAATCGTTCGCACGTTCGACACGACTCGCGGAGGAACCTTCGTCGGTGAGTTCGAAGGACGCGGAGACGGTTCAACGCGACGTCCCGCATTGTCCTCACAGAGCTTCAACAACAGGCGCTCCAGCACGATTCTCGGCCGACTCCCGCTTCCACCCTTGAGTCTCCCGTCGGCGTCGAGAAACTGACGCAGTGCCTCTTGAAGGCGTGGCTCAGAAAACCGATCGAGAAAAGCGCGGACTTTCCAGGGCTCCATGCGCAAGCTCCTGGCAGCCTCTCCCTCACGGCCGCCGTTGGTCAGCGACTCTTTGACTTTCCAGAGACGGCGATACTGCCATGCGAGGGAACCGAGGATCCGAAGCGGGGCCTCTCCTGCCTCGAGGTTGCGCGCCAGGATAGAAAGGACTCGTCCCCGGCGACCCTCTGCGATGGCGAGGGTCAAATCAAACACCGAGGCGCCGGGATCCATACCGCGCAGCAGATGGACGTCGTCAGCGGTGACAGCCCGATCGTCCGGTACATACGAGGCCAGCTTCTCCAATTCGCGCCGCACGCCATACAGTGATGCACCACACGACTCCTGCAGCACCTGGGCTGCCGCATCCTCCAACCGAAGCCCGACCCGTTCTGTTTCACGGGCGATCCAAGCAGGGAGCTGTGAATCGCGGAGAGGTGAACAGTCGACTACGATTGCCGCTCTGGTCAGAGCCTGAGAGAATTTCAACCGACCGTCCAATTTGGAGCTCACGAACACCAGCGTCGTGGATTCCACAGGATTTTCCACATGGTCCAGCAGCAGGTCGCTTTCTCGAGCGGTCAGTTTCTCCGCCCCCTTCACCACGACCAAGCGACGCTCCGCGAAGACGGGCACTGCCGACACACTGTCCCTGATCTCGGTTCCTCTTGCTTCATCTCCATAGAACAGTTCGTAGTTGAACTCGTCCCCTTCACTCCCAATGGCTGCGCGCTTGATGGCGGCGAGCGCAGAATCCCTTAGAAGGTCTTCTTCCCCTACGACGAGATACAGGGACCCAGCGCCTCCCTGTTTCAAGGTCGACTCCAGCTGCACGTAATTCACCGCCGATGCCATCGGATAGACCTTCGCGTTTAGTGAGATGCAGGAGCCGGTGCTGACGCTTGCTTCGTGAAGCCGCTCGTCTCGAGCTCTAAGAGGAAACGCGCCGCCAGGTCTGCCGCCACAAAGCGACCAGCCTGCTCCTCCGCGCGATCCTGCAGCGCACGATTAAATTGGAGATCGGTTGAAATAAAGAACTCCGATGCACCTTTTGCGATTTGTGTCCAGACCATTTTTTTGCCGGGCCGAACGCCTTGAACCTGAACCGAGACGATCACCTCGACCCTCCTTTCGAACGTCTCCGACAGCGTAAAACTGAGGGTCGACACGATCACCGAAAGGATTTGCCCGGTCAGTACGAGATCCGCCGCTTCGGAATCCGGCACGATCTGTGCCCCGCTTCCGGTGGAAAATTCTTCGCGAAAATAATTGGTGTATCGTGTTTCCAGATTCGGCTCAAAGCTGTTGTTGATCAACGTTCGGATCACGAGGCGTGGCCGTGGTTCGTTAGACGTCGGGGCAGATGCTCCTCCGATAGTCGGTCCCGCTCCCTCTACTCGAAACTGATAGCCGCAGCCGACGAAGAGCGCAAGACAAGCGAGAATGGCGAGTCTAGCGAGAGTCGCGCGACAAGACATCAACCGACTGCGCGTGTGATGCCATGTTGACCCGTCCCGCTTTTCCCGCATATCGCGCCTCTCACGCGCTTTAAATCACGAAATTGAGCAGCTTCTTTTCGACGTAGATCACCTTCTTGGGCTGGTTGCCTTGGAGCCATTCCGCCGCTTCCGCACGTGCCAGCCGTTCAATCTCTTCGCGCGCCGCCTCTGCTGACACATCGATTTTAGCCCTGAGCCTCCCGTTCACTTGAATGGGAATGGTCATCCGCTCGCTGACCGTCATCGCCGGATCGAAAGCTGGCCAAGGCTGCTGCGAGACACTGGGCTGGTGTCCCAAGAGGCTCCAAAGTTCCTCGGCGACATGCGGCGCGAAGGGCGAGAGCAACAAGACGAACGGCTCGATCACCGATCGAGATCGATGCTGTGCCTTCGTCATTTCGTTCGTGAAAATCATCATTTGTGAAATCGCCGTATTGAAACGCAAGGTCTCGATGTCCTCGGTGACTTTCTTGATCGTTTGGTGAAGCAGGCGTTGGTGGTCGAGGCTCGGGGCGGTCGAAACGATAGCACTCGAAAGTCGGCTTTGTTCATCGATCATCAGACGCCAGACCCGTTCCAAAAATCGCGTCACGCCTTCTACGCCCCTGGTGCTCCAAGGCTTCATCGCCTCGAGGGGGCCCATAAACATTTCATAGAGCCGCACCGCATCCGCGCCGAACTGATCGATCATCTCATCCGGGTTGACCACATTGCCGCGCGATTTCGACATCTTCTGATTGTCTTCTCCCAAGACGATGCCCTGATGCACCAACTTGAGAAATGGTTCGGGACTGCTTGCCACGCCGATATCAAACAGAACTTTGTGCCAGAAGCGAGCATACAAGAGATGTAGCACGGCATGCTCGCTGCCCCCGATGTACAGATCCACGGGCATCCAATAGCGCTCTTTTGTCTGGTCGACGAGCTGTGTCGAGTTCTTGGGATCGATGAATCTCAAGTAGTACCAGCATGAGCCGGCCCACTGAGGCATGGTGTTGGTTTCGCGCCGAGCCGACTTCCTGGTGGTAGGGTCGATCGTCGTCAGCCAATCATCCAGGTTGGCCAGCGGACTTTCACCCGTACCGGATGGTTTGAAGTTGCCGGTCTCCGGCAAGACGAGAGGCAACTGTTCTTCAGGAAGGGGACGCGCCTCTCCATCGACCCACAGGACCGGAAAGGGTTCTCCCCAATAGCGCTGTCGGGCGAAGAGCCAATCGCGCAGTTTGTAGTTGACCGCTCGCGTTCCCTTGCCTTGCTTCAACAGCCATTCAGTAATTTTGGGAATCGCGTCAGACGGCGCGAGCCCATTGATCGAAAAACTGTTGTCACTGGTTGCTGAATTCACAACCCTGCCGAGCTCGGTCTCGGTGAACGCCGCTTGCTGCACATGCCCGCCCGAGATCACTTCGCGAATAGGCAAATCATAGCGACGCGCGAACGCCCAGTCTCGTTCGTCGTGTGCCGGCACGGCCATGATTGCGCCGGTCCCGTAACTCATCAGCACGTAATCGGCAATCCAGATCGGCAAACGTTCCTGGTTCACCGGGTTGACGGCGTAGCCACCGGTAAAGACTCCGGTCTTCTCCTTATCGAGCTCTTGTCGTTGTAGATCGCTTTTCTTCGCCGCCGTTTCACGATAGGCCTGGACGGCGCCTTTTTGCTCCCCACTCACGACCAGGTCGACAAGCGGATGTTCAGGTGCCAAGACCATGTAGGTCGCACCGAACAGTGTGTCCGGTCTGGTCGTGAACACGCGGATCACGCCCTTCCGATCGGCCAGCGAAAAATCAACCTCCGCACCGATCGATCGCCCGATCCAGTTTTTTTGCATCTCCAGCGTACTGGAAGGCCAGTCGACGAGTTTCAAGTCCTCAAGCAATCGATCTGCATAGGCGGTGATCTTGAGCACCCATTGCCGCATCGGTTTGCGAATGACGTCGAAGCCGCCGACTTCACTCTTGCCGTCGACGATTTCCTCATTCGCCAGCACCGTGCCGAGTGCCGGGCACCAGTTGACGGGGACCTCCGCGACGTAGGCCAATCCTCGTTCAAAGAGCTTCAGGAAAATCCATTGGGTCCAGCGATAATACTGCGGGTCCGTGGTACTAAGTTCTCGCTCCCAGTCATACGAGAGTCCGACTCGCTTCATCTGACGCTTAAAGGTAGCGATGTTTTCTGCCGTCGTCCTCGCCGGATGAATGCCGGTTTTCACGGCATACTGTTCGGCCGGCAGGCCGAACGCGTCCCAGCCCATCGGGTGCAGCACGTTGAACCCCTTCATCCGCTTGTATCGTGAGACAATATCGGTGGCGGTGTAGCCCTCAAGATGACCCACGTGGAGCCCGGAACCGGAGGGGTAAGGGAACATATCGAGGCAGTAGAATTTCGGCTTGCCAGGAGCTTCCGTGACGCGGAACGTCCGGTACTGATCCCAATACTGCTGCCATTTCGCCTCGATCGTTCGGTGATCGTATCCTTTACTCATGGTCGTCAGGTCCCAAAAGGACGGAGGACTGTAACATAGCCCCCCTGGGGTCACAAGTTTCGAAGCCGAAGGGCTGAACCCCTTTGTTATACTACCAGCGCGATGGGATTCTACTGCGATCATATCTTCCCCCGGCTCATGGAGTGGGTCATGGCGAGGGAAGAGTTCCATCGCCTTCGAACGGAGATCCTCGTCCCGGTACAGGGTGATGTGTTGGAACTCGGGATTGGAACCGGACTGAACCTTCCGCACTATTCAAAAGCAGTCACCATATTACATGCCGTCGACCCAGCTCTTCTTCTACCGAAGACGGTCGCAGCGCGCCGCGCCCGCTTGGCCTTCCCCCTCCATATCCAACGAGGCACTGCCGAAGAGCTGCCCTATGGTGATCGGCTCTTCGATTATGTGGTGAGCACCTGGACACTCTGCACGATTCCCGACCCGGTGCTTGCTCTGCAAGAAGTAGGGCGCGTACTAAAACCAGGAGGACATTTCCTCTTTTTAGAGCATGGTCGAAGCGATGATCAGAAGATCGCAGTCTGGCAAGATCGGCTCAATCCTATTCAGAACCTGATCGCTTGCGGATGCAATCTCAACCGGCAGATCGATCGGTTAATCACTCAAGCCGGCCTGAACATCACACGACTAGATCGCTTCGCCATGGAGACGGTACCTAGGCTCGGTGGGGAAATGTACCGAGGCGCGGCAACAAAAAAAGGTTAGACAGTCGGCCTGCCGTTGAGCAAGGGCGCAAATCCACTGATGGAGAGAAACTGCGGAAGGGGAGTCGCCGGCAACTGCGAACTCGACTTGGCGCTATGAACTAGATGGGCGACTCCGAACTCTTTCGCGGCCATCAGACATCCTGCATCGTCATCCATGAACAGGGATCGCGACGGATTGAAACCCAACAAACGTTGGCAGTTCGGCCAATACTCCGATCTCATCTTGAGATAGCCGACCTCAAAGGCATCCAGGATCCGGTTGACGTAGCGATCCAGACCGGTCTTGGCGACTTTGACCGACACCCCCGTGAAATGGGCGTTCGTCACGATGGTCACCGGCTTCCCGAGTTGCCGAAGCCGGCGCAAGAATTCCTCGGCGCCGGGGAGAAAACCGATCATGTAATCAAGTTCTTTGTGCATCGCCACCACATCGATGCCGACCCGCTTCGTCCAGTAGTCCAGGTCCGTCCAAGCTAATTCGCCTTCGACCGATCGATACATCGCCATCAGGCGATCGCGAGCTTCCTCAAACGGGAGTGCATGCAGCGCCGCATACCGACGCGGCAGTTCTTCTTCGAAAAAGAAGTTGTCGAAATGGCGATCGAGCAACGTCCCGTCCATGTCGAGCAGCACATCGTCGATCTGCGTCCAGTCGGGGAGGTGCTGATTCATCGCGTGAAGTATAGCCGAACGGCGAAAGAGAAGACGAGGTAAGTTGTCTTTGAGAAAAATCCTATGTTACGGTCCGATCAATTATGCCGTGCCCAAAATCTGCTCCCAACCAAGAACCAACGCTGCCGTTGACTTTAATGGAAAGCGGATCACCGCCTCTTGTGGCTATCATCGGCCGGCCGAACGTGGGGAAGTCGACGCTGTTCAACAAGATCTTGGGCGCAAAGATCGCCATTGTGGACGACGTCCCCGGTGTGACCCGTGACCGCAACTATGCCGATGCGACCTACCGCAATCGAAAGTTCCGGCTGGTCGACACGGGGGGGCTGGATCCTTCTACTTCCGACAGCATGTTGTCCTTGATTCGGCGACAGTCGGAACTGGCGATTGTTGAAGCGGATATCCTGATCTTGCTCTTGGACGGTCGCTCAGGATTGACCCCGCCGGATCACGAAGTTGTGCGGCTGCTACGCGGGGTGACGAAACCCCTGTTCTATGCAATCAACAAGATCGACACACCGAAGTCCGAGCCCTTACTGGCGGACTTCTACCGCTTGGGCACCGACCAGCTCTACCCTGTGTCCGCCGAGCATGGCCTCGGTGTCGCTGAGCTGTTGGACGCCATTTACCCGCTCCTTCCGTCGGCCGACGAGTCCAACGATCTGCAACAACTCCCCCGCGTTGCCGTGGTGGGACGTCCAAACGTCGGCAAATCCACCCTCGTGAACGCGCTCCTTGGAGAGGAACGGGTCGTCGTCAGCGATGTTCCGGGAACGACACGCGACCCGATCGATTCACTGGTCATACATCAGAACGAACGCTATGTCTTCACCGACACAGCGGGCATCAGGCGGCGTGGCAAGGTTGATCGAGGGGTGGAAGGCTATAGCGTCCTACGATCACTCCGTGCCATCGGTCGGTCCGACATCGCTGTCCTCCTACTCGATGGTCTGGAAGGGGTCACGGAACAAGACACCAAGATCGCAGGTGCCATGCTGAAGCAGGGGCGTGCCTGCATTCTGTTGATCAACAAGTGGGACTTGCGAGCCGGAGATGCTAAGGCGCGACAAGAGTATGAACGAGAACTCCGTCGCCGGTTTCCTTTTCTGACATGGGCTCCGATCCTGTATGGATCAGCCCTGAAACCAGAATCTGTCCGTCGCCTGTTTCCTCTTCTTAAAGACGTGCATACCATGTTTACCAAGCGTGTTCCCACCGGCGCGCTGAATACCTGGCTGCAGAAGATTTTGGTCAGCCATCCCTTGCCGGTCCGCAAACACAAGCCGTCGGCCGTCACGAAGTCCGCCTATATCACTCAGGTGGCCACCAAACCGCCGGTCTTTGCATTATTTGTCGGCCACCCGGAAGACCTGACACCTTCATATCTCCGCTACTTGGAGAACCAACTGCGTGAGACGTATGCATTCACCGGCACACCACTCCGCCTCATGGTCAGAAAGAAGTAACCGTCTCACCATCTCGGAGATCCTCTCTCCGACACCTCTTCAGTGCTTGCCTTCTCTCACCAACCCCCTACAATGCGAACGGACGGCATCGCCCTCCCCAGCAATGTGATGACGGTACATGAACGAAACCTCGGTTTGGCACCACGAGCCCGGCCTCTCTTAGCACGACACTTATCGGAAATGACATTGATCTCCACATGTGGCCAGAGTTAACATGACTTTCATGAGCTTGCTTCCGCGTATCACGATCAATCCAGCCCAGTGCGGTGGGCGCCCCTGTATTCGCGGCATGCGGATCCGAGTGAAGGATATACTCGACCTCCTTGCTGCGGGCGTCTCACCGGAAACCATCCTGCATGACTATCCCTATCTTGAGAAAGAAGATATTCAGGCAGCCCTTGAGTTTGCAGCCGCCCAGTCCGACCACGTCATCCTCCGCGCCGGATGAACTTCCTGATTGATGCTCAACTCCCCCCAGCCTTGGCTCGGCTCATCCTATCGCTCGGTCATCAAGCCGTTCACGTCGATGAAGCTGGAATACTGCTCTCAACGGATCAGGCAATCTAGAATCACGCCGTCGCCAATGCTCAGGTCATCATCACAAAGGACGAAGACTTTAAAAACCTGCTCCTGCTCACCCCCACACAGAAAACCCCGGTGGTGTGGATACGCATTGGAAACTGTTCCAATACCGCACTGACCAGATGGTTTCAACCACTCTTTCCACAGATACTCGCTTATCTTGGGCAGGGTGAATATCTGATTGAACTGTACTAACCGGACGCACCTTCAATAGACAACGAGCGGAATACCTGGCTGCAGAAGATTTTAGTCACTCATCCCTTGCCGGTCCGCAAACACAAGCCGTCGGCCATCACGAAGTCCGCCTATATCACTCAGGTGGCCACCAAACCGCCGGTCTTTGCATTATTTGTCGGCCACCCGGAA
Organism: Nitrospira sp.; assembly: GCA_029194665.1. Lineage (NCBI taxonomy): Bacteria > Pseudomonadati > Nitrospirota > Nitrospiria > Nitrospirales > Nitrospiraceae > Nitrospira > Nitrospira sp. The sequence goes on along the minus strand of JARFXO010000005.1, from coordinate 231,307 downwards.
GACCTGACACCTTCATATCTCCGCTACTTGGAGAACCAACTGCGTGAGACGTATGCATTCACCGGCACGCCGCTCCGCCTCATGGTCAGAAAAAAATGAGTGCTGCGCCCGTTCGAAGATCCCGCGTCCCACAGTGCCTGGTGGCCGGCCTTCTCTCCCTGATCCCCTACAATGAGCGCCTGCTGAACGTCTCCTACTGACGCTCGCAGGGAACGCAACCACCGGTCTCCTTGATCTCGCGGCCGGGAAGAAAATCCAAGTCCCGGAGAAAAGGAAACAGGGTCAAAGTGAAAAGGTTATTTCGGAACGTCCTGGGCGCAACGGAACCCGATAAGACCGTACCGACTCGAGGGTATGTACCAGTTCCGGTTAGCAGACCGGACGTTGACCGGAACATCGTCCCAGGACCCACCGCGGATCACGCGAAATTCACCGCTCGAAGGTCCTTTCGGATTGCGCTCCGGACTCTTGCCGTAATAATTCTCGTCATACCAGTCCGCCGTCCACTCCCAGACATTGCCGGCCATCTCATAGACGCTGTAGGGACTCTTCCCTTGCTCATACGACCCCACATCGGTCAGAACACCATAGTCTTTGAAATCACAACAGCGATTAAAATTCGCTCGCTGCTCAGAGGGGGGCTGATTCCCCCAAGGATAGATTCGCTGGTCGGTGCCTCGCGCAGCTTTTTCCCATTCCGCTTCCGTCGGCAAGCGTTTTCCGCCCCACGCACAGTACGCCGTTGCGTCGTGCCAATTCACTCCCACCACCGGCTTGCCCCCATGCTGCTTCAGGACCTGTTCCGACCAGTATTTGGGCTCGGCCCGGTTCGTCTCTTGGAAGGATGTGGCATAGTGAGACGTCGTGACTTCATATTGATCGATATAGAACGCGTCCAGATACACAGGATGGGCCGGCCGTTCATCGTTTTGCGCACTCTTGTCATTTTCGCGCGAGCCCATCATGAACTCCCCTGCCGGCACCAGCAGCATCGGCGCGCCGTCTTTGCCGCGCATCTGGGTGGCAAAATCTTTCTTTGGTTGTTGGACAGCTTCGCGAGGAACAGGAGCGGATGGAGAGGCAACAGGCTCGTGAGCGCTTCCGGCGTGTGGGGTCACGTTGAACCCCTCAAGATAGTCGTGGGCGCTCGCGGCAGTGACGCCCGATCCATAGTTGCTCCCGCGCGCGGTCACGAGCCCGACCACCTTGCCGCCGTGGATGATCGGGCCACCTGAATTTCCTTCTTGGATGTTGGCGTCGAGGTTCAGGATCCGCCCCTCCCGGGACGTCACATCGCCCTTGATCACAGCCCATTGCCCTCCAGTGCGGGGAAACCCAATCGTCAGCATGGCTTCCCCACCGGACAGTTTGGTGGTCGTATCCAAGGCCAGGGCCGCGATGCCCGTCAGGGCGGCAGGCGGCAACTTCGCCACCAAGATGGCCAAGCCTCCCTCTGCATTCCCTTCCGCGTTCCGGACCGTGGCGGGATACTGCGCGTCCTGTTGCCTATAGAAGGTCAGCAATGGCTTCGGATCTCCTTCGACGACGTGCGCGGCGGTCAGGACATAGACCCTGTCCGTTTCCAGCCGCACGATGAACCCGGTCCCAACTTTGATCTTGCCCTCTGCCTGCGCCGTGATCTTCACCACGCCCTTCTTGAGGTCTTCGATCGATTGCGCCGCGCTCGGCATCGCAGCAGCTAGAACGAGCACAACCAAGCCGACACTGTGCAGCCATCGAGCAACCTTCACCGCAACTCCTTCAGCAACTTCCGCGCGCCGATCAGGGTCGGGACGAACCATCCCATTATGGCCAACATTGCCATGAGCTTGCTGTTGTGTATGAGTCGAGCATAGCGGGTCAGGCGATGATCCCGTTTGAAGTCGCCTGACGTTGTGGCAACATGCCCCGCAACACCATCCAAGACCAATCGAATGCCAGGCCTCGTCGTCGACCATTCTATTTGCTTGATGACGAAGCGACCGGCCAGCGCATCAACACCGGCTGATCCCCCGCCGCGAGAGGAACGGCACTCTCCCAGACAGCCGTATCGCCAGTCGCTGTAAAGACCTGAATCTTCATCCGTGCGTCGCTGGCCGGCTTCATCGTGAACAGGTAGGCCGCCACAGCAGACGGCAGTCTGGTGTGATAGAGAATCGCCGGCGCCACCAGTTCATCAGCGGACGGCCCATCTTTCTTGAGCCGAGCCAGGACACCCAGATTCTCGATCGGAAACCTATGATCGACCTGCCGAAGGACATCGCCGGTCGGCCAGCTGAATTCATTGAAACCGGCGTTCCATGGACTTGTCGGAACGACCTGATCCAACCAGTAGAAATCTTTATAGCGCTGCTCCCTCACGGTGAGAGAAACCGGCGTCGGCTCTTTCAAGAAAAATCGTACAGGCAGCGTCGGCGGCAACTCACTCGCTGCCTCCCGAAAATCCGCGAGAACCGAACGCAGTTCGAGGTCGTACCCACCGACAGGCTTGGGCTTGATCCCTTCGGAGCGATTGTCTCGCGGTTGATACGACAGTGTCTCGAAAGCAGAGAGGTCGACCGGGAGGGAGAGACACAACCAGCACAGCACGAGAGGAACCCGCAATACTGGTAGGATCGGCAGTCGCATACTCTACGCGAACAGTTTCAGCGGGAAGCTCATCCTGATGCGCCCCTCGACAGGCAGCGAAGTGTAGCCGAGAGGTGCACCCATGTCCAGAGCTCCCCAGACAGAGTCGAGGGGAAGATACGTAACATTGGGAAAACAAAAAAGGTGTCACGAACCATTGCTTGATAGACTACGTACACGCGTACGGGCCGTCCGCTCCGCGTCGTTCCCGGCGGATCCTACCCTGATGTCCACGAAATCCAGCCAGCCCAGTCCCCTTTTTCCGCTTTTCCCCTCCTGTCCTCTTTTCCCCTCGTTCGCGGCAAACATCACTTCACGGGAGCTGCTTTCGACGGTAAGGGTTTCATCGATACTCTGTGCATCGACAAGACCTTGTATGGGGCGATGAATCGGATGGACTGATCGTCTTCATCGGACGGTCGTTGATTGCATCAATTCGTGGGGAAGGAGAGGATGGAATCGTCATGCCGGTTGAGGACGTGGTTTCATTGAACGAAACCGGGTAAGCTGCCGCGGCCCCCATGATGACGATACGCGAGACGTCACGACGTAATCCGTTCCCCCTCTATGCGCAAGTGCTCGTCGCCGTGATTTGCGGTGCAACGCTCGGCATGGTCTTTGGTCAGGAGCCCTACCTCAACGGGTTGCGCAACGAACAACTGGGGAAACTTGGGCTGTGGGTGGTCTGGCTGCTGAAGACACTGGCCGTGCCGCTTATGTTCTTCGCGATTATGGATTCGCTGATCCGCGCCAGTTTGCCGTTGCGCCAGGGCGCGAAGCTCATCGCAATCTGTCTCGTCAATGTCTCCGTAGCCATGCTGATCGGACTGACCATCATGAATCTCTGGCAGCCTGGCAAATCCTGGCAAGGTCATGTGGAGGAGTTACTTCAGGTCGTGCCGGGCACAACGCTCAAACCGGCCTTTACCCCATCGGAGCATCCACTCGAAGACTTGCTGGCCTACCTTCCACGGACGATCGCCGATCCGTTTGGAAGCAATAACATTATCGGCGTCGTGCTGATGGCGCTCGGGATGGGGCTCGTATTGCGGTGGGCCAGCACGAAGGGCGGCCAGGCCGGCGGACTCCTTGATCGTGTCGCCTGGGTCATTGAGCAAACCTATGGCTGGTTGGTGACGATTCTCTGGTGGGTCATCCTGGTCGTCCCCTTCGCTGTGTGCGGCGTCGTGGCAAATGTCGTCGGTACATCCGGTCTCGGAGTGTTCTCTACGTTGTGGATCTTCCTCGTCACCATGCTCCTGGGCCTGACGGTACATGCACTACTCTACTATCCGCTGGTGGCGTGGGTCGTCGGGAAGAAATCACCCAAGGTGTACATCGGACAGGGAGCCGATGCGATCATGACGGGTCTTTCATGTAACAGCAGTCTGGCCACGGTGCCCATCACGCTCCGGTGTCTCGAACGGATGCAGGTCTCGGCACAGTCAGCGCGCCTCGCGGCCTGTGTCGGCACGAACCTCAATAACGACGGCATCACGCTCTATGAAGCGATGGCCGCGCTGTTCCTGGCCCATGCCCTCGGCTATGACCTGTCGATGTCGAAACAAATCGTGATCGTCGTGGCTTCCATCATCGCCGGAGCCGGCGTGGCCGGCATTCCCGAAGCGGGCATGATCGTGCTGCCGCTCGTCCTGTCTGCCGTTGGTCTGCCGGATCACGTTATTCTTGCTGCGATTCCTCTCATCATGACGGTCGACTGGATCATCGCCCGTGCCCGTTCCGGCGTTAACGTCATGAGCGATATGCTCGTCGCCATTTTGCTCGATGTTGGCAAGTCCACTGCTCCGACCGAGTGAGAGAAAGCCGTCAGGAACCATTGCCTTGATGGACTCGGTGCACGCGTATGGGCCCTCCGCTTCGCGTTTCTCCCGGCAGGTCTTACCCTCATGTCCACGAAATCCGGGCCAGCTCATGAACAGAACTGTCACGACTCTTCATTCTCTTCGTCGTACCACTTCTCGCGATAGATCGGGCAGAGACCTTTCGAGCGGAGAAAGTCGGTCACGTCCTTAATCATGCCGCCGTTTCCGCAGAGATACACGGCGAGGTTGTCCACCGTCTTGACACGCTCCTGCACCAGAGCGGTGACGCGACCGGTCGGACCGGTCCATCCCGGCTCGGGACGAGACAATGTGATGGTCCAGTGAAACATGGGATGCCTGGCCACTAGTTCGTGCAGCTCTTCCTGATAGTACAGATCCCGCTGGGCTCGGAGACCCCATAGCAAGGACACGCTCCGTGGGGTGGCTTTGGGTAACAGGGTATGGAGCATGGACCGGATCGGGGCAATCCCCGTGCCGGTCGCGACAAACAGGAGGTTGCGTGGCGCATCGTCGCGCAGACGAAAGCTTCCCGCCGGTCCTTTGAAATGGACCAGATCGCCGGGTTTGAGACCAAAGAGCCATGTCGACCCTGGTCCGTGGTCCACGCGGTTGAAGACCAATGTCAGGAGGCTCCGTTGACTGGGCGGCGAGGCAATCGAATAGGCACGTGTCATCGGATGCGGCCTCCCCGCGACGGGAATCTCAAAAGAAATGAATTGCCCCGGCTGGAAGTCCAGTGTCGCAGGCGAGATCAATCGCAAGTCGAGCTCACGGACATCGTGTGTGAGATCATGGGCTCGGACGACCTCGGCGGCATTCGTCTGCATCCTTGAGTCCTCCTCCCCATTCGGACATAGTCCGCTGCGAACTCTTGATATCTTATCTGAGCCCTTGAACACAAAAATAGACGGACGAGGGACTGAGCTAGTCCTGGTTTAGTGGACACCTCTCTCGAATAAACCCGCTTTCGGGTTGACTCCAATTCTGAGCTCATGCTATTCGCATAGATCATCGGTGAGTTGATCGAAGCGCTGTAAAACAGATATATATCCCAGTTCGAGGGGTTTTCATTTAGACTGAACGAACGATTCACCACTTCCATACTGAACACCCTCGCGTCCTATGGATCGGCTTTCATATACCAGACGGTTATTCCAAGCGTTGTTTCTCCTCGGAACAGTCAATGCTGGGTGCGCCACAGCAAGTCTCGCGGACGGAGAGAAGGCTCAGACGCCGCCCTCCGATCCTACTCCCTTGGAAACTCAGCTCGATACCTCTCCATCGACTCAACCCAAGACTGATCAAGCGGCACCTAGGCAGCCCTCGGAATCTGTGGTCAATGACCCTGTAACGACGCAACCTCAGACGCAGTCCTCGGAATCAGAGGTCAATGTCTCGGCACCGACGACACCGCAGACCGATCAATCAGCACCCAGACAGTCCGAGGCAGAGGCGGTTGTCCCCACTGACTCACAGCACGACGCTCCAGTAGCCGTTCCGCCTCAGAGTAGCGAAACTCTGCCCGCTCAGCCCCCCGACACCTCTCCGGCCGCTCAGCCACAAACCGACAATCCGCCGACAGCTCAACAGGAACCTAGTCCTCCAGCTCCCGTTCTCGCTGAAGCGAATCCTTCCATCATGCTGACGGGTCGGGTCTGGCGGGCCAAGCCTGGCATCGTCTTCCTGAAAACACCGATTGGGCTTATGTCGCTCAGTTCAAAGACCACGCTCAAAACCGTCCCCGCCTCGCAAGAGGTGTTCTTTTGGATCCACGAGGACCATGTCGTCGTGGATATCGTCAAGCGAACCGATGGAACACTCGTCCACCGCTATCTGACTGGACCGTTCAAGCAAGACCAGGCAAACGGCACACAGTTGGTGGGCTGGACACCGGAAGGTGAGAGGGCCTTTCACATGGGCACATTTGAGCGGGCACTCACCTCCCGCAAGGAGGGCGACTCGGTGACGGTCGAAGTTGACGGAAAGGACAACGTCATCGGCGTGCACGACCTCCAGTTCGATCTTCAGATCGGTCAAGTGGCTACCAATGGGTCCAAGGCGCACCTGTTGCTGACCGGAACCATCTCAAAACTGAAGTCCAATTTCATTTTTTTTCGGACTCCCATCGGCATTGTCAACGTCAACGCCAAGATAGGGATCAAAAACGCCAAGGTCGGGCAAATCTTGACCTTGCGTATGCATGACCACCACCTCGTGGCGGATCTCTCCGCGTCCAGCGATTCTGCACCGATCCGGCGGTTCATCACAGGCCCATTGGAATTTGCCGATCCGGATCGATCCAGTGTCAGGCTTTGGACCCCCGAGGGTGAACAGACCTACCCGGCAGATTTTGGGAAATCTTCGCTGAGTGGGGCAAGAGAAGGGACCCCTATTACGCTGGAGCTCGATGGGCAGGGCGACATCGTCGAATTCCATCGGATGAAGTAATTTCAGGACCTCCCGCCTCCATCCCTATCAAGTCATCCGAACCTCTTACCCGAGCTGAGAATTGACATTCTGCAGCCGGATCAGTATTGTTTACCACTTTACTACCTGAAGGAGTACGGGGATGAAAGTCATTCTTCAAGAAACCCTGGAAGGGGTGGGGCATCTCGGCGATCTCATCAACGTCGCCGATGGATTTGCGAGGAACTATCTCTTACCACGCCGTAAGGCCGTCGAAGCCGATGGTCGAAGCATCAAGGCCGTTGAACATGCCAAACGAGTGGCGGCCGAGAAGGCCAAGAAGGAAAAGCTGGAAATTGAAACCCACGCCAAGAAGGTGTCGGCGATCGTCCTGACGATCGAGGCGCAGGTCGGGAAAGACGATAAGATGTTCGGTTCCGTCACCGCCAAAGACATCGCGGAAGGGTTGGCCGAGCAAGGTGTTACGGTGGATCGGCGAAAGATCCAACTGGCACAACCGATCAAGGAACTCGGTTCGGTGGCTGTTCCCATCAAGATGCCCAGAGATGTGGTGGCGACCGTGACGGTCCATGTGGTGAAGAAGCAAGAGCTGGAAGAGCCTTCGGCCTAGCGCACTGTGCCGGAAATACGTTCGTGGTGAGCCTGTCGAACCATGAACGCCCTTCGACAAGCTCAGGGCGAACGGAACATGACAAGAACTTCGGGACGCAATACATAGGTGGTTGAGCATGGTGACACGATGAGCGACGCAATCGGTTCCTGGGATGCGCTGAGGGCTACAGATCCCGAGGTTTACGCCGCGATCGAGGCAGAAGAAGTCCGTCAGCGTGAGAAGCTGCTCTTGATCGCCTCGGAAAATTTTGCCAGCCCTGCAGTATTGGCCGCACAAGGCTCCTTGCTCACCAATAAGTACGCGGAAGGCTACCCCGGGAAGCGATACTACGGCGGATGTCAGTATGCCGACGCCGTGGAAGATTTGGCGATTCAGCGGTGCAAAGAAATCTTCGGCGCCGAACATGTCAACGTACAGCCGCATTCTGGTTCACAAGCCAATATGGCGGCCTATCTATCGGTCCTGAAGGCAGGCGACACCATCCTCGGAATGGATCTCGCCCAAGGCGGTCACCTTACGCATGGGAGTAAAGTCAATTTCTCCGGTCTTCTCTTCCGTGTCTTCTCCTATGGTGTCGATCGACGGACCGAAACCATCGACTACGATGCCGTCCAGAAGGTCGCAGAGGAATGTCGTCCGCGGATGATCGTGGTCGGAGCCAGTGCTTATGCCCGCGTGCTGGATTTCCCTCGTTTCCAACAGATCGCCAAATCAGTGGAAGCCTATCTGTTGGTCGATATCGCGCATATTGCCGGCCTCATCGCTGCCGGGCTTCATCCGAATCCCGTTCCCTATGCCGACTTCGTCACGACGACGACTCATAAGACGCTCCGCGGTCCGCGCGGGGGCGTCACGATGTGTAAAACCGAGTATGCGAAGGCCGTCGACAAACTGGTATTTCCTGGGCTACAGGGCGGACCGTTGATGCATGTGATCGCAGCCAAGGCGGTCGCCTTTAAAGAAGCCTTGTCGCCGGGATTCAAGCGTTATCAGCAGCAGGTGCTGACCAATGCGAAGGCCTTGGCACAAGGGTTCGTCGATCGGGGCTATAAGATTGTCTCCGGCGGAACCGATACGCATCTGATGCTCCTGAACCTCACGAACAAGGGGATCACCGGGAAGGAGGCGGATGCGGCGCTGGACACCGCCGGCATTATCGTCAATAAGAACGCCGTCCCGTACGATGAAAAGCCGCCGGCGGTGGCCAGCGGGATTCGCCTGGGGTCGCCCATCGTTTCTACCCGCGGCATGAGGGAGCCGGAGATGAAACAGATCGTCGAATTAGTCGACCGTGTCCTCCAGCACCGACAAGAGCCGGCGGTGTTGGAAGAAGTTCGTGGACAAGCCAAAGCGTTGTGCGCGCGGTTTCCTATCATTCATCCCTACTAGTCAGCCGATCGTAAGAGAGCAGGGTCGCCGTCGGTGAAATGTCCCTTCTGCGATGAAGTTGAGGACAAGGTCGTCGATTCTCGTATGGCCAAGGAAGGCGAGGTCATTCGTCGCCGCCGGGAGTGCCTTGGTTGCAAACGTCGCTATACCACCTACGAGCGGGTCGAAGAAATTCTTCCCGTTGTCGTGAAGAAGGACGGTCGCCGCGAGTCGTTTGACCGCAATAAGATTCTTGTCGGCTTGAAAAAAGCCTGTGAAAAGCGGCCGATCAGTATCGGCACCATCGAAGCCGTCACCGACCGGATAGAAAAACGGATTCAGGAGATGGGCGAGACAGAGATTGAGAGCCGGGTTGTCGGTGAAGAAGTCATGAAGGAGTTGCATCAGCTGGACCAGGTCGCCTATGTCAGATTTGCATCCGTGTACCGGGAATTTAAGGACATCGACCAGTTCATGGACGAGTTGAAGACGCTTACTCAGCAGCGTCGCGAACGGTAAGACGCAACTTCGGACCCCATCCTTTCTCTTTCCAGCTCTTGGGAATCTCGTCCGATTCGACATTCGTCCGTTGTTGACCCCGGTGAGCTGTGTAGAAGGTGTGGAATCTATGAATAAGCCGGCTCCCCAGCAGCGTGCCAGACGGAACCAGCCGATCTCCGGAGCGACGAGCGTCGCAATCATCGGAGCGGGCCGCGGGGGCACCGCGCTCATGGAGATATTTGCGATTGATCCACTGGTGCAAATCGTCGGTGTTGCCGAACGTGATCCGGAAGCGCCGGGATTAGGATTGGCCAAACAGCTCAACATCCCGATTACACGCAACTATCGACAGCTGCTGACGATGGAACCTGTCGATCTGATCATCGACGTATCGGGTGATGGAGAAGTCCGGAAGTTTCTCCAAGATTTTCATCGTATGGGTGTCACCATCATCGGCGGTGCCAGCGCGAAATTCATGTGGGAACTCATCGAAGCCCGCATTCGCGCGACCGGGGAGATTGAAAAGGCACTGAACAAGTACCAATCGCTCTATCGATTGTACGTCAAAGAAACCGGAGCTGCAGTGACGGAAGAACGAACCAGAATCGCTTGCGAGATCCACGACGGACTCGTGCAGAGCTTAGCGGGGGTGAACTTCAAGCTGGATCTTTGCCAGCAACTTCTTCGGAAGAACCCGCGAGCCAGTTTGGCGACCCTCAAGGAGAGTAAGGCCCAACTGAAGCTGGCCATACAGGAAGCCCGCCAAGTCATCTTCAATCTGCGCCCCTTGCACTACGACAAGATGGAATTGATTCCAGCCCTCACGAATTATTTCAAGTCGTATCAGACCCAGACCCACATCGCCACGAAGTTTTCGGTCACGGGGGATGAGCAGATTCTCTTTCCACGGACGAAGATCTTTCTTTTTCGAATCATTCAGGAAGCCTTGAGCAACGTCGAAAAACACGCCAAGGCCGACCGAGTCTCAATCAACCTGGACATCGAGATGGATCTGTTGCGCGTAACGATTTCCGACAATGGCATCGGGTTCGATCTGGAAACCGTTCTGCGTGACCCCGAAAAGTGGGATCATTTTGGCATCAAGGGGATCTTGGAACGAGCTCGCTTGGTGGGTGGCGAAGGGCGCGTCCAGTCCAAACCGGGGAAAGGCACGAAAATCATCGTCGAGGTGCCGCTGGGTCACAAGGAGGAGCCAGGGAATGGAAAAAATTAAGGTTCTGATCGCCGACGATCATCGGGTGGTTCGGGAAGGCTTGGCCGCCATTCTCAAGACCAAGGAAGACATTCAGGTCATCGGCGAAGCGCAAGACGGGATGGAAGCGGTGGAAAAAGCGCGTACGCTGCTCCCCGATGTGATTCTCATGGATGTCAGCATGCCGCGGATGGGCGGCGTCGAGGCGACGAGACAAATCAAGCGCGAGTTTCCACACATCGGCATCGTCGCGTTGACCATGTACGAAGAACAACAGTACATCTTCGATCTGGTCCGCGCGGGAGCGACCGGATATCTTTTGAAAGACTCTGAATCGTCCCAGATCGTTGCGGCCATTCGTGCCATCTATCGAGGCGAATCGCTGATCCATCCGTCCGTGGCCAGTAAAATCTTGGCGGAATTCTCATTGATGGCCCAAAAGAAAGGCAAGAAGTCGGCCTGGGCCGAGCATGATTTGACGGATCGAGAGATTACGGTGCTACGATTGGTCGCCGACGGAAAAACCAACAAAGAGATCGCCAACAACCTTGATTTGAGCGAAAAGACGGTGAAGAATCACGTCCGGAATATCTTCCACAAGCTGCAAGTCTACGATCGCACGCAAGCCGCCATCCTCGCCATCCGGAAGGGCTTGATCGAGCTGGATCCAAAACGGTAGGAATTTCTGTCCGGCAAGGGGATTCGCATTCGAAGAGGTTCACGATAACGGTCGGCTCACGGTAACAGTATACTGCTTTATGCTTATTTGATCCTGCGCCGTCACGATAATGTTCACTGGTAGGCTTGCCCCAGGGCCCAATTGGATGGACGTTTGACCTGTCGGCGTCCCCGCCCCGACGATCACCGAACCCAGCGCCATCACGGCATTCGGATCGGACTTGGTCGCAGAAATAGTCACGGATCCGTTGGCAGCTGCCACACCCACCGTATAGTTTTCCGTATCAGGGGAAAACGCCGGAACCAAGGTGCCGGCGGACACGGTCAAGGCCGATAGTTTGTTGTTACTTGACGGCGCAGCTCGGTTCACAATGATACGGTATGTATCGGAGTTGCCGTTCGGTGCAATGACGATGATCGACACAGGTGTGGCTGACCCCTGCGCACCCAGCTGAATGGTCGCCTGCCCTGTTGCTTGTCCCGGCCCGGGATTGGGGATGGAGCCGGACAAGACGGCACTTGGATCGTCCTTGGTCGCGGAGACCGTCACGCTCGCGACATCCATCGCCACGTCCACCGTGTAGTTCATGGTGCTTGGAGTAAAGGCGGGAGCCAAGGTGCCGGGTGTCACAGTCAGTGCCGATAAGGCGGTGTTCCCTGATAAGGCTGCTCTGTGGACCGTGATGGTATAGGTACTCTGACTTCCGTTCGTCGACGTCACTATGATCGTGATATCTTTGCTCGATCCTGGCGCTCCGAGTGTAACCGTAAGACTTTGAGTCGCTGTTCCAGCGATCGTGACCGTCGCCGTGCTGTCTTGAGGGGTGGCCGTCACCGTAACAGCGCCGACTGCCGGTGACACATTGGCTCCATACGTGACGGTGTTGCTCGAAAAAGGCGGCTGAAGCGCCCCAGGACTGATCGTCAAGTTGGCGAGAGGCACATCTGGCCCTTGCGAGACCGACGCGGAATCACCGCAACCAGAGGAAAGCAAACCCATGATGGCAAGAATGATAAGGGCGAAATATTGTCCGGTGATGGTGAACATGCGCGTCATAGTAATACCGGTCACTTCTTTTGGTGCATGGAACGATAGATTGCTGCGGTGAACCCAAACGGTAGATGTCGAGGCTACGAGAGGGTCCCAAACTCTGCAAGCACTGAGCAGGGGTTTGGACTATAGCCAATCCTACTGATGAGGTCAAGGCTTCTAATCGACCTCTAATCGAGAGGTCGTGGACCGATGTGTGTGCGACCAGGACACATGCAGTGACAGGATATCCGGGGAGGAGCCAGTTCTGCCTGGTCACCGATGGTTAGGATGGATCGTGGCGTGCGAGACCGGAGAACTGGAGGCGGATTTTGTTTCACCCTAGGGCGCTTTGTTGACAGTGACGGTATAGGGGCTCTGACTTGCCATATCCTGTGCGATCACCGTAATCGTTACCACCTCTGTGCTCGGTCCAGCCCCCAATGTGACCAGCACCTGTCCATCCGGGTCACCTGGTGCAGCAATCACCGAGCCCAAGGAGGACATGGTGGCCTGCAGATCAGCCTTCGTTGCGGAGATAACTACACTATCAACTGTGCTATCGACGTTCACCGTGTAACTCAGCTGGTTCGGATCGAACGGGTTGTCGAGGACACCTTGTGACACGCTCAAAGCCGACAGGTTGCTATTGCTCGATGACGCTCGATGGACCGTGACGGTGTAGATCTTTTGGCTACCATTCGGAGCTATTACGATGATCGTGATGGTCCTGTCCGATCCCGCTCCACCAAGAGTAATCGGAGCACTTGCCACTCCTGAGCTGGTACCTTGGCCGTTGATCGTCATACTGGCATTGATATCTTCAAGCGTCGCAGTCACCGTGACACTAATGACATCGGTGGCTACGTTTACCGTATAGGTCAAGATGTTTGGGCTGAAGCCGGGAATAGGGGTGCCAGGAGGCGTGACCGTCAAAGCCGACAGATTATTGTTACCGCTCAGTGCGGCACGGATGATGGTCACTGTATATGTTCTTTCGGTGTTATTTTGCGCGGTCACCGCGATGTTGATCGCGGTGGTCGCGCCAGGGGCGGGCAACGGAGTGCTTCGGGCCTCCCCGGAATTGATGTTGGTGGGTGATCCGTTGTCGACACTTATGCTCATGCTCGCGGTGGTATCTTGCAACGTCGGCGTGACCGTCATGCTGGTCGGGTTGCCCGGTAAAATGCTCGGCAAATTCACCGTGTAACCTTCTGTGCCGGCGTTGAAGATCGGGGTTAACGTGCCCGGCGAAATGGTCAAGGCCGACAGAAAATTGTTTCCGTTGAGTGCGGCACGGATGATGGTCACTGTATATGTTCTTTCGGTGTTATTTTGCGCGGTCACCGCGATGTTGATCGCGGTGGTCGCGCCAGGGGCGGGCAGCGGGGTGGTTTGGGCCTGCCCTGAGGGAGCGGGTTGCCCATTCACTGTCATGCTGGCCGTAGCATCTTGCAGTGTCGGCGTGACCGTCATGCTGGTCGTGTTGCCCGGTAAAATACTTGGCAAATTCACCGTATAGCCTTCTGTGCCGGGGGTAAAGAAGGGGTCTAACGTGCCTGGTGAAATCTCCAGGCTCTCCAAGAAGTTATTGCCTGATTTTCCGCGGTTTACAGTGACGTGGTAGGTTTTCTGACTGTTGTTCTGGGCGATCACCACTATATCGATAGGGGTGCTTGAGCCCGCTCCGCCCAACTGTATGGGTGGTAGGCTCTCCCCTGAGTTCCTAGCTTCTCCGTTCACCGTCATCGTCGCAGCAGAGTCTTGAAGAGTGGGCTTCACTGTGACACTTTCGACATTGTTGGCAACATCGACGCTATAGGTCAGCGTGTTCTCGTTGAATACGGGAGCCAGCGTTCCGGGCGAAACGGTCAAGCTCGCCAACGAATTGTTCCCGGCTACGCTCGCTCTCTTGAGAAGCACGATATAGGTACGAGAATTGTTCGTTGATTCGGACACGACGATACTGACGGAAGTAGTCGACCCTTCCGAGCCAAGGGTAATGGTGCTGCTCGTCGTGGCTTGGCCATTGATCGTGATGGTATCTCCCGCCACGGCAGGTTGCGCCGTGATCTTCACGCTTGTAACTTTGCGGGTGAGATCGACGGTGTATTGAGTTGTCCCGCTGGTAAAGGCCGGTTGGAGTGTTCCGGGAGTGACCGTCAGACTGGCGAGCTCGGCCACTGGGTTCACGGTGGTCGAGCCCATACAGCCGTACGAACTTAAGCCGATCGTGACGGCAACAACAGCAAAACATTGTCCTACAAAGGTCAGGATACCTCTCATTTGGTGTTACTCCACTTTCTCGTAGAACAGAGGTGATGCATCGCTCGATCCCTGAAAAGGTCAGCCGACAGATTCGGATGGTATGAGAGGGTTTGAGATTGGTCCAGACCTACTTAGGTAAGGCGAAGTACGCTGAAGGTATCAGCCATGCTTTTGGTCGGAGGAAGAGAGGGGATCAGGAGCCAGCAGGATGTGAATAGCACGAAGGGAATCGGGACGATCCCCCTGGCGGTATTGCTCACCTCGGCGCGGCCCCGGGCCTACGGGAATCCCGGGGCTACGTTGTCAATGTGCACGTTCAGGGACGGACTCGGGAGAGACTCAAGGCCTGCTGCATTGGTCACCGTGCTGGTAACAGTAATATCGTATTCACCGCCAGGAAGCGGGTTCGTCGGGGTGAGGGTGTTCGCTCCCTCATCAAACCCTTCCTTGACTTTAACCCCGTCTATATAAAGGTTCGGAGTCTCTCCCGCCGCAGGCGGGGCCACTGCGAAGCTCGGTGTCAAGTCATTAGTGATGTTGTCGGCATCCTGGCCGGGGTTGAATCCGGAATCACTCTCCGGCGTCAGATCCGGTGCGCTTGCCGGCGCTGGTGGTGCCGTTGGCGCCGCTCGGTTGACGATGATGCTGTATGTCTTGGGACTACCATTCGGAGCGGTCACAGTAACCGACAGGGGTGTGCTGGTCCCTGCCCCATTCAGCGGAATAGTGGCCTGGCCCGTTGCGACACCTGTCCCGGCCGACACGTCCCCGGACATCACGGCATTCGAGTCGACTTTGGTTGCAGAGACGTTAATGTTGGTAACGGCGCTCCCGACGTTCACCGTATATCCCATGGAGTTTGCATTAAAGACGGGGGCCAAGGTGCCGGGCGACACCGTCAAAGCCGACAGATTATTGTTGCCCCCGAGGGCCTCGCGGCTGGCGTTGATTTGATATGTCCTAGGGTTTCCATTCGGAGCGACCACTGTAATGTCAATTTCCGTAGTCGAGCCGGGCGGCTCTAATGGAACCGGGCGGGACTGACCAGAGCCGGCTCCTTGCCCATTAATCATCAAGATTGCCCCTGCATCTTGCACGGAAGCGGTCACGGTGAGATTGTCGATGTTACTCCCGAGGTTCACCGTGTAGCCGGTCCTATTTGCCCTGAATGCAGGGGTCAGGCTGCCTGGCAAGACGGTCAAACTCCGCAGATTGTTGTTCCCGCCAAGGGCGGCACGAATGACGTTCACCGAATAGGGATTCGGGGTACCGTTCTGTGCAATTACAAGAATATTGATAATGGTGTTTGAACCAGGTGCGCCCAATGGAATGGTTCGGGCCTGGCCGGAGTTGGTGTCTTGCCCATTCACGGTCATGCCGGCGGTGGCATCTTGTAGTGTCGGCGTGACGACAACACTGGTCGCATTGCTTGCCACATTCACGGTGTAACTGGTTGTACTTGCCCTAAAGCTTAACGTTCCCTGTGAAATCGTTAAACCTCGCAAGTTGTTATTGGCTGATGCGCCGCGATGTATGGTAACCGTGTAGGTCTTCTTACTCCCGCTCGGGCGCGTGATGTCTATCGACACAGGTGTGGCTGACCCTGTGCCGCCGAGCTGAACGGTCGCCTGCCCCGACGCAGTTCCTGCCGGAACGGTGACCGCACCGATCTGCATGACCGAATTTTGATCAGACTTGGTGGCCGCGATGGTAACGCTGGTGACAGACGTACCGACATTATTGGCCGTATAGTCGAGCGTGTCCTTATCGAATGGGGCGGGAGCCAGAGTTCCGCTCGAAACGGAGAGGGCCTGTAACGAGTTATCCTCTAAGTCTCGCTTGACACGAACGGTGTAGGACTTCGAACCACCTCCTGTGCCTGTTCCTGTGACGACGATACTTACGGACTTCTCCGCGCCTGGCGAGTCGAGAGCCATGGTCCGACTCATTGTCTGCTGGTTGTCGATATGTATGGTGTCCCCGTCTGTTCGAGGGCTTGCAGTGATGGTCGTACTCGAGACAGCGCTGGAGAGCTGAACGGTGTACTCAGTTGTTGCAGGGGCAAAAGCCGGTCGTAGAGTTCCAGCGGAGACCGACAGGTTACCGAGTTCTGCCGGTTCGCTGACCGTCGCTGCGTCCCCGCAGCCAGAGGCTATCAAACCGATCGCGACGAAAAACGCGGCAGCTAGATGCTGTTTCACGACGTGGATGGTACGCATCATGGTGATTTGATCTCTTTCTTTAAAGGCGCGAAGCGTCAGGTCCATCATGAATGGTGAATCTCAGTGAAGCTGGCGGATATTACGGGAGGTCTAAAGATTGGTCCATACCTACTTAGGTATAAGGACGAATGGCGATCAGCTCTATTAGGTGTAGAGACGATTAGTGAGCATGCCTAGGGTCGATCTTTCCGGTGATGTCGGAGATCCTGTTCGAGAGGTGGGGAACCGGCATGAGCAAGTTGAACTGGTTCAAGACCGACGGAAGAGCTGAGAGGACAAGGTGATAACCGATTCTGTTGGTGCTTCGCTGTGTTCTCCACGAGAGAGCCTGATACGGGATCAGACTGGTCGAGCGCTTCGCAGGTCAACTGTTGTGACGATGTCAAACGGGCCGCTTCTCTGAGCTGTTGGACTCCTTACATTTGATAGCCACATTGTTTCTAGAAGAGCGCTCGTGTGATGGTAACGCTGTACGGCTTTGAGACTTCATTCGGTGCCGTGACGGTGATCGACACAATCCTTGGTGTCAATGGCACGAGTTGATCAAAGGTCGCTTGGCCTATTGGGACCCCTGTCCCAGCCACGACGTCACCCGACATCACTGCGTTCGGATCAGACTTGGTCGCGGAGACCGTCACGCTCGCGACATTGGCTGGAACGTTCACCGTGTACTGTGTCGTGCTTGGAGCAAAATCAGGAACCAAGGGGCCTCCCGTCACCGTCAAGGCCGACAGATTGTTGTCACTCGAGGGCGCCGCTCGGTTCACCGTGACGCTGTAGGTCTGGCTGTTACCATTCGGAGCGGTCACCGTGATTGTCACTGGGGTCGACGTCCCCGGCGCACCGAGTTGAATGGTCGCTTGACCGGTCGCTTGCCCCACCCCGGGATCAGCAATCGAACCGGACAGGACGGCGTTCGAGTCGGACTTAGTGGCGGAAACCGTCACGCTACCGACATTCCATGGAACGTCCACTGCGTAGGTCGTCGTGCCTGGAGCAAAGCCAGGAACCAAGGAGCCTTCCGTCACCGACAACGCCGACAGGTTATCGTTGCTGGAGAGTGCTCGGGTCACGTTGATGCGATACGTCTTTGAGCTTCCATTTGGGGCAGTCACGCTGATCAACACAGGCGTGGTTGTTCCCGGCCCGCCGAGTTGAATGGTCGCTTGACCTGTCGCCGTTCCTGTCGCCGCTGTTACGTCCCCAGACATCACGGCATTCGGATCGGCTTTGGTTGCCAAGACAGTGACGTTCGCGACATTGCTACCGACAGTCACCGCGTAGTTGACGGTGCTCGCGTCAAAGGCAGGAGACAAAGAGCCAGGCGACACGGTCAAGGCCTGGAGATTATTGTTTGCGCTAAGCGCGGCACGATGAACGTTGACCGAGTAGGTTTTCTGAGCACCGTTCTGTGCGGTCACAATAATGAGGATAAGCGTGTTCGAACCCGGTGCGCCCAAGGGAATGGTTCGGGCCTGGCCGGAGTTGGTGCCTTGCCCATCCACGGTCATGCTGGCGGTGGCATCTTGTAGTGTCGGCGTGACGACAACACTGGTCGCATTGCTTGCCACATTCACGGTGTAACTGGTGATATTAGGGCTGAAGTTTAATGTTCCCGGTGATAGGATCAAGCTCTGCAAGTTGTTATTACTGGATACTCCGCGACTCACCGTCACAGTGTAGATTTTGGTACTGTTGTTCTGAGCAGTCACGACAATCGGGATGGCGGTGTCTTGGCCGGCAGGGCTTAGGGTAATGGTGCGAGCCTGTCCGGAGTTAGTGGCTTGCCCGTTCACGGTCATCGTCGCAGCAGGATCCGAAAGCGTGGGGGTCACCGTGATACTTCCGATATTGTTGGCAACATCGACGGTATAGGTTTGCAAGTTCGGATCGAATGTAGGAGCCAAGGTCCCGGGCGACACAGTCAAGCTCTGTAACGAGTTGTTCCCATTTGGGCCGGCTCTCACCAGAAGAACTGTGTAGGTCCTCGAATTCGTGTTTGATTCCGACACGACGATGCTCACCGGCGTCGTCGTTCCTGCCGCGCCCAGGGGAATAACGCTGCTTGTCGTGGCCTGGCCATTGATCGTGACCGTATCTCCCGCTACGGCCGGTTGTGCGGTGACCCTCACACTCGTGACGTCGCTGGTGAGGTTGACATTGTATTCAGTGGTGCCGCCGGTAAAGGGCGGTTGGAGGGTTGCGGTAGTGGTTCCGGTAGTGACCGTCAGGCTGGCGAGTTCGACCACTGGGTTGACGGTCGCTTTGTCCCCGCAGCCAAAGGCTATCAAGCCGATCGCGATGAGAAGGACGGCTGTCAGATACTGTCGCACGACGGTCACGGTAGGCATGGTCATGGGGAATTAGTCTCTTTCTCTAGAGGTGTGAAGCGTTCTATAAGAGTGCTCGGATGATGGTGATGATGTATGCCTTGGAGGCTCCATTCGGAGCCGTGATGATGATCGACACAGTTCTGGGTATCAATGGGACGAGTAGAAACGTTGCTTGGCCTGTTGCGACCCCTGTCCCAGCCGTGACGTCACCCGACATCACGGCGTCTGAATCAGACTTGGTCGCGGAGACCGTCGCGCTAGTGACGTTGGCTGGAACGCCCATAGTGTAAGCGGTCGTGCTTGGAGCAAAACCAGGAACCAAGGAGCCTCCCGTTACCGTCAGGACCGACAGATTGTTGTCACTCGAGGGAGCCGCTCGGTTCACCGTGACGCTGTAGGTCTGGCTGTTTCCATTTGGGGCGGTCACCGTGATTGTCACAGGGGTCGACGTCCCCGGCCCACCGAGCAGAATGGGCGCTTGACCGGTCGCTTGCCCCACCCCAGGATCAGCGATCGACCCGGACAGGACAGCATTCGAATCGGACTTGGTCGCGGAGACGGTCACTTGGGTGACGTCGGTCGCAACATTCGCTGTGTAGGTCAAGGTTCCTGAGGAAAAGGCAGGATCCAGAGTGCCTGGTTCCACCGTCAGCGCCGACAGATTGTTGTCGCTCGATAGGAGTCTCGTGACGGCGACGGTATAGGTGCTTTCCTGGCCCGTCTGTGACGTTAAGGCAATGGAAACGGTTGTAGTTGTCCCCGGTGCGCCTAACGACACGGATCTCCCCTGCCCCGCAGAGGTCTGAATCCCATTGATTGTCATGGTTGTCGTGCTGTCCTTGGGAGTGGCTGTCACGGTAACGCCGGCTGCGGATGTCGGCGCATCGACCCTATAGTCGGTAGTATTGCCGGAAAACGTCGGCTGAAGGGCACCGGGAGTGACAGCTAAGCTGGAAAGCGGTACCTGAACTTCATCCGAGATCGACGCGGAGTCTTTGCAGCCATAGGCGCTCAAGCCGATTGCGGAGATAAGGACGGCGACAAACCGTTGTCCAGAGTCGATATGATTCCGTCTCATGTAAAGCGGGTCGCTTTCAGTCGATGTTGTGAGTCGAGAACTCTTCATGCTTATGAGCCCCATCCAGGGACACCGATATTACAGCAGGGTTCTCGGTCGGGTCTACCTCTACTAGAGCGAGGGCCACCAGATGCTGGAATAGGTGATCGCCCTCCGGGTGGTCAAGCCTTGGATCGACAATTGGCCATCGGATTCTACAGAGCAGCAAACACGTGGGTATTTCGACACCATGTGACTGGCGGTCTTAGATAAGGCAGCTGCTGATGGCTCAGCGTCCCGCAGGGGGTTTTTCTTGCGACTTGGCAAGGAGATTGGCCTTGGAGGGAATCTGCGTGAGGAGATCCGGGCGGACCAGATAGACACCTTGCAGACGTTGACCGGAGGCATAGCGGAGATTGCCTGCCTGATTGCCGAGGGTCAGTTTTCCTGAGGTCTTGCCGTCCTTGCTGGTCGCGATAAATTCTGCAGCGGGAGACAGTAACCCATAGGGGGCTAGAGGCGCGGATTGCTTCATGACACGTTCTTCGGCCGGGAGATTCGCGACCCGACTGACAAAGAGATCTGCCGCTTCTTGGCTCACTTTCTCGGTGGCTTGGTCTTCGACTACCCACTCGCCGGTCTGGTTGATCAGGACGTACTGCTGATCTCTCGTCTTTACCGACAACATGGCGATGTCGGTGTAGTCGAGGCCCAGCAGTCGTTTGTCCTGCAGATTGAAGAGTTCCTTCGTGAGATCTTTGATCAGTGCGGGGTTGATCCGATAGAGCGGAGCCTCGGCCATCGTCTCCGCGATGGCCTCCCCGCTTTGCGGGTTCGGTTGATACAACCGAACCGATTGGTCACCGGTTGAGGTATGCAGCGTGATTTTTACTCTGGGGGCCGTCAGGGTCTTGGCAACGGCATCTCGCTCGGGACCGGAATCAATGATGCCGAGCGCCTTCAGATCTTCCAACCGAAACATCAACGAGCGGACTTCATTCTGGTCTGCTTCGGCTTCGATCGGATAACGGATCTTCCAGGAAGGCCTGGGCTTATCTTTCGTCATATTGTAGATTACGATTTCGGTCGTGGGATAAGTCAGGCGGACACGTTCGACCTCATTCTGCACGAACCGCAAGAGCTCCTTGCGGCGGAATGTCATCAACGACTTGTTGATGAAGTCTTTCGGTGCCAAATTCGTTAACAGCACATGCCGATCCGACCCTCGGAGCACATAGAGAGTATTGGAAAGAGGGCCGCTGTCGCCGATGGAAATCGTCTCTTGCTGGGTCCCGGCTGTTAGGGTGATGGCGGTGACCGGCTGTTCGAGCCCGAATGGCACGAGCTGCGTGGCCTGCTCCTCGACCGTTCTGCTCACGGTTCCTGTCACGAGCGCTCGAATAAGCGCCTGTACCTCGCGATTATCGGCGTCGGTTTGAAGTGGAGCCACGATCGACCATTTGCCTGCTTCCGTCTGCTTAAATTGGATGGGTCCCTGAGCGGTGGTGATCGAGAGGCCAGTGATCGCAGTTTCCGGAAAAGGCAGAATATGCTTCTGTTCGCTTTCCTGTTTCTCTTCTCGCTCCTTGGCTGGAAATTCAACAAGGTAGAGATAGCCACCGAGACCGGCGAGAATCGCCACCAACAAGAGTGTGGGCCAGTAACGGGTCATGGGCTAGAGGCGGCGGCGTTTTCTCCACACGATGATGCCGGTGAGCAACGTCACGAGTGGAAGAAAAATCACTTGAACGTAAATCAGGGCCAGCTCCTGAGTGGGGTTGGGAGTAAACGGACGCAACGCCGGCTCCTTAGGCGCGATGGAAATCAAGTCCCGTTCCTCGGCCAGCCAACCGGTCGTATGGAGGAAGAAGTCGCTGTTGCCGGGGAAGTTGAAAAAGGCGTTGGACACGAAGGTCGAGTTCCCGATCACCACGATGGCAGGCCGAGGTTTGCCCTCTTCCGGAGCTTTTTTCGGCGACAACGCCGCAGCCATGGGAAGCGGTCCTTTCACGTCTTCCTTTTCGCTCAGGCTCACGACCCGGCCCTGTATGTTCGTTTCAGCCCAGCTGTTCGGTGAGGTGCGAGCCAGCGGCACGAAGTCCCAGTCTTTCCCGACCTGTTCATCGAACGTGACGTGTCGCGAAAGCGGCAAGAGCACGGCAGAGGTGAGATCACGCGTAATCTCATGCTCGGTGAACGTCCGAACCAACAGCGCGGTGAGGTCTCCCTGCGCCAATCGGTCCTGTAAATCGACCAACACTCCCGGACCTAGGCCGATCCCCCAATGGGCCAGCATCGGCTCCAGACCTGTCTGAGTATCCGGGTCAGCCAGGACTAAGAGATGACCGCCCTTCTCGACATACGCCTTAATACGCTCCTGTTCTTCCTTCGTCACAGAACGACGAGGACCGGCCAACACCAACACCGACGTATTTTCCGGCACAGCCGACTCCTTGAGGAGCGAGACGGTGCCGACGTCATAGCCTTGCCGCGTCAGGGCTTCTTTGGCGATAGAGAGACCGTTGCGGTCTTTGTCCTCTACATTCAACTCGCTGTGGCCTTCGACAAAGACGATGCGCTTCTTGGCGTCCTTGGAAATCCGGATCAAGGCACCGGTCAACTCCACTTCCGACGGCGAGGTCACGCGGATCGTCTGGCCGTTGCTCTCGAAAATCGCGGTATCGCTTCGGAAGATCCCGTAGCTTTGGGCGATTTTCGGTTGTTTTTCCGGATCGATGAATTCGACGCTGAGCTTGGTGGAAGCTTGCCGATAACTTTCCAAGCGTTCCTTGTAGGGTTGATAGCCGGGGTCCTTTTCCCGCGTGAAGACCGTGATCTTGACGTCGTGCGGCAAGGCTCGGAGAACCCGATGGGTTTGCGGGGCGAGGGTAAAATTTTGATTTTCGGAGAGATCCCACCGTATCGAGTGTCGGGAGGCTAAAAAGTTCACGATGATCAAAATGCCGGAAAACAGCAGGACCATGAGAAAGCTGTTCAGCCCCATCCTGGTCGATCGTCGGCTTGAGAATGCCTTGACGGTCTCAAAATGCAGAACGAAGAACAGTACCAAACAGACGAGTGCCGCCCCCTCCCCGATGGTGACGACCCACAGCCAGTCAGGTCGAAGACTATAGGCGATCATGCCGCCGATGCCGAGCGCGACTCCGAGAATGCCGAGAGGAAAGGATTTCAGGTTCATTTCCAGCTGGTCGACTCCACGACGCGATGCGTGAGGAACAGCATGAGCGCCAACCCGCTCCCGAAGTAGATGAGGTCGCTCGTGTCGATCAACCCCCGCACCAATCGTTCATAGTGTTCCATGTAGGAAACATACGAGATGACGCGGCCTGCGGTGCTATCTCCGAAAAGGCTTCCCAATCCGGCGATCAGCCAGATGGTCAGGAGCATGCCGAAGCTGACAAAAGCGGCGACGATTTGATTCTCCGTCAGTGCTGAGGCAAACAGGCCCACGGAAATAAACAGCGCGCCCAGCAGCACCATTCCTAAATAGCCGGTCCAGATGGGATTCCAATCGAAGTCGCTGAAGAGCATCAGCACCGTCGGGACCAATATGGTGAGTCCTACGAGGGCGAGATAGACCAAGAACGCACTGACGAATTTGCCGATGACGATTTCATTGATCCTGATCGGCGAGGTCATCAGAAACTCGAAGGTGCGCAACTTGCGCTCTTCCGCGAACAACCGCATGGTCAGGATGGGCAGAATAATCACGAGAACGATCCGCATGCTCGCGAAGAGATTCCGAAACACCAAATCGTTCAAATTGATCTGGGCCAATCCTCCTTGCATCTGCATCATTTGGATGGCTTGCGCGCCGGCGAAACCGACGTAGAGGTAGGAGAGCAGACCGAAGATCAACAGAAAGACCGCGCCGACCACGTAGACAATGGGCGAGACGAAATAGCCGCGCAGTTCCTTGGCGATGACGGCCTGTACCGGGGTCATACGTGCTCCTACGCGTCCGTCCTTTCGGCGGCAACCATGCCGACCGTGGTCTCAGCCGGCTCGGAAAGGTGGTCCTCGTGACGCGTGAGCTGGAGAAAGACGTCTTCCAACGTCATAGATAGGGTGCGGAGCTCAAGCAATCCCCACTGGCTCAAAACGGCGACGCGTGCAATGTCATCCCGTAGATCATGGCCCAGCTCGCACTCGATCAGGAAGCTTCCTCCAGCCTGTCCGGGCAGAACATTGAGAATACCGGGAATCGCGCGAAGCTTCATCTCGCAGTCCGCAGGACATGTCCTGAGGGTAATCGAAACTTTCTCCGATTGGCGCAATCGGGCCGACAACTGTGCGGGAGTATCTTCCGCGACGATACGGCCCTTATTGATGATGACCACCCGCTGGCAGACTGCGGTGGCCTCCGGAAGGATATGCGTGCTGAGAATCACGGAATGTGAGCCGGCCAAGCTCTTGATGAGCTCTCTGATCTCAATGATTTGCTTCGGGTCAAGACCGACCGTCGGTTCATCGAGGATCAGCACCGGGGGGTCATGCAGCAGCGCTTGCGCCAGTCCCACACGTTGACGATAGCCGCGAGAGAGGTTGCCGATCAGTCGATGGCGGACTGACCCCAGCTCAAGTCGTTCGACAGATTGGTCGATTGCTGACGAGAGTTTCTGTCCCGTGATCCCACGCAGTCGCCCGACAAAGATCAGATATTCCTTCACCGTCAGCTCTTGGTAGACCGGGGGCGTCTCCGGCAGGTAGCCGATCCGCCGTTTCACCTCTAATGGCTGTTCGGTGCAATCAAATCCCGCCACTCGCACCGTGCCTTCTGTCGCCGGCATGAAGCAGGTCAAAATCCGCATGGTGGTTGTTTTGCCGGCGCCGTTGGGGCCGAGGAATGCCAAGACCTCTCCCTTGGCCACCGAGAAGCTGACGCCATCGATAGCCGTATGATGGCCATACCGCTTGGTAATGTTTTGAACGTCGATCACGTAGGTGATATCGGTACGAATGAACCGTGGAGATATGGAGCGGTACCGCTCTCGAAACTATACCTCAGTTTGACCTGCGATCTTACTCACTTCGTTCGAGGCAGTCAATATAGGGGGATGTTGAACGGGATGGGTCATCTACACAATGTCGGGGACGTGACGGCTCGATGACGACTCTTCGTCGCACGGATGGATCGCAACAGCTCCGCAAAGAGGTCCGCTTCGAAGAAATCTTACGCATGGCTGCCGGCTCCGTTTGATCGACAGATGTTGAATTAAAGTCTCGACTCATTTATATAGAGGTGGCGAGGAAGCCTAGTCTTCGTATTTTCCATGCGATTGTCCTCTCTCTCCTGAATAAGGGAGGACTCCATACGGAGGTTGGGGAACCGGTACTCCAGTCGGTATTGTCGAAGTCCCATACCTTTCATACTCTGAATCGACCGGAAATCTCATTGTTGTCATCAGAGGGAGGCGCGATGCCCATCATGCACACGGAGATGCATCACAATCGGCCCTCATCGTCCACATCCTTCGCAATGATCCTGTTCCTGTCGTTGGGGGCTTGTTCTTGGGTTCCCAAAGGGGATACGCAGTTAGATGTAGGGATCAGGGATCGGGGGGTCGCTTCTTGGTACGGTGAGCAGTTTCATGGCAGACAAGCGGCGAACGGCGAGCTGTTCGATATGGAGGCGTTGACGGCAGCTCATCGGACCATGCCGCTCGGGAGTGTGGTGCGTGTGGTTAATTTGACGAATGGCAAACATGTCTATGTGCGGATTACCGACCGGGGGCCTTACGAGAAAGGCCGCATTCTCGATCTTTCCCATGGTGCGGCCGTCCGGTTGGGTATGGCGCATGAAGGGGTGGCGTATGTGCAGGTGGAGATTGTCGGCGAACGCCGCCCGGGGCTGATGGTGCTGTCGGAACAATTCTCAGACCAAACTGCTTCACTTCTTGCCGAAACGGGGTCGCAGGCCGATCGGACGTCATCCGGGATGGCCCCTCCGGCTCGACATTTTCCCGGCGACCTCTGGATTGCGAGGCGGAATCGCTGGGCCCTTGCCATGCTCGCGGTGGCTCCTCCGGCCACCACTCCGGTCGCATCCTTGATCCTCAACTGAGCTCCGTCCTGTTGATGACATCGAGCGGGTCTTCCGGCCCGCTTATCCTGTCGAGGCGAGACTTCGCACTCGTATTTCATCGCGGGTGATGACCGCGCTGATCCTCTCCAAGTTGACAGGGTGCAAAGCTCTCCACTAGACTGAACTCTTCTCGTCAACAGCTGACAATACGTTCAGTCTATGAAGGGGAGGCATGGATCGATGGCCAAGAAGCGGGCAGCGGAACCGGATGAAGTGAAGTTGAAGAAGAAGATCGCCGCAAAGCTGGGCAACGACAGCAACTCAAAGGGGGATGCCGCGCTCCGGTCATTGAAGAAGCGATTGAAGAGGGAACAGCGTAAACGGCGGGCCCTCGCGCAACGGACCAAACGAGCAGCCGGAAACAAAGGTGCGGCTGCAACCCCTGCATCGGCATAATCTTTCAGCGGTTACAGTCACGACAGGTACAGATTCCATGACACAAGAACCGGAACAGTCTCCCCAAACCAGTAACCCTCTCAGCCGGCAACCCGGTGACGAGCCCATCGCCGATGCAGTGGGCGATCAGATGCAAGCAGGTTCTCCAGCTGCCGATGCGTCAGTGGTCGACCAAGATACCGTCGCGCTCGACGAAGAGCAGGTGAAGGATGAGATCGACATCCAGATCGATCTGCTGGCTGATCCCGACTGGGTGGTCCGCCGCGAAGCGGTCATTACGCTGGGCGAGATGGGGGATGAGCGGTGTGTCGAACCGTTGGTCCGCGCATTGCGCGATGGGGATTGGCAAGTCCGGGAAGTCGCGATCGAAGCGATGGGACAATTGGGTTCTCTCGCCGTTGAGGCCCTCCTCAAACTGCTCCGTGATTGGGATGTTCGTAGATCCGCCATCGCGGCGCTCGGGAAGATCCGTGATGAGCGGGTGCTGGATCCTCTGATGCTTCAGCTTCGGAACGACGAGTTCAAAGACGATGCCGTTGATGCGCTGGTCGCACTTGGTGAACCGGCCGTCGTAAGGCTGATCGGAACCCTTCGTGACAAAGATGAAAACGTCCGCAAATGCGCCGTGCTGGCCTTGGGACGGATCAAGAGCAGCGAGGCCATTGACCCGCTCATTACAATGCTCGGTGATAAAGATTGGTTTACGCGCCTGACAGCCGCCGCAGCGTTGGAATCGATCGGTGACGAGCGGGGCCGCGAGGCGATCAAGCCGTTGCTCAAGGACCCCGATATGGTCGTGAGGATGCGGGTGGAGCGGATTCTGGCAAAGTGGAAGAAACAACCGATCTCTCTACCGGCCAACGCCTGAGTTATGTATTCAGCAGTTGATCCATTTTCTGCTGAAGTTCGTCCAGCTTCTTCAGCGATACTGGTTTCCCCATCTCAATGTCCGACTTCACCTCCCGAAGCGATCCGGCCATGTCCTGTAACTCTTTGGTTGAGTGATCGGGCTTGGTTCCTTTTGTGATGTTCTCCACGGCATTGATGGCCTCGGACAATTCTTTCGCTGCGTCGCCGAAATTGCGATCGGTGAGGTGTGCTTTCGCCTGGACCAACCGAGATTTGGCCTCCACGAGGCCCTGACGCCGACGGAGATCGCGCTCGATCCCGCGTGTCGTGTCCAACACGTCTCTGGACACATCCTTCAACGACTGTTGAAGTTCCGCGACCGTTCGCTGCAACGTTCCAACCGGCCGCTGTCCGAGATAGTAGCCTGCTCCGAATGCCCCGACAAGCAACGCCACGACAACGAGAAATTTAATCATAGTGGTCCTCGGTTAGGAGCGTCGTTTCGACGAACTCCCGCGGGCCAGTTGTTGGAACAGGCTGCCGGCTGTCGCGATACGCACGGCCTCATCCGAGTCATGCAAGGCTTCCACCAAGATAGGGATGGCACCGGCGCTGCTTTTCCGCAGTCCCTTGGCGGCCATCAGGCGAGGAAGCGGCTGCTGGTCATGCAAGAGAGTTTGGAGCACCGCCAGGGCCTCCTTGTCGGCAGAGGCACTCAAGGCCTGCGCCGCTGCGCCGCGAATGGACGGGTCGGAATGCCGAGTCAGCTCGGTTGCCAGCGTGAGGGCGGACGGATCGTCGAGGCGAATCAACCCTTCCGCGGCGCTGGCGCGGACATGCAGATTCGGATCTCTGGTGAGTGCCGACAATAAGGGCCGGTTTCCCTTGATGCCGAGCTTTCCAAGACTTGCCGCAGCAACGCCGCGAACCATCGCCATTTCGTCTCCAATGGCATGCGTCAGCGGAGCCACGCCGTCCGGGGAGCCGAATTCTCCCAGTGCTCCGGCAGCGAACGCGCGCACCGATGGATCAGGATCATACACAGCTTGGGCCAGGACTGCCAGACTTGCCGGACGTTTGAGGCGTCCCAATACCCCCAGCGCTGCCATCCTCGTCTCTGCGTCCGGCAAGGTGGCCGCGCTGGTGATGTCGTCCAGCTTCTCGGAATGACCCAGCTTAAACAAGGCTGCATACGCAAAAATCGCTTCGGGTCCGTCTTCTGCACGCGCGACGTCGAGCAATCGCTGTTGAACGTCGGTGGCGTTCGCCTCGCCGAGCGCGGTCATGGCGGCGATGCGCACGGTCGGCATCTCATCCCGCAATGCACGTCGCAAGGCGCCGGACTTTGCCGCCAGCCCTGCTTTTCCGATCGCTTCTGCGGCCCGCGCTCGTACGACGACGGAGGGATCGAGCAAACCATCTTCCAAAATCGCGACGGTTTCCGGTAGCCCTAATTCCGCGAGGGCCGAGTAGGCCGCGATGCGGACATGCTCTTTGCGATCACGAACATGGCTCGTGATGACTCCCAGTGCCACTAGACGAAGGAGCGACGCATCATGAGGCTGTCCAGGCTGGATCAATTTCCCATAGACCGTCAGGGCTTCGTCTGCTCGTCCCAAGCGTACATAACTCAGCACGGCGAGACGGAGGAATTCGTTCGAGGGTGTCGCGTCGGGCGGAAGACTTCGGTAGAGCGATGTCACTTCGGAGTAGTCACCGGCTTTGAAGAGGGATGCGGCTTTCGATTCGACCGTGGAAGAGGTTCCGACCGATGCAGCAAAGAGAGGCGCGGCGATGAGGAGCAGAATGAGGGCGCCGATGACGCGCGTCATTGTGATTGGATCGGAAGGCAGGTCGCGCAGCAGATGACGATCCGCTGCGCCGAACCGAGTTACCATGTCGTCGGTAGCCGCACAGTGGCGGCGCGGTACAGCAGACCAACATAGTCCTTCAACATGCGCGTGGTGCAGAACTGGGGCGCGATCGTACGGATACATTCTTTGACCATTTGGAGCCAACCCCGAGGGATTCCGTCGCGATCGCGCTGATAGAACAGCGGGACGGCTTCCTGTTCCAACACACGATAGACCTGCTCCACATCATGTTGGTCTTGCGCCTGCGCGTCGGCCGGCTCGGTCAAGGGTTGGATTCCCCACCCATTGGCCCCGTTATACCCTTCGACCCACCATCCATCGAGAACACTGAGGTTCAACACGCCGTTCAGGGCGGCTTTCATGCCGCTGGTGCCGCTGGCCTCCATCGGAAAGCGAGGGGTGTTCAACCAGATGTCGACGCCTTGGACGAGATACTTCGCCATGTGCATCTCGTAATCTTCCAGGAAGGCGAGGCGGCCTCCCAGCTTGTGGTCATGGCAGAAGGTCAGCACCTCGTGAATGAAGTATCGACCCAGCTCGTCGGCAGGATGGGCCTTGCCTGCAAAAATGAGTTGGACCGGCCTCCAGCGGTCTTGGAGGAGCGCCTTCAACCGTTCCAGTTCTTGGAAGAGCAACGTGGCCCGTTTGTACGTCGCGAACCGTCTGGCAAATCCAATGGTTAATGCTTCGGGGTCCAGGAGTGTGCCGCGCGTGAGGACTTGGGACGGCTGCAAATGGCCCTGCATCCAGCCGTCTCTGGCTCGTTCACGGATGAATCCCATCAGTTTCCGCTTCATCGTTTGCCGAACCGCCCACAGCTCATGGTCGGGAACATCCATCACCCGCTGCCACATGATGGGATCATCGCAGGTGTGGGTCCAGGTCGGGCTGAGCGACTTGCTGTACAGATGGTGCAGCTCCGCCGAGATCCAAGTCGGCGCATGAATGCCGTTCGTTACGCTGCGGATTGGGACCTGGTCGATCGGCAGCCCCGGCCAGAAATGCTGCCACATGTCGCGAGTCACGCGGCCATGTTCGCGGCTGACGCCGTTGACGTGGGCCGACAGGCGCATGACCAGCGCGGTCATGTTGAATCCGTGCCCGCTCGACTCGGGAGTTTCGCCCAGGTGGAGAAATTCGTCGCGCGAGAGGCCCAGCTGCTCCCAGTAGCCGGCAAAATATCGATCCATCAGATGGTGCGGGAAGACGTCATGCCCGGCCGGCACCGGTGTGTGCGTCGTGAAGACGGTGCTCTGACGGACCAGCTCGCTGGCTTCCGCATGGGTCGAACCCGTTTGAACAAACTCGCGGACCCGCTCCAAGGTGAGAAAGGCTGAGTGACCTTCGTTGGCATGCCACACTGATGGTGAGATGCCGAGCGAGCGCAACATGCGCACGCCGCCGATCCCCAGCAAAATTTCCTGACAGAGCCGCATTTCTTGATCCCCGCCGTAGAGACGGGCGGAGAGGGCGCGATCCTCCGGACTGTTCTCCGGCACATCCGTATCGATGAGAAAGAGCGGGATTCTTCCCACCAGCACTTTCCACACTGCTGCGGTCACGCGGCGACTGCCCATTTCAACGGCAAATCGGCATGACTCTCCAGACGGAGTCAGGGCCGGATGAACCGGAGATTCCTCGCGGTTGAAGGGGGAGTAGGCCGCCTCTTGCCAACCTTCCGGCGTGATCCGCTGGCGGAAATACCCTTGCGGGTACATGAATCCGATGCCGACGATCGGCAAGCCAAGATCGCTCGCCTCTTTACAATGGTCTCCGGCCAAGATCCCGAGACCGCCGCTATAAATAGGAACAGAGGCATGTAACCCAAACTCAGCGGAGAAATACGCAATGGTGGTCTTTGTCAAATCGGCATGGTTCGTTCCGGCCCAACTCTTCTTGTTGGCAAGATACTCGTCGAACAAGCGGAACACCGCCGAGTATTGCCGGAGAAACGACGGGTCTTCGGCCAATCGTGTCAACCGGTCGGGTTTGACATCGGACAAGAGTTTGACCGGGTTGTGGTTCGTGAGGAACCACAGGGTCGGATCGATTAGTTCGAACAGCTGGCGAGCTTCCAATGTCCAACTCCACCAGAGATTTTGCGCCAGTTCGGGCAGACGCTTGAGGCTCTGGGGAAGCGACCCGGAGGAACTCTTCACCGCATTACGTACATCCACAAACACTCCTTTGGTCAAGATCATGCATTCGGTATCGGCAACGGCGGGCGATCACCGGCTGGGTCAGGCGTGGCCTGCCTTATGCCACGAAGCCCAGTCTCTGGAGAATGCCACGGCGGCATACCGTTCGCCAACGATTTTTGCGACTCTGTTCAAGAGTTTGGTGAGTTGCTGGAGTTCGGAGGGGGTGAGGTCCTCACGGAACCGTGGGTGGAGTCCCCAACGTGTCTCGACTTCTTCACCTGTCACGCTCGACATCATGCTGACGAGTTTGATCTCTTGGCCGGTCGATTGTTTCTGTTCGGTTGAGGTTCCAACGGCGAGAGGCGCGGTCTGTGATGCTTCCTGAGAGGGAGGAACCTGTCCCTGCAGTATCGAGCTGAGGGCCGGCACGACGGCACTGGCACAGAGCGTCGCCGCGGAGCTGAGTTGCGCATTGCCGGCTGCGCCGAGGGCGTCAGCCACTTTGTCACCGAACTCGCGGAACATTTCGTTCTTGGTCTTGGAGTCTTCGGAGATCAGAAACTTATATCTCTCATAGGTCTGCCGGCTGTCTGCGACGGTTGTACCGATCGTCAGCACGATTTCCATCTGATCCGCATTGTTTCCAAATGCCGGCTCCAGCGCGCACTTCAACTGTTGAGTCACCGCATCTTCCAGGCCGTTCATGAATTCCATCTGGTCCTTGAGCGGAATATGCAGAGCCACCAGACGGTCCGTGAGATTGAACATGATCTTGAGGAATTCCAGATAGACGCCCCACTCCTCCTGACGCTTGAGCTTCAGCGCCTGCTCCGGCGCATTGCGCTTCATCACCGTGACCGATTCGCCCGACACGGCGAGCATCACTTCGGCCAACCGGCGAAGTCGTTCCCTATATTCAGTCTTGGTGGTAGTCATAGATGTTCCAGTAAGCAACGCGGATTATAACGGAGACTTGCGAGCGGAGAAAAGAGGTAGACTCAACAACTTCTTGTCCGCCGGAGGTCTGAAGGTATGACAAGAGTCACCCCTTCTACTGAAAGCCTCCAGCTGCCCAGACAATTCCGAGAGTGTGGTGAGGAACGGGGGCAGCGTGATGAGGTTGAGCCGGCGATGTTCGTAGCAGAGAAGAATGAGGTCGAATCTTGAACCGTGCAACCCCTTTTTCTGATCGCCAGACAGTTGCTCGGGTCTGCTACTGGACAGGCGGCAAGCATAAAGGCTAGGCTGAACCATACCCTAAACGAGTAGGTGGCCCATGCCTGGAATGTTCGGTGCCCATCCTCCGCTCATGTTGATCGCTATCGCGATTGTCGTAATAGCGGCGGTTGTGTTCGCCTTGATGACGGCAGGTTATTGAGGGATGATTGCAGGGGACGGCGTACGGGCGTATCTATCGCCCCGCAAAAACAAGAACAGGCACCGGAGTGATTTTCAAGGATCCAAACCGAACCGATAGGGAAGGTACTTCAGCGCCAAATACCAGTCACGGCACTCTTGTAACCGCGCATATCGCAATCCATTCCACAATCATGGCAAGGCCACACTGAACAAGCCGAAGTTCCAGGCTGAAAACCGCCGTTACAAACGCCTTACAAAAAGCGTGACGACTAGGTGATGTGCGGAGCGCTTCAGAGGAAGTAACATGGACACCAAGCTGCCTGCACGAGATGTAAGAAACGTGTTTACTGGAGCTCATGTATGCAGTAGCTTGGTGAAGC
The DNA here is from genome assembly GCA_029194665.1 of Nitrospira sp. Classification (NCBI taxonomy): domain Bacteria; kingdom Pseudomonadati; phylum Nitrospirota; class Nitrospiria; order Nitrospirales; family Nitrospiraceae; genus Nitrospira; species Nitrospira sp. Next base: position 198,020 of record JARFXO010000005.1, on the reverse strand, counting down.
AACCAAGTGATCCGAGGGCTTTGTTAGGCAATTCGTCGATAGGGAGGTTTATGAAAATGGAGAATGAACGGCGCTTGTGGGCTGTCTGTCGCCGAGCCATTGCGTTGTTAGCGCTCGTTACTTTCACCGGCTGTTCCTTTGCCGCTCCGTCGATGCAGACTATACAGGTGACTTCGTCCCCCGAAGGAGCGAAGGTACTTGCTGGAGGGCAACCGGTTGGTCAAACACCGGTTCAGTTTGAAGCTCATCGGGGCGATAATCTTTTAATAGAAGTGCGAAAGACCGGGTATCAAACGCAATATCGCACGACATCCCGCTCACTGAGCTCGATAGGGCTCCTCGATGTCATCGGTGGTTGTTTTCTTCTCATCCCATTAATCGGCCTGGTATCATCCGGTGCCTGGAAACACGATCCTGACAAGTATGGGATTATCCTGGAGCCAGAGAAGTAAATCTCAATGCTGGGCAGAAGGAGGGACGAGCTCGTCAAGTACCCGGGACAGATTCTTGCGCAGCCACGTTACGCGCCAATCTATGCCTTCTGGAAGAGGAAATCGGTCGAGCCATTGAACGGATGAGAGATTAGGACAGCTGCGAGGGCCTACCGGGAACTTCACAGATCCAATAACCTGTTCCATTATCCAACTGTTGACTGGGTATCTATTTCTAACCGGCGGACCATCTCACAATAGAAGGTATCGGCCAGCCGCTCCAGATTCACGCAATCCGCTTCATTGTAACCGAGCAGCTGTGCTCTGGCTTCCTCATCATGCCCTTGTCGCCATCGATTCCAGAGCAGCACCGCATCATGGCCGTTCAAGCCCTGCAGATCAGAGGCGCGAGTAATCTCCAATTGCGTTTCAATAGCCTTGAGTCCGCCTCGATACCCGAGCTGCCGACCCATAAAACAGAGGTCGAGATGTGGTTGGTCTAGGGGGAGACCCGGATACTGCGAGAGCAACATCGGCACATCGAACGTCGTTCCGCAAAACGTCACCAGTAAGTCGTACTGCGACAATTCACTCACAAGCTGCCTGGAATTCAGCGACTCGCCACGAACGAATGAGGTGAACCGGCCACGACCGTAGCACCCTACGACGGTGATCTGTGAGAACGAATCGGTTTCAATGTCCAGATACACCGCCCGCTCGCGAAGCCATTCGTAGAGCCGCCACTGCTCCCGCTGTGGCAGGACTACGCCGAAGTAGCGTGCATCGTCTCGCGTATAATGTGCTTGAGCTTCCGAGATGCCGTCGTCATACAGCGATTTCCGGCCTGCGCTGATACCCCGAATGGAGGGAGCGCTGAGGAAATCCGACCACGTGGTCATCCCTTCCCGCCACAGTCGCCGTTCCGTGGTGCGTCCTATCCCTGGAAGCAAGCAGAAGGTGGATGTGATCATGCTTCATCTATCACAAATCCATGAGACGATTTCAACGCCCATAAGTCGAAATTGAAAAACAGACCACTGCGTTCGCTTGCAACCTGTTCGGCATGTACGAGTGCTCATAGAACTCCGCCAACGGCAGTACCACGAGAAACCACTGCATCGCTCGCTCAGTTCGTGGTCCACCTGCACAGGAAATCCCCCGCTATCGTGTGCATAAGTGACGGACATACTGGTACACTGATCGGAGACAGCACCGAGTCGATCTCGCATACACTCAGGCTGCTCATGTGCGAACCGTCCCCCATGAAGAAAGGAAAGATGGCCATGGACCGGCCTGTCCTGAGAGTACTGGGCGCTCTCATTTTTCTGGTCATGAGCATAGTCAGTCTGCCCGATTCCGTTCTTGCTCTTCCGCCCGTTCAAGGAGAAGTTGTCTCCATGACAGCCGGTGTTCCCGGAACGATGGTCATTCGAGACGACAAAGGGCAGCTCCATATTCTGAACCTCACGCAACAAACTCGGCTCGGTGCTCAGTTTAAGGTTGGTGACAAGGTGCTGGCCTTCTTCAGCCCATATGGCGTGAGCGCTGTTCAGCTCCAGAGTGGAAATCGTTAGCCCGGCTCACCGTCGCGATCGCGACTACATCCTATGAGTAAAGAGCTTTTGTAACGCGCAGTTCGTCTGACGCTCGATATATGGATAGCCCCCTACAGATGGGCAATGACAACGAGGGTAGGTGCCCGCGACAGGACGCATCGGAGACATTGGGTAAGCGTTTCCGGGTCCAGTGCCGCAAAACTTTCGTCGAGAACCACCAGCTCGGCCTATTTTTGAGCAAGGCGCGTGCAAGGTACAGGCGGCTCCGCTCACCGTGAGACAATCGCCATCCCGTCTCGCCGACTACCTGCATCAACCCTGACTGCATACGCCTCAGGAGATCCCCAAGACCAAGCTCGTCGCAAAGTTGCTTGGCTTCTGCCATCCCTACTCCCCACATCGTCGCTTCTCGGGCAATAAATCGTTCGTGCCTGGCGAGTCCCTCGCCAAAGGCAAAGAGCCTCGAATCATCGAACGAAACTTCCTTCTCGCCGTAATAGAGATGAAGTTCACGAGTCCCTGACCAATTGGGCAAATACTCAGTGAGCTGATCTGAAACGATGACGTGGGCCAGCCATCGCGGAACCGCGAAGACATGAGGGTGCAGGCCGGGCTATCGGGTTGCAGCGGCGGTTGGAACGCACTTCTCGACCACAATCCATAGACGGTCGCCCCTGTCGCTTTGAGCGGCGTCCGGTAGATTCTTGAGCGATTCGACAATGACACATTGAGTCTCCCCTGCCTTGCCGAGTGCGTGCCCATCATAATCGATATCGGACAGAATTTCTTTTACGAGAATGTGCTGGGCGCGAAGCGTGTGGCCATTGACTGTGATCGCGTCACCGATCTGAATCGATTCCGGTATCCCCGCAGTTCCCACTGGGCCTGACGAGGGTCGTGTGAAATCGTCGTTGTACTGATACAGCGTCGCGCTCTGGTCTTTCACGCGGATCGACTGCGCCTCGTATTCTCTGGCCTTCCCGGTCTGCCGAGCCTGTTGCGCTTCGTTCTTCGCGAGCTTGACGGGCACTAGGACGATCAGTGTCAGAGCGGTCACCGTGACCAAGAGCGCGGCGGCTGAACCCAGTATCTTGCCTCGATGTTCCTCATGGATACCTCTCGCTAACGTCGCCAGAAACAAGGCTGGGGCGAATGTCAGACCTACAAAAACACCGTTTATGACAAGATGTGGGCTAACCAGCTCCCAAAGGGCATCGAATCCTCCTCGGTACCAAGGGGACGCAGAAGCAGCCAGGATCACAGAACAGGCTGCAAAAAACCACATCCACGCAAGCACCTTTACAACACGGGCAAGCATCGACATCCGTTCCGTCCGATCAAGAAACGTTCAATCCTCTTCGATCAGCTCTCATTACACCGAAGTATGGCACGCTTGTCAAAGGCCGGAGGGGAGCAGAAACTCGGGTGGAACCTTGTGCGGTGGATCGCTGACGGTCTGAGGTTGTATGATCGTCTGATCGTCGAAGAGTGTAAGGCTACGGGGTGCCCGAGCTCGGACGGCTCGGCAGTAGGGTCAGCTGACCTCTCTTGGCTATTTGCTCATACTGGCGGGTAGCCATCGCTTTCAGCTCGGAAAAGGGGACATTCTACTTTTCATTGCGCGTCCGTGGGCGCCCGCGGGGATTGACAGTTGCTTCCAGCCCCAGCCGCCGCGCGGTCCGCTGTACCCAGCCCACACTCCCAAACGGTGTCCCGCGGTTCACACTGTGTCGGAGCGCCTCCACCTCTGCGTCCATCATCGGTGCATTAACCCAGTTCACCCAGTCCTTTGGTTCCGGCACGGGCATCACCTGCAGCCACGCCTCCTTGCCTCCCCGTCCCCGCAGACTGGACCACAGCCAATCCTCTGCCCGCGCGACCAGCCCAGCCCGCAACGGATTGCGCTCGATGTACCGCAGTACCGCCAGGAGATGCTCATCCTGTTGGATGGGAAAGGCCTTGAAGCGGCCCTGCCAGACATGGCCGCTCGATTGATAGTGCCGATGATAGCGTCGCACCTGCGCCGTCAACAGCCATTGCATAAAGCGGCTGAGATCGCCATCGCTCCGGGGCCAGAGCGCCAGGTGAAAATGATTCGGCATCAGGCAATAGGCCAGCACCCGCATTCGCACGCGGTCTACCGCCTCCGCGAGCAGGTCGCGAAACGCCGCATAGTCTTCGGCTTTCCTAAACACCTCCGCGCGGGCGTTCCCACGATTGATCACGTGGTAGCAGAGACCCCCTACCGAGGCGCGAGTGGTGCGAGGCATGCCAGCAAACTAGCAGCGGACGCAGGGCTGGTCTACTGAAAAGTAGAATGTCCCCTTTTCCCATTTCCAGTAACGCTCCTCGGAGCAGCGTGCCTTCGTCCTGTGTATTGTGCTGCCATTCGTTCACACGCCCTCTCAGCCGCTCCCGCCACAGCAGAAATTCACGATCCTCATTCAGCCATCCTTGCAGCCGTTGCCACTGGCGGATCAGCGCTTCGTGACTGACTTCGACGGTCTCTTCTCCGGCCACCGCGCGATTGGTCACCAAGAGTCGCTCGTCTGCGAGTTTCTTGACGACAGCCATAGCGGCCGAACCGATTTCTGAGAGCGCCGCTCTGCGGCGGGTGTCCTCACCGGTTTCGCCCGCTCGGACCACTTGAAGGAAGACGCGTTTGACCGCTTCTTGTTCCGGGAGAGTGAGCTTGTTAAAGACCTCTTCGGCCTTCTTCGCCACGGCGCCCTGCAACCCACCCATGGCCTCGTAAGCCTGGTGCGATAGTTCCGAGCCCTGGCGGTCCTCCCACAAGCGTTTGAGCACGAACTCGAGCAGGGGCAGATGGCCCGGTTCATCACCGACGTCGTCCAGGATCCTTGTCACAAGACCGGCGGCAAATGACAGTTCGACGCGTCGGGCCGGGGACGTGATGGCCTGCTCCAATTCGGCTCGCGTCATCGGTCCCACATTGACCTGCGCGCCCTGCAGTCGGTCGGAGAGCGGGCGATAGGACAGCGCCTTTCCGACAAAGTCCCCGCGAAGTGTGAGCATCGCGGTCCATGAGCCTCGCTCGCTGGCATCGAGCATTTCATCGATGAACCGGCGGCGGGTGTGATCATCTTTCGCGACCGTATAGAGTTCCTCGGCTTGATCGATGACGAGCAACAACCGATTCGTTCCCGCTTGTTTGTCCAAGATGCGCCGGCCGACGTCGTGCAGGCTGACTTCTTGCTTCGCGAAGGCGTCCGCGAGCTTGTTGATCTTCAACAAGCGATCGGTTTCATCCATCGTTTCCGGCTCAAGGAGCGGAGACACCGATCGCGCAAGAGCCTTCAGCGGTTCATCGCCGGGAAACAGGGTCGCGACGTCCCAGGTCGTGTCTTTCTCCTGACGTAGCTGCGGGACGAGGCCGGCTCTCACGACCGACGACTTGCCGGAGCCCGATGCCCCTACGACGGCGATGAACCGCTGCTGCCGGATGGCCTCATGGAGATTTCGGATTGCGGCCATCCGCCCAAAAAAGAACGGGGCATCCTCTTCTCGAAAATAGAGAAGGCCGCGGTAAGGACAGAGGGTCGCACGGGTGACTCTGAGACGTTCGGCAAGATCCGGTCCGGGCGCTTCACCTCGGATCGCTCCGGCAAGCAGCGAAAGCAACCCCGGATCATCCGTGCCCTGGCGCAAATCGACCCAGGTATTCTGGCTAAGGAAGCCAAGCACCGGATCCGAGCCCGGCAGCAAGACGGGGATGACAGGAAAGTCCGCGTTGCGCCCCTGCCGATCCAGCGCAAAGTTTGATTCCCGCGTCTGCCATGGTCCCATGTCTCCGGGGCCAATGCACACGGCGACTGCCCGGCACGAAACCAGCGTCTGTTCCAGCGCCTGTGGCCCCGGTCGACCTGGCACGAGGTACCAGCGGTCGAGGAATGGCTTGAGGCCCCGATCTCGGAGGGATCGCGCGATGCGCTCAACCGGCTCTCGGTCACGCCAGTGGTAGCTGAGAAAGACATCGAACTGAGTCGAGGATCGATCAGCCATGCCCGGTGTCATCATCTGCGATGGAGCTATAGCGAGCACACCCCGCAGTGAATGCCTTTCACGCCGTACTGGTGAATGAGTTGTTCATTGACCCAACGGTTTTCCCAACGTGAGCAATGAGAATGCTAGCAGAGGGCAACTCCGCCCATGTGCCTGTGCAATCGTGAAGTTGCTGTTCAGCGAATAACTGGAGCAGCGCTTAGTGAAGTGACGTAACCGATGATGAGGGGTGCTCGCCATCCGGTGATATCCATTTCAGATACGCCATGTATCCGCATAGATACCATAAGTAAGAGCGGTTACGGAAGCAGGCTTGTTCGGCTGTGAAGACGCCAGACAAGTGTTCAGCAAACTTCCAGAGGTTTTACTCTATCGCCTCCGATCGATCATGCTCGAAGCCTGCTCTGATACTTCTTTCACCAAGATTCCCATCTTCGGATGCGAGGGTTCAAAATCGACCTGCCAACCATAGTGGCACAACCGTTCGCTGGCAGTGGGACCGATTGCGGCGACAACCAGCTTCTCTAGCGCCGATCGAAATCGTTCCACTTTTCCATCTTGCTCCAGCACCTGCATGACATGATCGACCTGTGCGGCGTTGGTGATCAGGATCACAGCGACTCGCCCGGCGATGATTTCATCAAGTGCATGACGAACTGGTCCAAGGTCCTCGGGCAGGGCCCATTTATAGATGGGAACTGGGAACACTTCCGCACCTCGCTGTTCCAGCGCTTTCACGAGATCAGGATTGGAGACTCCATATTCCTGAACGGCAACCCGCAGTCCCTTCACAGAGCGATACTGATCCAGAGCTGAAACCAGATCGACCCACGTATTCGGTTCCGGCACCGTCACCGTCTGTCGAAGACCGACGGCCTTGAGAGCCGCGACCGGTTTCGGTCCTCGTGCGATGATCGCGGTGCCTTTGAGCACTGCGACGATGGACGACCAGGCATAGCGGGTCTTGAGCAGGTCAAACAGCATCGTTGTGCCGATACCAGTCAGGAGAATAAGCTGATCAATCCGCCCGGCCATGAGCCGGACCCCGAACTCCTGCACTGCAGAATTGCCCTCCAGCGGGATTTCTCGTAGAACAGGAGCCACGAGCGGCCGCCCGCCGTAACGCTCGATCAGCCGGCTGATCTCTGTCGCCATCCGGCTTTCGAACGCAGCGATTGTCATGCCGTCGAATGTCATGGTGGCAATGATCGTACCATAGCTGTTGATCCTGGAGCGGGAGCTGATTTTCCGTTGACGGCTTGCAGTTAGTCTCCCTACTATGCATATCTCAGTCAGATCAACGAACAGGTTGCCTAGTATGACCGCTCCACTCCATCGAGGTCTTCGCCATTTGGCACTGCGTGTTCTCGATCTTCCTCGATCACGAAGATTCTATGAACAGGTACTCGGCTTTCAGCCGGTGTGGGAGCCGGATCCCGAGAACGTTTATTTTAGCTCCGGCATCGACAATCTGGCACTTCACCAAATTCCAAAAGATGAACTCTCCTCATATCAACCCACACAGGCCCAATTACTCGACCACATTGGGGTGATTCTCGACAGTCCGCAAGCCGTCGATCAGATGTACCGAGAGATCTTGCCGAAGATCGAATCTCTGGGCGGACGAATCGCCAAAGCACCCAGGCAGCATCGTGACGGCAGTTATTCATTCTATTTTGCCGACCCCGACGGCAATCTGGTCCAGGCTCTGTATGAACCGGCGATCAGCAAGCTGCGGTTCAGTGCGGACTCATGAACCAAATCTGGACCAGTCTTCCCAAAAATCATTACCTGAGACTCGCCCCCTGGTGCTGGGTGCAGCTGGAGAGCGCGGAGGCACCAGGACCCTTCCCGTTCGTAGGCGGAGTGGCCCCAGAAGTCGTCGCTTGCCTCCATGAGGCCCACAGCCTCCTCTCCAGTGCGATCGATACTGCTATCAGCGATGTCTTTTCAAAACGGGCGCCGCTCGACGATCCCGATCGCCGGCAACGGTTGGAGGATGCCTATGCGGAGCTGGTCAACGGGCGGCCATACCTCAAACAGCACATTCACTGCGGGCGGCGAGCGGATGGGGCCTTCCGGTGGGAATTCCCGACAGATTCAGCTAAATCCGCAACCGTAACCAATGATGGTCTTCGCATCTTTCATGCAATCAATCGTCAGGCGATCCCCATCGGATTCAATGGACGACCGCTGGGTCCCATCATAGGGAAATTTCTCGGTCTGCTCGACGGAACTCATACCGTAGACGATCTCCGTTCTGCGTTGTCGGCCATGCCGCGCGATGCGCAGGGACTGCTAACGAGATTACTTGAAACGCTGCAGCATTATGGTTGCTTGGCCGTTTCAGCAACGGCTTCCATCCTGCGACATTGGTACGACGTCGTGCAGGATCAAGATATCGTGCACCTCGGACATGCCGCCCTCCTCTACCGGCAGCGGGACACCACACTCCTCTTCGACCCTTGGTTTCTGCCTTGGTTTGCTGAATCTCCGTTGCCGTCGGTGTGGAGCGGACTATTCCCTAAACCTGCCGCCGTGTTTCTGACCCACGACCATGATGATCACGTCGATCCCCGCACCCTGCTTCATTTGCCGAAAGACACGCCGATCATCGTGCCCAGTCGGCGGAATCGAACAGGACTGTTCTTCGACTATCGGTCGCTCCTCACAGAACTGGGTTTTGACCGAATCATCGAGCTGGCTCATGGAGAAACCTGGCCGTTTGAAGGAGGCACGGTCGTGTCCGTGCCCTTCTATGGAGAGGACCCTTGCGACTTGAGCATGCCCAGGAATTGCTATTTAATTTCGGATCGGGGGCACAATGTGCTGATCCATGTGGACAGCGGCCCGACGAACGACGGACGATCCGCTCTCAAGGATACTGTCATCCAGCAATTGGTCGAACAATACGGACCGATTCCGCTCGTCTTCGCGTCACAACAGCAGTTGCTTGAAATCCGGAGCCATGCCGCCCATGCTGCTCTCTCCCATCCCGGCAAATGGCTGGAGGTGGGAGAGAACGGCTATCTCACAAACGCCTATCTCGCCGAGTTGTGCACGGCTGCCCACGCACAAATGTTTGTGTCCTACGCCACCGGTGGAGCTGACTGGTACCCAGATCACCTGTCTTTCATGTTCAGCCGCCGTAATCCCTGCAGAACTGCTCTCTTGACAGCTCATTGGGAACAACCTGAAAAGTTGAAAGACCTTCTTGTTTCGCAGGGATGCCGCTATCATCGTGCCCACGCCTTCGATGTCTATCGAGTTCTGAGTGGGGGGCTGATCGAGGTCGATTCGGCAAGCGAAACCCTCGCTCCGATGACTCTATATCGGTTGGACCACGGCGATCCCCCCTTCATGAAAGCGGGCAAGGGACGATAGACCATTTGTCTTTGAGGAGGAGCCATGGTTGGAACGCAGTTGCCGATTCTTGTCACAGGAGCAGCGGGGTTCATCGGATTTCATGTGGCCATGCGTCTGTTGGACCGTGGCGATCAGGTGATCGGCCTGGACAATATCAACGCCTACTATGACGTGCGATTGAAACAGGCCAGGCTCGCCCAATTGACGCCGCACGATCGATTTCGTTTCGTCAAGCTCGATCTCTCCAATCAACAAGGCATGCGTGATCTCTTTGCCGGTGAGTCGATAGGGCGCGTGGTTCATCTCGCCGCCCAGGCAGGCGTCCGCTACTCACTGGTCAATCCTTACGCCTACACCGAGAGCAACATCGAGGGATTCATCAACATTCTGGAAGGCTGCCGGCGGAACAACATCGAGCATTTGGTCTACGCCTCGTCCAGTTCTGTCTATGGGGGGAATACCCATATGCCGTTCTCCACCCATGACAACGTAGACCATCCGGTTTCGCTGTATGCCGCCACCAAAAAGGCCAATGAACTGATGGCGCACTGTTACGCGCATCTCTATCACCTGCCCTGCACCGGTCTTCGATTTTTTACCGTCTATGGGCCTTGGGGGCGTCCTGACATGGCCCTCTTCATCTTTACGAAGGCCATCTTGGAGGGCAAACCGATTGAAGTCTTTAACCAGGGCCGGATGAAACGCGATTTCACCTATGTGGACGATATTGTCGAGGGGGTCATCCGAACGCTTGATCACCCGGCCACGGCTGATCCAACCTGGTCTGGGGATCGGCCGACACCGGGAACCAGCTCGGCTCCGGCACGAATCTACAATATCGGCAACCATCAGCCGGTTGAACTGCTGCACTTCATCGAGGTCCTGGAGCAGGCGTTAGGAAAGCAGGCGGAGAAGAAACTGATGCCGTTGCAACCGGGGGACGTCCCTGCGACTTACGCCGATATCGACGATCTCACTCGCGATGTCGGATTCAAGCCGACCACATCAATCGAAGAGGGCATCCCTCGCTTCGTGAAGTGGTATCGGGAGTTCTATAGAGTCTGACGAGCCCAGTCCGAAAATCTAGAAACAGCCAACAGGCACGAACCCCGTACCGAAGAGTCTCGACAGCGCGACATAGCGCGCATTATCGTAATAAGAATGGCTTGGCATTCGCTGAGCACGCCCTGTGACATCTCCACCATAGGAAGGGTCAGATCCGAAGAACATCCCTCCACGGGTCTTCTGCACCAGTTGCATCCATTCCGAGTATAACGAACACACTTCAGGCTGTGCTGAGCCAGAAGACGTGTTGCTTGCGTGCCAATCACGCGCCCAATCCGGCACATTCGGATCTCCCATGCCGGGAGCACGATCCTGATACGGCGGGACTTCATAATGAGGAGCGGCGGTTGTTGTCGCTCGGGGAGCCGTCGGCATATTCTCCAAATCGGGCACGACAGAAAGCGGCTTGAGTGTCATGGCATGGCAACCGGCCCTCTCTTTATTGGTAAACATGGAACTGCCGTCTGCTTGAGGACACTCCCAAGTCGTATCCGATCCAGGCTGGGCATCTGAGAATGCCGGACCAGCGGAAAAGACTGCAAGCATCGCAGTGAAGAAGGGAAGCATCTGCGTTGGTCGCATGGGGCACCTCCAGATCGTGTAACGAGGGCACTCAGTGCCCAGACACTCATGACCATTCCTATGAAACTGTGCCCACAGCCTACGCAATACTTTATTCCTTGGTCTATGCCCCTTTAGGGGGGAAACAAATGCTGGAACAGCTTGGAGGACGGCGTCCATTCCATCGTCATACTCCAGTGGCTCGATCAACATCCTCCCTGCGCGATCAGACGTCTCCCTCATTTTACCTACGTTGCGCATCCCCCCTATCGTTTCCTAGAATAGTCTCATCATTCATTGAACCAGAAACTCGACAACCCCTTGAACCAGGAGGGCTCCTCATGGCAATCGTAGGACAACTCATGACCCGTGACCTCAGTGCGGTTCCAGGAGAGACGACGATCCGAGAAGCGGCGGCACGCATGCACGGCAGTCACATCGGCTCATTGTTAGTGAAAACCGACGAGACTTTTTCGGGAATCATCACGGAAACCGACATCGTCCGGGCTGTCGCCGAACGAATCGACGTAACGGACACCGCCGTTTCGCAGTTGATGTCGAAGCCGATTATGTCGGTGGAAAAGAACCTATCACCGCATTACGCGCGTGACCTCATGGCAGACAAACACATCCGCCATCTGGCGGTCACCGATGCAGGCACGATCGTGGGTATTCTTTCCGCTCGCGATCTCCTCGCCTATTTTAAAACGGTCGCTCACGAGGCCCTCTGACCATCACGCACCAAGCTACGCAACGGCGGATCCGAGCTTGTCGAGCACTCCTTGAGTTGACACGAGATGACGAGTCAACCCAAGACGCTTCGGCTCCATACCCATCGCCAGGCCAAGCAGTTGAGGCAAATGCCATATCGGAAGATCAATGTCGGCTTGCTGCTGGCCGGCCGCCCTTGACTGCATCCCATCCAGGTTGAGGTGGCACAACGGACAGGGAGTCACCAAGATATCGGCACCATTGCGTTTCGCATCCAACGTGTGGCTCGCAACCATGCGTAAGGAATTCTTTTCATTGATCGTCAGAAGCGGAAACCCGCAGCATCGAGTTTTCCCGGGAAAGTCCACGACCTCCAATCCCAACCAGCTCATGATGAGTTCCAACGATTTCGCCCGATCCGGTTGGTCCTGAAACCCCAACGCTTCAGATGGACGTTGCAAATAACATCCATAGAACGGAGCCGCCCGAAGCTCCGTCAATGGTCGTCGCACCCGTTGCCGAATGCCCTGTTCCCCCAACTCTTCGAGTAAGATCCAGACAAAATGACGGATCTGCGTCGTCCCTCGATAGGTTAAGCCTTCCTCGTTCAGTATCTCGTTGACTGCGGCCAGATAGGGAGGATCCGTCGTGAGGCGGTGATTGGCTTGGCTCATGACACCCTGGCAGGTGCTGCAAATCGTCATGATCGGCAACCCGGCTTGTTCCGCCAGGGCAAAGGTCCGGGCATTCAACACATCTCCCAACTTCCGGTCTTTCTCTTGCAGCACGCCCGCTCCGGTGCACGACGCCGTAGTCATTTCTTCCAACTCCAAACCAAGCCGCGGATAGACCTCCATCACAGACTGATAGAGCTCCGGACATCCCCCTTTAGACACACACCCTGGGAAAAATGCAAATTTCACGGTCGTTCCTCCATCCGTTGAAAGAGCCTCCGAAACTTCTCCACGCCGGGAATGGCCCGATGCAACGGGCCAGATTTGGGGACTTTCCCTCTCACGAATGCCCGGAGGACCATGGGAAGAAGAGACAGCAGACGAGACAAGTTCTGGAGACCGAACGTTCGAGTCGCCAACATGGGCTCATCCAACCGTCCCTTCCGGTAAATGAGGTCCGCGAACACTTCAGCATGTCGAGACCCGGATGTTGAAGGGACACCTGCCTCGATCCCTCGGCTCCTGAGCGACATAATACGTTCCATGGCCCCAACGCCCTTGGGGCACACTTCAATACATTCCATACAGCGGGTGCAATCCCACATGCCGCCTGGTTCGTTGAGAGCCAACAACCTGGACCGGGCGGCACCGTCACGAGGATCGGCCACAAATCGGTACGCTTTTGCCAATGCTGCCGGGCCGACAAACCGCTCATCCACCTCCAGTGCGGCACAGTCCGACACACAGGCTCCGCACATAATGCACCCCATCACGCCCGTGAGGTGATTCATCGACTCGGATGAAGCGAGGTATTCACCTTCCGGTTCCTGGCCGGCTGGTTGGAGCCACGGTTGCACTTGTCGTACTTTTTCCCAAAACCCAGCCATATCGGTGACCAAGTCTTTGATCACCGGCATGTTATTCATGGGCTCCACCTGCACGACTCCCCGTTCCGAAGCCATCGCCTGGACTTTGGTTTTACAGGCTAACGCCGCATGGCCATTGATGCGCATGCTGCAGGAACCGCAAATCGCTCCTCGACAGGAACACCGGAGCGTTAAGGATTCATCAAGGGTTTCGCGAATATCAATAAGCGCATCCAGCACCGTATCCGCTCGATCCGTATCCAGTTTATACTCCTGGAAATACGGCATGGAGGGTGCGGCCTCTGGATTAAAGCGGCGAATGCGAAATATCGTGATCATGCACTAATAGATCCGTACTTTGGGCTCCCATCGGGTGAGGCGAACCGGCAAATATTCTACCCGTGAGGAACCATCCGGTTGGTGATAGACCAAAATGTGTTTCAACCACTGCGCATCATCCCGATGGAGATAATCCGTCCGAAAATGTGCGCCTCGACTCTCCCGACGGAGTAAAGCACTACGCACAATCGTCTCAGCACAGTCCAACATGAACCCAAGCTCTAAGGCACGGATGAGGCTGGTGTTGAACACCTGACCTTTATCCTGCACGCCCACACGCGAGTACCGATCGTGCAGAGATTCCAACGCCCCTTTCGCCGTCATCATGCCCTCCTGGTCGCGAAAGACCCCCAGGTGAGTATTCATCGCGACACCCATTTCGTGCCGAATAGTTGCAACCGAGTCCCCGTTGGCATGGCGCGACAGCAATGCGGAAACAGCCTGCTGCTCCGTCCCCACGGCCGAATCAGGAACGTGAGGCGTTGGGACCTCCCGCGCGTATTCCGCGGCGCATCGGCCAGCCCGTCGACCGAACACAACGGTGTCCAATAATGAATTCGCGCCAAGCCGATTACCTCCATGAAGGCTCAGACAGGCCGTCTCCCCGGCGGCAAACAGCCCCGGGACACCAGCCCATGCGCCATGCATCTCCCAGCATCGCCCATCTACATCGGTCTTGATGCCGCCCATCTGGTAATGCATGCCTGGCCGGATTGGAACAGGCTCTTTCGTTAAATCAATTCCTGCAAACGACTGTACCTCGTCAGAAATCTGCCGAAGCCGCTCGTGGATAAGCTGTCGACCCAAATGACGACAATCCAACAGGACGCACCCGTCCATCCCTCGACCTTCGTTGATTTCGGTTTGTTCGGCCCGCGACACTACATCGCGTGAAGCCAACTCCATCATATTCGGGGCATACCGCTTCATGAACCGTTCGCCGTCACGATTCACTAAATACGCACCCTCTCCACGAGCGGCTTCGGTAATCAACAGCCCTTTTCCCTTTAAGGTTGTCGGGTGATACTGCACCATTTCCATATCCATCAAAGCGGCGCCGGCGCGATAGGCAATCGCCATGCCGTCACCCGTACAAATCAAGGCATTGGTACTCGGCTCAAACACCCGCCCCAATCCCCCGGAAGCAATGATGACCGCTTTCGCCTTCACCAAAGCAAATTGACCCGTTCGAATTTCAAACCCTACTAAGCCCGCGCAACGACCATCAGCATCCTTCACCAATGAGGTCACGAACCATTCCTCGAAAACTGGTACGCGCGCTTTCATGAGTTGCTCAAAGAGGACATGAAGCATCGCTTGTCCGGTAAAATCCGACACGAAAAAGGTACGGGCCCGCTTTTGCCCCCCAAACCGACGTGTGCCGAGCCGGCCCTCTTCATTCCGATTAAAAATGACACCCATGTGCTCCAACGTAAGAATCTCGCGCCCGGCTTCTTGAGCGAGAATTTCAACCGCGTCCTGATCCGCTAAATAATCGCTCCCCTTGACGGTCTCGAAGGCATGTTCCTCCCACTCGTCCCCACGGTCCGTCATCGCGGCATTGATGCCGCCTTGCGCCGCGTTGGAATGACTTCGAACCGGATGGACCTTCGTCATGATCGCCACCCGAGCACCGGCATCATGCGCGGCCAGAGCTGCGCGCATCCCCGCCAATCCCGCACCCATCACCAGCACATCGTATTCGTTAGCAGTCGTCATGTCAGTGACACACACCCCTTCGAATCAGGCAGATGACCGTAGGACAACAGAGAAAACATCTCATCGCCATATGAGAAATTGTAACCGGAGGTCTTCATTATATCCATACCTTTGGCTTTTCACGCTCTTGTGTAAGTTGGTTAGAGATCTAAGCCTCTGTAATGGAAGCATCTGGCAATCTTGAATTGCTCGACGTTGCGGAAGCCGCCGTTTTTCTTCAGCCATTCGATCGTCGTCTTGACGGCTCTCACTCCCGCATTGGTGGTGTCGTGCAGCAGATAAGTCAGCACAGTGAGGCAGTGGCGCCGATTCCGCTTCGCCACCTCAGCCCTTGATCTCAGTCAGCTATGGATGGCGCCCCGGAACCAGCAGGCAAAGAACCTATGGGCGGCTCCACCGATAGGCATGATCCCAGAGCTGGAGGAAACGCTCCTTGAAGGCCCAGTCCCACCCCATCTTCAGAGTGCCTCGCTCAGGTCCTACTTCTCGAAGGGCCGAACATAGCGCAATCGAAGTCAACTGCCCCACACGACTTCCTGAGGAGCACCTTTGCAACATGCTACCACAACCGGCCTGAGAGATTTAACCCGAAGATAATATAGTTGTCTGAGCCAACAAGTTCTCACCATGTCAGCTCAGCTATCCGAGGCAGCCCTCGATGGAAAATTGTAAGATCGACCGTACTCCTCAGGAGGACTTCCCTCTTCATCGCTCTCAGGTCTCCATCAAGTGCCCCAGGCAAGCGAATGTCGTGTCGTTAAGTTCAGAATCCTTTAGGACAAGCTTGTATGGTGTTTTACCGTTCATTCTTGAGAAGCTACGAGGAGCTGGGGTGGAGGGACATCGACTAGCATCTGCCGCACAGCGGACAGACTGTCTGAGCACTCTCCCACCCACACCACAAACGTCGATGAAGAATCTCGCGGCAGGACCCCTGACCGCCGATTTGTCTGCAAGCTCACGTCGGTGTGTGCCACCCCAGCGTCGTGCATTTCTGCTTTCAAGGAGGCGACGATGATGCAACCCGTTCTGAATGTCGGCGTGGATGTGGCCAAAGACGCCGTTGTGGTCGCATGTGCCGAGCACAGTTTTCCGATCCAGCGTATTCCCAATCAGCGGGCCCCCTTGCGGACATGGCTGACATCTCTCCCAGCTGGCAGCCGCATCGGCTTGGAATCCACCAGCACCTAATCATGAATTGCTGGCGGCCCTGGCGCAGGCCCACGGTTCTACCGTCTTCCTGCTGAACCCGTTGGATACTCGGCACTACGCCAAGGCCATGGGCAACCGGGCCAAAACCGACCGGGTGGATGCGGAATTGATTGCCCGACTCATCGCGCAAGAGCACACGCCCTTGCGTGCCTAGACGCCTCCCACGGCGAATCAACGCAAGCTGGATCAGCTGATTCGACGGCGTGCCACGATTGTCCGTCTCCAAGGCACGCTCAAGCTGACGATGCGCAATCTGGGCGGCTTTGCCGCCGAACTCAAGGCCGTGATGAGCAAATTGGAGGCGTTGATTGCCAAGATTGATACGGCCATGGCTGCGATTGCGGCTGGTTCGCCCCAACACCAGGAGGCCCAACATCGGTTGCAAACCATTGTGGGCGTCGGTCCCCTGGTAGGCCTCAGCTTGACCAATACGTTGGAGCGCGTACCGTTTCGCAAGGCGGATGCCTTCGTCGCTTTCACCGGGTTGGATCCGCGGGCGAATGACTCGGGACAGAAAGCCGGTCGCCGCCGCTTGTCCAAACGCGGCCCGGCCGAGTTGCGCCGCTTGCTGTTTAACGCTGCGATGTCGGCCGTCAAAACTACCGTCTGGAAACCGATCTACGAATCGTACCGCACGCAAGGCTGGAGTACGACCGCCTCGTTGGTGATCATCGCTCGCAAAATCGCCCGGACCGCGTGGTCTATTCATCATTACCGGACAACATTTAATCCAGAGCGAATAACAAAATGCTTGACATGAACCATAGAATCTCAGAAGGAGCAATGGAATGGACCTCCGGTGTTTAACCCGGATGGCATGACAGTTCTGGCTCTCTCCTGCGTAGATCGCCCAGGGTGATCCTTCCGAAAAGGAATAGGAGCACAGGCTAACCTGGCCGACATCTGCCTTTACCTTGTCCCCGCCAGAAACCTCAGGTATCCTGCCTATCTCCCGGACATTACAGTTACCTTGCTGATTCATTGATCTGCTCGAAATCACGGGCTTATGAAGGCAATCACGTGAACAATTGACGCACCAGGACATCTAACGGCCCAGCAATCGACATGACGGATTACAGCGTACTCGGGAATTTGGTGCTCATTTACACCGTATCTATCGCGGTGGTGTTTCTGTTTCATCAATTCCGACTGCCTTCTATCGCCGGATTTCTCGTCGCCGGGGCTTTGATCGGTCCTCATGGACTCAACCTGATTTCCGACATCGCAACAGTGCACGTGCTGGCGGAAATCGGGATTGTGCTGCTTCTGTTTACCATCGGTATCGAATTCTCGTTGGTGCAACTGACCTCGCTTCGTCGGCTACTCTTGATTGCCGCTCCGATACAAGTCGGGGGAGTCATCGCGATTTCATGGCTCGGCGGCATACTGGCAGGATTACCGACACCTCAGGCGATTTTTTGGGGTTTTCTGCTATCGCTCAGCAGCACTGCGATTGTCTTGAAAGCCTTGGCCGCCAGTGGAGACAGCGATTCACCCCACGGACGAGCCACCATCGGAATCTTGATCTTCCAGGACTTGGTCGTCGTCCCGATGATCTTACTGACGCCTATTCTGGCCAGCCACGGTGACGGGACATTGACACCGGCGCTGCTCTCGTTGGTGAAATCGATGGTGGTGGTCGTATGCATTGTTGCAGCTGCGTGGTATGTGGTTCCGAAATTACTCGACCACATCGTTCGTAGCCGAAGCCGTGAACTCTTCCTGTTGACCATCATTGTTATGTGTCTCGGTATTGCGTGGCTGACATCTCTCGGCGGGCTGTCCCTGGCCTTGGGAGCCTTCATCGCCGGGCTCGTGATTTCCGAATCGGAGTACAGTCATCAAGCCATCGCCGACGTCTTGCCGTTTCGAGACAGTTTCAATAGCCTGTTTTTTGTCTCCATCGGCATCTTGATGGATTGGCGCATCCTGCTCGAGTATCCCCTCGTCGTAACCGGTGTGTTACTCGTCGTACTGCTCCTAAAGTTCATCGCTGGAACGGGAGCCGTGTTGGCGGTCGCCGTACCTCCTCGCTCGGCCGTCATGACTGGAATTGCCCTCGCACAGGTAGGTGAATTCAGTTTTATCCTGGCACAGGTCGGCTTGGACAATCAGCTCTTGTCGGGACCGCCGTACCAAATCTTCCTCGCGGTCTCGGTCTGCTCCATGATCATCACGCCGTTCTTAATGCAGGTATCCCCGCATCTCGCGCGGCGCGTTGAGGCCGTGCAACGACTGCACCATTGGTTTCCGGGGCAGACGACAGCCCATGTACTCGAAGCAGAGGGAAGGCATCTACGCATCAAAGACCATGTGATTATCGTGGGATATGGGCTCAACGGACGCAACCTGGCCCGTGTACTGGGTGAGACGGAAGTGCCCTACATCGCGTTGGATTTGGAGGGGGATACGGTGCGTCGAGAAGCGGCTCACGGCTTGCCGCTCTACTATGGAGATGCAACAAACCCGACTGTCTTGAGGCATGTGAAAATCGAAGATGCACGTGTTCTGGTCATCGCCATCTCCGATCCATTCATGACTCGGCGAGCCGTGCAGGCAGCTCGAGGCTTGAACCCGAAGATCCACATCGTGGTACGAACCCGTTACTTGCGAGAATTGGAAGAACTCCATCAGCTAGGCGCCGATGACGTCGTGCCGGAAGAATTCGAAACGTCGATTGAAATCTTTGCACTCGTCCTCCGCACCTACAACATGCCGCACGATTTCATCACGCGAAAGGCTGAACAGGTGCGTCGAGAAGGGTATGCGCTGCTCCGCCGCAGCGAGGTCCCCGAACTGGCTCATCACCTTCGCGGCGGAACCCTCGCTGATGTCGAAGTGGAGACCTGTCGAATCGAAGAAGATTCGCCGGCGGCTGGAAAAACGATCGCTCAACTGGCGTTGCGGCCGCGAATCGGAACGTCCATCATCGCCCTGACCAGAAACGGCGTCACGGAATCCAACCCATCAGAGAAAACCAAACTCCTTGTCGGCGACATTGTGGTACTGCTGGGAACGCGCGATCAGATCAGACGAGCCATGGGGTTTATTCTGGCGAATCAGGGCAACGCCTAGAGCATTCCTCGAATAGCCTGGATCAGAAAATGATTCCCTATCACGCGCCGTTGTGATTCCCTGTCGAGACCGGGAAGGAGGCCGGATGGATGGGGAAAGGCTATTCGCAGGACTTGCGGGAACGGGTGATTGACGCGGTGGTTGAGGGGAAGCTGTCGCGGCGGGAAGCAGCAGCACGCTTTGGCGTGAGTGACTCGTCAGCGATCCGGTGGGTCGCCCGCTACCTGCAAACGGGGGCACGGGGGATCATTGGCACCGGCGGCCACCGCCCATCGAAACTGAAGCCGCACCGGGAGTGGCTGTTACACGTGCTGGAGGTTGAACCGGACATCACCCTGATGGCGTTGTCGACGCGGTTCTTCAACGAGCGTGGTGTGAAGGCGACAACGGGGATGCTGTCGTATTGTTATATCGGCGAAGGGATCCGCTTTAAAAAAAACCGTCCACGCCAGCGAACAGGATCGGCCGGATGTCGCTCAGCGCCGCACGCGCTGGAAGAACCAGCAGGCGAAGCTCGATCCCCGGCGCCTGGTGTTCATCGATGAGACCTGGATCAAAACGAACATGGTGCGCACACATGGCCGCTGTCGTAACGGCGAGCGCCTGCGAGCCAAGGTGCCGCATGGGCACTGGAAAACCCTGACGTTCGTGGGGGCGCTGCGCCTAGACGGCCTGACCGCGCCGTGTGTTCTCGACGGCCCTCTCGATGGTGATAGCTTCCTGGCTTATGTCGAGCATTGTCTGGTCCCGATCCTGAAGCCTGGTGACATGGTCGTCCTCGACAACCTCACCAGCCACAAGAACAAGGCTGTCCACACCGCCATCCGCAAGGCTGGGGCAACCCGCCTCCTGCTCCCTCAATACTCCCCCGACCTCAACCCGATCGAACAGGTCTTCGCCAAGATCAAGACGCTTCTGCGGAAGGCCGCTGAACGAACGGTCGAACCCCTGTGGAGGAAACTCGGCCAGCTTCTCAAAACCTTCCAGCCCAACGAGTGCGCCAACTACTTCAGGAATGCGGGCTATGCATCAACCTAAAAAGGGAACGCTCTAGCGTGAGGATATTGCAAGAGCCCTCCAACCCCATTCTCGCGTGACACTGCCGCCTCACTATCTCGGCGGCGTTCACGAACGTGCCGCGCCTTATTCGGCGCGGCGTGAACCTCAAGGCCTCAACGTACCACCGGATAAGAGCTGCCAAAGCAGCTCGCGGCGAGTGGGTGGAATGACTACGCCTCGGTCTTTAAGACATCGGTGCTCAGCGACTCGCTCCCGTCCGCAAAACGGACCGTGTGTGCAAGACCCTCAGCGTACCGTCATCGCTTGATAGGCTTCATCCAGTGTGCCTACTTGAATGAGCTGGACTCTCTTGCGAGAGGCAACCTCCGTCGCGCCTACCCAATCCGGCGTGAGCGGTTGATCCCGAGAGACGATGATTGTTCGGTAATGCGCGTTGGCGGCAGCCTCAATTTTCACGGGCAACCCTCCTACCACATCTACACGACCATCCGGAGTGATCTGGCCTGATAGGGCAACATCCGATCTGATCACATCTCCTCGGTAGGCTGCCATAATCGCCACTGCAACGGCGGCGCTGGCGCTCATCCCGTCGGTCAAAGACGTCACAGAGCGATTCTTGATCGTGATCAACCAATCATGACCGCTGTCACCCACAGTATGGGTCACGGCGCGCAGGGCTCGACGGGCACCTTCCTTCCATTCTTCGCCGACGACGGATCCTCCTCCCAAGTTGATTTCATTGAACTCAACGGTAGGGCCGCTATGCCCAGCCACGTGATCAAGCTGGACTAAGATGTAGTTCACAACACCGGGAAGACCCTCACCCAGTACGCCCAACGTCGGGACGGAGACGATTTTGGAGCTTCCGGCATACGACGGTATCGTAGGCGTGATCGCCATCATCAGCATCAACAGCAGCCGAAAGAGCGCGGTCAGCTTCGCCACCGGAGCATCACTCGTCCTTTGACCGGATGATCAAAAGGCCGGCCTGTTTGCACGGATGCTGGATGGGTCGCTATCAGCATGGAGTACCAGTTCTCCGGCATATCGGCATCGCCGAGAAACATCGACGAGGGTCTGTGGGGAAGTCCTACCGCCAGGCGGTTCATCGCCCACTGATCCTGGCCGAGAAACATTTTGCCAGCGTCCCTTCAAGTCGAACTACCACCCATTTCCACTCGTTCACCGTCGAACCGGCCGAATGACAGGAGCATACCACAGTGCGGACAGATGTCGCGCATCGCCACGAGTCCACCCGCTCGATTGCGACAGAGAACAATCGGCAACCCGAGCACCTGCGACCTCTTCATCGTGCTCGGGCGCAGGGTATGACCGGGCACGGCCGGGTACCAAAAGCCAAAGAGGGAACGGCTCTTCGAAGGTACACCCACGGGTAATGGCTGTTCGATCACGAGGGTCTTTCGATAGGGAGAAAACTCGCGAGAGAGGTTCGTCCGATGAATTGTGACTATATCGAGAGGATGGCGATTGATCAAGCAATGTCAACACGGTTGCGCGGTTACCCGGTTCCTTGACACCCCCAAGGATCACATACTATTCTGTTCATGCGCAGAAGTTGAGCGTGTGATGAGGTGAGATCATGATTGCCACACAACAGATCGAGCCGACGACGACGTTGGCACAACTGCAAGAATCCAAGCCCGAAAGAGTCACAATCGTATTGCTGAGTGGTGATCTCGATCGGGCGATGGCGGCCTTTATCATCGCCACGGGCGCTGCTGCGATGGGTATGCGTGTGACCATGTTTTTTACGTTTTGGGGATTGAACACGATTCGGAGACGGGGAGCTACGAGTTCGGCCAAAGATTGGCTTCGACGGATGTTCGGACTGCTCAACAAGGGTGGCGCCGACGCACTGCCGTTGTCCCGATTCCACTTCGCGGGGTTGGGAACGAAGATGATGCAGACGGTGATGAAGCAAAACCGGATGCCGGGCGTGCCTGAGTTGATGCAAACGGCCCTCGATCTGGGCGTGCGGTTCATCGCCTGCACGACGACGATGGGCCTCATGGGTATTACCAAGAATACGTTGATCGACGGCATCGATCAGTTCGCAGGCGTGACTACGTACCTGGCAGAAGCCAAACAGGGTAATGTCAATCTATTCATTTGAACCGTCTACTGAAACGAGGGTGTTTTCATGATGCAGGCCGATGTCAAACTCGACACGTTGGGATATTTTTGTCCAATGCCGATTATTCTCACATCCAAGAAGATCAAAGAATTGGCCTTGGGACAGGTGCTGGAAGTCGTCTCCGATGATGAGGGCATCAAGAAAGACATGCCGGCTTGGTGTGAAACCACGGGCCATCAAATGATGGGCTTGGAAGAGGAACAAGCAAAGTCGGGCCCCATCTATAAGGCGTTTGTGAAGAAGGCGAAATAGCTAGACTCCTGCACGAGAACGACGGTTAAGTCAGCAGCCGGAGGAACGGTCATCGGTCCTCCGGCTTTTTCGTTTGCACAGGCAAGGACCTATGGATGGAATCGTCGAATGTGTGGCGAATTTCAGTGAAGGCCGGGATCAGGCGATTGTTCAGGCTCTGATTGATGCCGTAGCTTCGACACCCGGCGTGGTTCTCTTGGACCACTCGATGGATACCGACCACCACAGGTCGGTGTTGACGTTTTGTGGAGGCCAGGACGCGACTATTGAAGCTGCGTTTCGTGCCGTTCGGATCGCGGCTGAACTGATCGACCTGCGTTCACATGTCGGAGTACACCCCCGCATAGGAGCCACAGATGTTGTGCCGTTTATCCCGATCAGGGATACGACAATGCAAGACTGTGTCCAGCTGGCCAAACGACTAGGAGAACGAGTTGGGCGTGAACTGGAGATCCCCGTTTTCTTATACGAACGTGCCGCAGGTCGTGCCGACCATGGCCCTTTGGAGGCGGTCAGGCGAGGAGGGCTTGAGGGTTTGGCTTTCCGGATGGCCTCCGATCCTGCCTGGACTCCCGACTTTGGCCCGTCCCGACTACATCCGAGCGCAGGAGCGATCGCGATCGGGGCTCGGCCTCCACTGATCGCCTACAACGTGAACCTCCGTTCGACAGAAGTGGATCAAGCCAGGGCTATCGCCAGGGCTGTGCGCCAATCAAGCGGTGGGTTGACTCATCTGAAAGCGATCGGCGTAGAGTTGGCCAGCCGTGGCATGGTGCAGGTCGCAATGAATCTGACGGACTACGAAGTGACACCGCTGCTAACCGCGTTTCAGGCGGTCAAGACTGAAGCCGCGAAACATGGCATACCGGTAGCGAGTAGTGAACTAGTCGGATTAGTTCCGGAGGCGGCACTGGATCAGGCCGCAGCCGCGTCGCTGCAGCTCGACCGATTCAATCCAGACCAGGTACTCGAAACGAAAATTGCCGAGGCGGCGCTTGCCAAGAAAGAACCGGTAGAAACCCTATCAGGTTTCCTTAGCGCCCTCGCCGCGGCTAAACCAACTCCAGCCGGTGGCAGCGTGGCGGCATTCGTGGGTGCCCTGGCGGCTTCCTTGGGAGTAATGGGGGCACGCCTTAGTGGACAATCGGACAGAGAACAGCGTTTACTTGAGTTGAGCCGGCAGCTTCATCGGCTTGTTCAGGAAGATGCAGAGGTTTACACCGAGCTGATGGACGTCTATAAGATACCCAAAGAACATCCTGATCGCCCACATGCGATTTCGATTGCGCTCCAACGAGCTACGGAAGTGCCGTTAGAAATCGCGGAATTGTCTTGCGAGGTTGCGCGGTCGCTCCATATGTTGCTCGAAGGAGCTAGGCCGACCATTCAATCAGACCTTGTGGTAGGGGAGACCATAGCCATTGCAGCGGCTCAAGCAGGCCTTGTTACGGTGCGCGCGAATGTACATGTGCAACAAAATCATACACTTACGACAACCATGCAATTCAGAATTGCAAAGGCCACGGAAAGTCTTGAGGAACTCAAGGGCTTGTGTTAGACTCCGGCGCCTATTTATTGGAAACCGTAAGCACCAGGCCGACCTGGCCTGAGAAAGTCGAAAACCAATCGGATGGAAATCAAGGTTTTTAACAACAACGTCGAGAAAGCCCTCAAGGTCGCTAAGAAGAAGCTGGCAGGCGAGGGTCTGTTCCGCGAGTTAAAGCGCCGTCGCTTCTATGAGAAGCCCAGTGTGAGGAAGAAAGCCAAGCAACGCGAAGCTCAGCGACGCCGACAGAAGTGGCTATCGAAGCGGAGGCCTGACTAGAGAGCTACTGTTAACGGTCTTCGCTCGTCTCACCATCCTTCTTTCCGCCCCTGCCCAGATCCCATGCGTCGGGAGCACATTCATGCAGCCATCCGCATCCTCAAGCGTGAGATTCGTCGTTGGCAAGAGCCGGTCGTTGGCTTCGTAGCCAAGGAGTCGGATCGCGATCCCTTTCTCATCCTCATTTCCACCCTGCTCAGTTTGAGAACCAAGGATAGGACAACAAGGGAAGCGGGCGACCGACTCTTTGTCATGGCTCGCACACCGGAAGCCATGCTGAAGCTGCCGCTGAAGAAGCTCGAACGGATGATTTATCCGGTCGGCTTTTACCGGACAAAGGCCAAAGCCATTCACCAGATCTCCCGCAAGTTGCTCGACGAGTATGGCGGGGTGGTACCGGACTCCATCGATGAACTGGTCACCTTACCTGGGGTGGGACGAAAAACCGCGAACCTGGTTGTGACTATCGGGTACGGCAAACCTGGGATCTGTGTCGATATTCATGTCCATCGGATCAGCAATCGATGGGGCTATATCAAGACGAAGACACCCGAAGAATCCGAACAGGCCCTTCGACTCACGCTACCCAAGCAATACTGGATCATCTACAACGATCTCCTCGTTCCCTATGGACAGAACCTCTGTCTTCCGGTCTCGCCTCTGTGCAGCACCTGCAAGTTGACCGAATTGTGTGATCGAGTGGGAGTCACGAGAAGTCGTTAGACGAGAACGGTAAGCTGTGAAACGTACGATCGGACAGGGGAACAACCTTTCACTTTTCACCTGCCTCAGATAAAGAGCTTTGTTTCGGCGTCAGCGGTTAATGAAAGAATGGCGGGCAGGCCCAACACCTCGTCGACGTTCTGTTCGACCGCAGAACTGTCTACACCCATATATTCCAATCCGGCGCTGCAGGCAATCATCCGCAGCCTCCCGACATGCTTGGCATCTTGGAACATCTCCGAGATCTTCGGCACCTTTTTCTCTTTAAGCAGCCGGGCAACTTCCGCAGCCGATTCGGCATATTCTGGGGGGAAATCGATCTGATCGATCCTCCCTTCCGCGAGTTTTTTGATCGTCCAGAATAACAGGACGATGATCACGTCTTTGCCCATCGCCGCGGCCGTCATGCCGAGCGTCGCGACCTGGTGCAGCTTATCGTAGGTGGCGTTGTGGGCGAAGATGACGAACTTCGGTTTAGTCGACATACCTACTTCTTCTGCGCGCGGGCTGTCACGCTGTTGACGGAGTCTCTGATCGGGGCTCGACTTCGTTGGAGGTCATCGGGCAGTCATGCGTCTCGCTTTCATCGACAAAGATTCGTACAGTGGCTCCATAAGGAATCATTATAACGATCGGAGACGACTGCGTAAACACGAGATCTCGGCCCGATCTATCTTGAGAGGTACAGAAGCCCATGCTAGGATGCCGACCGATGGATGGGCTTCTTTCCGCGATTCAGCAGTATGTCTCGACCGAAACCCTCGTTACGCTGACGGTTCTCTCGGTTGTTTTCTTTGTCGGATCATTGATTGCGATCCCGTTCATTCTCGTCCGGCTTCCGGCAGATTTCTTCGACACCCGTGTCCCGCGGAATTGGATGGAAAACCATCACCCGGTGCTTCGGTTGCTCGGCCATATCGTCAAGAACGCTGTCGGAGCCGTCTTTCTGTTCGCTGGATTCTTGATGTTATTTTTACCGGGTCAAGGCATTCTCACGATGTTGATCGGCGTGACGATGCTGGACTTTCCCGGCAAGCGCAAGCTGGAAGCAAGAATGATCGGTCAACCGGCTGTCCTGAGTGCCATCAACAACATGCGCCAGAAGTTTGGAACGCCGCCGCTGATCATCGCCTCCGACTCATGAAGCGAGACCCGTCGGGAGAAGTCGAAAATCCCTTGCTGACTGCTGATAGCTGAACGCCGTAGGCTGTGCGTATGTCTGACTCGACGGACCAGCGCAAAACCCTCTACCTCATCGACGGCAGCGCCTACATCTATCGCGCCTTCTTCGCTCTGCCGACTCTCAATAATTCCAAAGGCCTGCAGACGAATGCGGTCTACGGATTCATGACCACGCTCCTCAAGATCATCCGCGAACACAAACCGGATGGCCTGGCCGTCGCCTTCGACGAAAAGGGCCCGACCATCAGACACGAGGAATTCAAAGAGTATAAAGCGCAGCGTCCACCGATGCCGGACGGAATGAAGGCGCAGATTCCCTATATCCATCGGGTGGTACAGGCACTGAATATTCCCGCAGTCAGGCAAGCCGGTTACGAAGCTGACGATCTGATCGGCACCTTGGCCCGCCAGGCGGAGCAAGCTGGCTCTGACATCGTCATCGTCAGCGGCGATAAGGACATGCTCCAGCTGGTGACACCCCATGTGCGGATTTACGATCCCGTGAAAGACAAGTGGTCAGGCGAAGCGGAATGTGTCGCCAAGTTCGGCGTCGAGCCGGCGCGAGTGATCGAAGTCATGGGTCTGACGGGCGACAGCAGCGACAACATACCAGGGGTGAAAGGGGTCGGCGAGAAAACCGCGATGAAGTTGATCGCACAATTCGGGACGATCGATGAACTGCTCCAACGCCTCGACGAAGTCGCACCGGCTCGCGTCAAGACGCTCCTCACCGAACAGGCGGACAATGCACGGCTCAGCCGAAGACTGGCGACCATCGATACCCAGAGTCCTGTGCAATTCCATCCGGAGTCCTACCAGCTCAAGCCGCCCCATGACGACCAGCTGACCGATCTGCTGCGCGAGCTGGAATTCACGTCCCTCCTCAAGAGCCTCCAACCCTCGCCGAAGCAGCCGGAGGCGAAGTTCCACGCGACCGTCATCATCGAGGACGAAACGACCGCCAGGCGATTCATCGACGGTGTACCGAAATCCGGTCCCCTCGGTGTGCACTGCTTGCTGACCGGACGGCCAGGTATTCACGCGGACGTCCTAGGCCTGACCCTTTCCAGCGGCGAGCAGACAGGCTTTATTCCGATCGATGTGCACACGTTCCTGCGGCCGATCATACCCGTCTTGCATGACGTGCACAGGCCGAAGATCGTGCACGACCTCAAGGCCACCCTGCTGGCCTTTCACCGCATCGGCGTCACCTTGGCCCCGCCATACATGGACACGATGATCGCGGACTATTTACTCAACCCCAACCGCCGGGACCATAGCCTCGACACAATCATGCTGGAGCGATTAGGAAAACGGCTGGGATCGGAAAAGCAGGAGAAGGCCCAACCGCAGTCCCTCTTCGAAGTGGACACCGGTTCACGCGAAGCGGCAACGGAAGCCGCTGCTGCCCTGGTCGAACTCGAACCGATCCTGAGAGGGCAATTGACGGAACAAGGCAGCTTGAAACTCTTCACCGAGGTCGAGATGCCGCTCGTCCCGGTCCTGGTGGACATCGAGCGGAACGGGTTCTTGCTCGATGTCGAACGGCTGCACGAATTGAGTAAGGAGCTCGAACGAGAGCTAGACCGCATGATGGAAACCATCACCAGGTCAGCCGGCGGCGAATTCAACATCAATTCACCAAGGCAACTGGCGACGGTCCTATTCGAGAAGCTCGGGCTAAAACCCCTGCGCAAGACCAAGACCGGTTACTCCACCGATGAAGATACGCTCACACAACTTGCGGCCCAACATGAGCTACCCGCACAGATTCTGAGTTACCGAAGCCTCAGCAAACTCAAGTCGACTTACGTGGATGCTCTGCCGGAACTGGTGCATCCGGAGACCAAACGACTCCACACGTCGCTGAACCAGACTGTCGCGGCAACCGGACGCCTCTCATCCACCGACCCAAACCTCCAAAACATCCCCGTAAAAGGCGACTACGGCCTCCGCATCCGTGAAGCGTTTATCGTCCCCAACGGCCACCAGCTCCTCTGCGCGGACTACAGCCAGATCGAGCCGCGTATTCTTGCCCATCTCTCGAAAGATCCTCGTTTGCTGTCCGTGTTTACCAGGGGGGAGGATATTCATATGGCCACAGCCATGGAAATATTCGGCCTGCCCTCCAGTCAGATCACCAGAGACATGCGCCGCGCTGCCAAGACAGTCGTCTTCGGCATCGTCTACGGAATCAGTCCCTTCGGTCTCTCCCAAAATCTGGGCGTGCCCCAACCAGAGGCAAAGAAGTACATCGACACCTTCTTTGAGCGGTTCCCGGCGGTGCGCGCTCTCATGGATCGGAACATCGCTGAAGGACGAGAGAATGGCTACACCACCACGATCCTTGGTCGTAGCCGGCCGATTCCAGAGCTACAAAGTAGCGACCCGACACAACGAGGCTTCGGCGAACGCATGGCGGTGAACAGCCCCATCCAGGGCTCCGCGGCGGACTTGATCAAGGTTGCTATGATCAACGTTCACAAAACCCTCCATGATGAACTGCCTCACGTGAAGATGATCCTCCAAGTTCACGACGAACTGATCTTCGAAGTGCCGGATCATGACCTGGAAGCAGCAAGGCGGCTGGTGAAGCAAGAAATGGAGGGTGTCGGCAAGCAATTGGGCTTATCAGTGCCGCTCAAGGTTGATCTCGGCTTCGGTAAAAACTGGCGCGTGGCGCATTCCTAACTCAAATCACATGCGAGGTGATATATGTTGACCATACGAATTTCAGTTGCTTGGACAATCGCCGTCGTCACTCTTGGGGCCCTCGGGTTTTTGCTGCTCCTTGACCAACCGTTCCCCGCGAAAGCACAAGAGCCGAAACGGTTTCAGTACAAAATCATTGAAGTCCTTCCCGATACTGAGAACATGCAGACGAGGCTGAACGAGTTCGGCGCCAACGGATGGGAACTGGTGGCAGTCTCGATGGGCAGCATGACGGAACCGAGGCTCATCTTTAAGAAGTGACGCCTGCTGCGGCTAACGCATGAGATGGAACAGATCGAGCACAGCACGGCCTATCGGCCACGCTTATACTGGCTCTACGAGCCTGTCCGACATTGAGGTGAGCGGAGCCTGATCTTTCTAGTTGAACCAGCGTTCGTACGCCTACAGACGGATGAGCCTGGCAATCTTCAACTACCCCTGGGCTTTCCGCTCCGGCTTCTGCCCAGTGCCTGTAACCCCTTGCCGAGTCGTCGCCGTTGACGACGGAGATCGGTCCAGAGCTTAGGCCCATCGTGGGTCGGACAGATCATCACGCATTCTCCACGCACCTGCCAAATCCCCCGCAACAGGAATTGCAGATAGCCACAGCCCTGCTTGGCCTGGCCGAACACCGGTTCGGCGATGGCCTTGCGCCGAGCGTAGAGTCGTCTTCCAGCTTCCGCGCAATCTGCCACGAGGCCGGGATCCAGACGACGTAGGTATAGAGCAGCACTGTCACCAGCAGCTGCGGATAATCCCGCGCCGTGCCTCGCGTCATCTCGCCATAGGTGGCGAGGATAGGCGTGAGAGTCAGTCCTTCCACCAGATCCGCCAGGAAGTACACCGGGTGGTCCTCCGGCAACCAGTCGCGAGGCAACGGCAGGAACAACCGCAGCTCCTCAGGGTCAGAGGGACGAGAGGTCCGAGTCGTCATCGCGACGCCTCCTCGCTCGTCAGTACGTTGAATTCCTGGGACGCGAATCAGCGGCTGCACGCAAGGGCATCGTGTCTAATGTCGGACTGACTCAACGCGAACCAGAATAGATCGCCACGACTCGAACACAATGCTCGCCGCCGACACTTGTAACGAGGCCAAGCAGCCAGTAAGAACAGAGGTAGAGGATGTCGCGTCGGCAGAACTGGCGCATGGCGCAAGTCTTAACCTACAACTCCTGCGAGGTGATATATGTTGACCGTACGAATTTCAGTTGCGTGGACAATAGCAGCCGTCAGTCTTGTGGCCCTCGGACTCATGTTGCTCCTTGGCCAACCATTCGCGGTAACGGCTCAGGAGCCGAAGCGCTATCAATATCAAATCATCGAGGTGCTGCCAGACACGGAGGACATGCGGGCCACGTTGAATGAATTCGGCGCCAATGGGTGGGAATTGGTAACGGTTGCGACGGCGAACATGACGAACCCGAGGCTGATCTTTAAGAAGTGACGCCGCGCAATCTGTGAAGCACAAAACGGGAGATTGTGGGTGATGGTAGTGAGTTTAACGCTCCGCGAACGAAAACTACAAATAGTTGGGAACGAGTCTGGTGATTTCGAAATTATCGGCAACCGGGAAGTGATCAAGAGGCGGGGTCACATCTTGTTTTGTGAACGCCAGCCTTGCGCTGCAAGATCCGGCAAGGACAAGTGCCCGATGTCCTGAATCAGAGTGAGCGGAGTGTGCTCCCTTTTCTTCGCCGTCTCTGCAGTCGGATGGGTGTGCTGGTGGACAAGACTTTGTACTCCTCCCACAGCTTTTCTGTGACTCGAGCGCCCACCAATCTCGGAAGGAATTTTCCACACTCTTCGCGCTTTGAAAGTCTCGGCCATATTACTTTCAAAGCCAGAGAAGCTTGGAGTTGAACTTGACAAGTCAGCGAGCGACCTTTCCAAGCTGTCTGCCCCATCTGCTGCTTCACGGTGCCCCTTGCCACAGCATGTCATAGCCGAGTTCCTTGGTCTCCGAGCACATGTTCACCATGGATGCAAATTTGCTGGTGAATAGTTCGTCGGCATGGGACTTCTCGTGTGCCTCAAAAGATCGCCAGTAGGTCACGATTGCGTAATGCTCGTCGGTGGCCTTGTTGTCGATGAGCGAGCCCTCATCTGACACGAAGCCTGAGAACCTGAAGACTTGCCCGGCCAAGAAGCCTCCTTTCTCACCGCCGTAGGTTTCCTTGACCACCATGCACATCTCTCCGACGGCCAACTCGACATCCTCGAAACTGACGCCTGGTTTCAGCTTCACCGTATTGAACAACATCTTGGCTCCGAACGGCAGCGTAATTGGGCCGAACATGTAACCCTCCTGTGAAAGACGTACCTGGTGCAGGAACAAATCAACGTCTATCCGGTGATTTCCGGCTCACATGAGATAGTCTACCAGGAGCAGGCGCGAACTGGGGCTTCACGTGATCTTGTTCCGCAGACAGGCCAGGGCGGCTCATCAGGCCTGATTTCGGCGTATAATCCATCAGCTTGACTCGGGTGGTCACCATTCATCTCTTCCCCCCGCACACAAATTTCCAAACCGACTGGGCCAAGGTTCCTCGCGGGATGGGTGCCCAGCCTGACTCTCCTGATTTCTTGTAAACCACGCTACCTGTCCCCATATTCCCTGAGGTATTTTCCAACTCCAGGAGTCGAAAACGTTCATTGACACAATCGTGTTCTTCCTGAGCTCGTACGGACAAGTATTTGCTGAAACCTCTGGTGTGGACGGTTTTCAGATCGTCTAAGACCCAGACTCTTACCAAGTCGTCTTTTCGGCTGATGGTCTCAGTATCGACATAGACTTTCGCCTTGTCATTGCCATCGATCAGTAGCCACTCGGCAAAGATAGGCGCCACACTCCACAGCTGAAGAAGCGTGAACGCAATGAGAATTGTAGAAGATACGGCACGAGCGGAAGACATGCGCCACCCTTGCAGAAAGAAATGATCAACCGCTGAGTCTGAGAAAGAAAGGGGTACCGACTATTGCTACTGGCCTATTTTCTTGGTGATGCAGGTGTTGAACGCCATGCGCTGATGATAGGGCGTCCAAAACCACTTGTACTTATTCACCTGATCCAACTCAACCACATATTCATTACACCGTTTCGTTTCTGCTTCTCCCGCTTCCAAAGGCGCCGTCATCACCCACGCCCCAATGCCAATGGCACCAAGAAAGAGAGTCACCCCGGCAACCGCCATCACGATTCCTTTTGTATTCATGAATCCCTCTATAGGTTCGTTCGCGACTGATACACGAGCCACAGCGACTGGTGCCGGAGACCGGGATCGAACCGGTACAGGCCTTGTGAGCCCGAGGGATTTTAAGTCCCTTGCGTCTGCCTATTCCGCCACTCCGGCGAGAGGCGGATTCTACCATAGCGGCTACGGACCACAGTCACTTTTCTCGCCCCCTCTTCCCAACCCATCCACCATACCCGACGTGGAGTGCCGTGCAACTGAAATAGGACACCGTTAGCTCAAACAAGACCTTCAGGAAAACTCTTCCAGCAATCTCGTCCTCAATGCGCTAGAACGTGCAGCGGACAGACCCCCTTCGTTCCGACCCTGCAGGTCGCCCGGTTTCCACATCTGTTCATCACAATGGAAGAAGGCGAGCTGGATCTGTTGGTCTCGCTCGTGAGCGGAACCGTTCCCGCACCGGTCCGGCAGGCCTATGGCTTTCTCCTCCCTATTTCCCATCAAGAGGGTATCGGAGCCATCATCAAAAAGCCCGGAGTAACGCGGAACAGCTATGGTATCAATTTCATACGTAGAATGGAAAACTGCATGCGCTCGCGACCGTCCAGGAAGGCTTTACGGGATTGACTGTCGCCGTTCGGAGCAGAATGGGCGGATTCGTGCGAAGAAACGGTGCTGAAGCGGCATGCGAGTCAACCGGCCTCGACGATGCCGCTTGTCGAATGGATCGACGGGGGAAGGCTCCTCAGCACCCCGATGCGGCCCTACTATACTGAGGATTGTCTCACCTGGCACGAGGAGCCCAAAGGGAGCCTGGACATTTCCGGCTACCCGAAAGAAGGTGATCGAGTAGGAAAACTGGCCGGGACCATCAGTATTCGGATCCCCTCGGACCATCGGTACCAGGCAGCCCGTGCCGACGGAGGAGAGCGACGGGGTGACCTGCTACCGATGATCTTCGAGAAGCTTAGTTCAACACCGCAGTCAGTTGTGGCCGTTCTTGTTCACAGCCCTTCTCTTTCCCGGCCTTACGGTCCAGCGCTCCCTCCACTCCCGACTTGATCGCCTTGCCCCATCGGCTGGTCTGCACCTGCGCCTTACGGGCGTAGCGGCTGATGCTTCGACGAGTTTCCACACCGGTCTGTGGAGCGAAGAGGAGCCCGAGTCCTGCTCCGATGACCGCCCCACCGGCGATAAGTGCTGCTGCCTTGGCGACCTGATTCTCCTGCTCCGACATGGTGAACCTCCTCGTGATGGTGAATGAGCCGGAAGATTGTTTAAGAACCATTCCTATGGTGAGGTGTTTGAGCACGCTCTGTGCCAGGATAAGAATGTTCGTAGGGGACGCGAATTCCGCGGAAAACCGTAGGAGGCGTTTTTTGGTAATTAAGAGTGACTAATTTTTGGTCTCTTTTTCTCGACAGATCGAGACACAGTCGTTTCAGAAAACCAACACTTTTGATTCATCCATGCTGGCCAATCAGCCATGGAAGCCGATTTACCGGGTTTAAACTTTAGGCGTTTCTAACCTTTGTCGCGCTTGCATTGACACAAGAGCCCCCGTATGATCCAGCGGCAAGTTTTGCCGTAGGTCGCGAAGGGTACTGTGTATGATCAAGATTCGCGTTCCTTTCAAGCTATGAGCGCCATCTCACGAAGGACTGGACTGAAAGCACAGTGATGGGTCCCGCAGCCGCCATCCCCTACCCAAACATCGACCCAGTTATTGTGGCACTAGGACCCATCCAACTCCGCTGGTATGGGTTGATGTACCTGATCGGCCTGACCACGGCCTACTTCCTTATCCAACACAAAGTCGCCCGAAAAGAACTGACGATCAGGAAGGACCAGATCTACGACATGGTCGTCTACGCTGCTTTCGGCGTATTTCTCGGTGGGCGCATCGGTTACACGCTCTTTTACAATTTTTCCTACTACATCCAAAACCCGCTGAAACTCGTCGCGGTCTGGGAAGGAGGCATGTCCTTCCACGGTGGGCTCCTCGGAACCATCATTGCCCTGATCTGGTTCAGCAGGAGGCAAGGAATTCCTGCCTATACCATCGCAGACTTGGCCGCCTGCGTCACACCGATCGGCTTAGGGTTCGGTCGGATCGGAAACTTCATCAACGGTGAACTCTTCGGTCGGTCAACCGACGTGGGTTGGTGCATGGTCTTTCCAGCGGGGGGCCCTGCTTGCCGCCATCCCTCTCAATTGTATGAGGCAACATTGGAAGGCCTTGTCTTATTCACAGCATTATGGTGGATCGATCGACGTCCGACCCCGGCCGGCACGGTCTTTTGGAGTTTCATCACCGGTTACGGGATCAGCCGACTGATCGTTGAATTCTTCCGTGAACCGGATCTGCACTTGGGATTTATCTTGGGACCGATCACCATGGGTCAAATTCTGTCTTTGCCCATGGTGTTGGTTGGGGCCAGCATGCTTATCTGGGGCTATCAAAAATCGAGACTGACGGCTGCGCACTCCTAACAGTGATGAGGGCTGAGTTAGAGGTTTCCGACGCTTTAAACTCAGCGCTTTGTCAATATGGCATCTCATCATCGTCCAGACCCACATGGTGGCCCAACTCGTGCACGACCGTGTCGTACACTTCCTGCACCACGTCTTCCGGACTCTCACACAGTCGGAGGATCGGTCCGCGATAGATGGAAATCCGCGGAGGCGCTTCCCCGCCTGGCCTGAAAAATGAGTCAGCCGCCAGCGATTGGCCTTGGTACAGCCCAAGCAAATCGTCCGCTCTGTCCAGTTCAAGGTCTTCGAGCACGTCTTGCGGCGGCTCCTCCTCCACCACGACGGCGATCGATTCCATCAGCTTGGCATAGGGAGACGGCAGGTCAGCGATCGCCTGCTGAACCAGCTTTGCAAAGGCCTCAGCTGAGATATGCTCGCGCCTGGTCCTTTCCATTCTCCCCTACCCTTATAGCTCTACTGCCGTTGCGCATCGCAGAAACAGACAGTGAAAACGCGGCTTGATTCCCAGTCCCTGCACTACAGCAGCCTTATAGACCTCACTCTGTGTGCGGTACTGCTCAGCCCGAGCCGACGATTGATCCGTCGATACCATGTCCGTCTTATAGTCGGTTATCCAGAGCTCTCCATCCAACCGGTATATGAGGTCGATGACTCCTTCCATGACCTGCCTCTCCTCCCACGGCATGATGAACGGGACCTCCCGACCAAGGATGTGGGATGAGCGGAGCCGTGCATAGGCCTCCGATCGACCGAACGTCACCAGGAGATCGTTCACGGAGCCGGCGACCGCTCCAGCCCGAGGTTGTTCGTCTGGTGCAAGGACAGATCGAACGGCTGACTCAACCTCAGCAAGTAACCCAGAAGGGTCCTGTGAAAAATCCCATCGCTCGAGCAGGCGGTGCGCCACCACACCGGCCAACCGTCCGATCTCCATATCCTGTCGAACAGGGGTCGTCTCACGTATGTCCACCCCTCGCTTACCCAGCCTCGTGGACGTCAGATGATGTGGGGTCTCACGAATCTCGGTCCATCGAACCGTCCTTGCTTCCCACAGCGCGGCGATCTCCTGTGGATCGATCAATGACGCGCTACCCACGCGTTCAGAACGTCGGCGTGGCGACTTTCGTTTCGGCGCCGCAACGGCGCGATGAGGAATCGTGCTTCCGCCGACCTTCAAGGCCTCGGTCGAGACTGTTCCGATCTCCCCCGTACCGATGTTCTGCAACAGGTCGAAAACCGTTTCACCGACGAAGCGGCTCATCATCCCTCCCGATAACAACAACAATTCCTTAGCCCTGGTCATCCCCACATAGAGCACGCGTCGCCGTTCCGCCTCTTCTCGCAGCCGCAGCTTGTGCTGGACCAGCAGCGAGCCGAGGGATCGATGACGGTCCAGAGCAAGCCCATAGGTTCCACTCGACCAATCGTACGAGACCTGCGGCACGCTCCGCTCCCGCCCGCTCCCCTGGTGGAGTCCCGGCAGCACCACAATGGGAAACTCCAAGCCTTTGGCTTTATGAATCGTCAAGACGTGCACGGCTTCGAGCGACTCCTCGGCGAGAGGGCTCTCCGATTCGTCCGGTTGTTCCTCAAGCCTGGCGATCATAAGCTCCACAAATCCACTCAAGGTCATGTGGGGCCGGTCGGCCAATGAAGCAGTCGTCTGTTTGACCTTCATGAGATTGGCCACGGCCTGTTCGCCATGGAGCGATGCGGCGGCCAAATCGAGGAGGGGTAGTCGGTCAAACATCAGTTCGATGGCCTCTACCAATGGCAGCACAGCGATGGCCCGATGGAGCCAAGCCAGGTGCTCGTACAGTCGCCGCACTGCGGCGGCACGAGCATGGGACCATCCCTCCAGGCGCTTCGCATCGAGATAATTGAAATACCCCGCCTGCTTGAGCTCATAGAGTTCCCCATCCGCTAGCCCCCCAAGCGGTGAACGAAGGAGGCCGGTCAAGGCGATGTCGTCGTGAGGATGATCCAAGACCCGCAGCAAATTGACAAGATCGATCACCTCTTGGCGGCGATAGAAATGTTTCTCCCCTTCAATGATGTAGGGAATGTCGTGTCGACGCAGGGCATCGAGGTAGGCATCGGCTTGCGTAAGCTTTCTAAACAGCAACGCCACGTGGCCGGGTTTCATGGAAGGACGATTCAGGACCTCGTCAGTCAACCAGCGAACCAGCACTTCGCTCTCGGCCCTCGTCGCTCCTGCCGCATCGAATGTCTCTTGTTCACCGTCCGGGATTGTCACGCTGAGACGAACGCCAGCCTCGATCGAGGCCGGTCGTCGCTGAGGGCGCACCTTCAGGCGGACATTCGCCGGCTGGACCAGCGGTTTCCGTTCGAACAGCCGATCGAAGACCTCGTTCACCGGCTCCAAGACTGCCGCATCGCTTCGGAAATTCGTCGTCAACGTCTCGATCCCTCCACCATCAGCCGTGACTTTTTCCACGACTCGGTCGAAGGCTTCGATGTCGGCACGCCGAAAGGCATAGATCGATTGTTTGGGATCTCCGACAATGAAGAGTTTCCCCGGTTCGAGCCGCATCGCCTGCCAGTCAGGCGCCTGGCTGCCCTGCCGCTCCGAGACGGCAAGGATGATTTCGTACTGCACCGGGTCCGTGTCCTGAAATTCATCGACCAGCACGGCTCGATAGTCCCGTTTGATCCGTTCACGAATGGACGGATGTTCGAAGAGAAGCATCCGTGCCCGTGCCAGCAACCCATCAAACGAAATCCAGCCTTGCCGAGCAAAGGTTTCGCGTATGTTCCGCACAAGCGGGATGAGGAGGTTCAGGAGATCGTTCAAGAATGCATGATCGACCGACAGAAGCTGTTGCGCCGTCTGGATGAACGAAGCGGCCTCTTTGAAATCGCCTTTTTCCCATCCAGCCACAACGCTTCCGAGATCCTTGCCGAGCCATTCTCCTTCTGCCGTCGTCAAGTCTTGCCGGCCTGGCAACCCTTTTGCTGCCACGAGCCGCATCAGAGACGCCGTCGCGGCGAGCATCTGCTCGACCTTACGGCGCTTCGGCCGATCATAGGTTTTCATGAGCTGATCCGCTCGGTCTTCCATGTGCTGGATCCAATGCAAGATGGCCGGCGCCACTGCCGTCGATTCGACTTGCATTTGCAGAGTACTGAGATCAATTAATTCACTGCACAAGGACCGGGCCAACGCGCTGACCGCTTCGAGAGTGGTCGACGACAAGACCGATCGCCACAGATGATGCTGTCGTCCAGCTCGGCTCAATTCATGATCGAGCCAGCAATCCCACGCGGCGGTGAACTGCTCTTCAAATCGCAAGCCGTCGTCTTCTTTGAAATCAGGATCGACTCCGCTCTCGAGCGGATGGAGTCTTAATAAGTGCGCGGCGAAACTGTGGAGGGTACCGATCTGGGCCTTTTCAATGTCGTTGAGTGCCGTCTGAGCACGAGCCGCAATTGCGTCGACGCTCAGTCTATATCGTGCTTGAAGATCGCCGCATGAGACAGCCCCCCCATCGCTTGATGGTATCGAATCGGTCTTCGGGCAAGCGAGAACGTCAAGCCGCTCACGCAACCGTACTTTCATTTCGGTGGCCGCCTTGTTGGTGAACGTCAAGGCGACGACCTGGGTAATCAGGACCGGATTGGGCTCTTTCATGAGCAGATGCACAAGACGATTGACGAGTAAGGTCGTCTTGCCTGTCCCAGCTCCAGCTACGACGACCACGTTGCGATCGAACGTCGTCTCGGCCGACTCTCGAGCCAGACGGTCCGATATCAATAGATCGTTATTCATCAGCATTCTTCTGTAGGCGAAGCATCTTCAGCGCTTTGGGTTCTGCCGCACGATGGGCTCTCCACCAAGTCGGAGCATGTTCTCGCCGGCAGACCACACGAAACTCACATCCGTCGCAATAGCTGTCCGGAAGAATAAAAAATCGCCCGGTACGGATGCCGTCCACCAACGTTCTGATCGTGGTCTGGATGAGTGTGCCGGTATCGGATGACCATGACAGCGCCTGAAACGTCGAGCGACTGACTGTTGGTGACCACCGAGGAGCGAGAAACAGGAACTGCACCTGGCTCGGTGTTGGTTGTCCTGGAACGGTGAGGCAACTATAGAGTGGTGGTTGCAGCCGATATCCACGGACCGCCGACTGAGTCAGATTACGGTCCTCCGGTTTCATGGATGAACCGACTTTGAACTTGTAATCGACCACGCGTAGGGCGCCGGAGGTCCGGTTCCGATCGAGCCGATCAATCCGACCACTGATCTTCAATAATCCCTCGTCGATGATGCCTGGAGCCGTTCCTTCTCCGTCCGCTTCAAATGCGACAGGTGTGTACGGGTGTTCGAGCTGTTCCGTTTCATCCGCCTTCACCACCGCGATCACGAGTGTCGTTACCAGTTCCTTCGCCAACTCCCATAGCAGATAGTGGCCTGTCCGATGCTGCGATTCCAAGTCCGCCGCCGCCTGTTCCACCGACGAACGGATCGTCTGCTCCACCCGCTTACTCGTCACCGGTTCGGTCGGCCAGCCTGCCTGCACAAGCAGTTCATAGACTCGGCGTAATGTCGCGTGGCAGAGTGTACCGACCAGCGCTGCGTCCGATTCCTGCGAAATCGCAACGCGGTTCGGCTCGAGTCGAAGCACATCGGCGGCGAAATATTGGAAAGGACAACGCGCATACCGTTCGAGCGGTGTCGGGGCGAGGCCTCGTTCCATAACCCGCGTCCAATGGGGCTCGACCGGCCCGATCATCCCATCGAACAAATTCAGCGAGATGCCGTCCTCTTCGATTCGATCGAGCGCCGCTGCCGCATGCCTGAACGTTTCGGCATCGCGCCCGAGTGCTTGCACAAGATCGGTCGGGTCCTGCCCATTGATTGCCAACCACTGACTCAGTTCAGTCGGCGACAGAAACCGTTTGATCGTCGCCCGCTGCAAGACCCTATCCGTCAGACGACGAGGCACTACATCCATCGGTTGCTCATCGTGGCCGAACCGACGGCGAGCTTCTCCGAGATAGGGAGAGACAGCCAGGATACGTCCCGATTCATCGGCCCGTTGATAGGATAGGTACAGGCGCTGAGATGCAGCTTGCCCGCACAGGTGGAAGAGCAACGCCTCTTCTCCGTACGCGATCAACTTTTCATCGATCTTAAATCCGAGCGTGGCGTCGAGCACCAGCCGATGGCAATCACGCAGAAATGCGTCCTCTCGGATAACACGCGGAAAGACTTTTTCGTTCAGGCCGAGGACGAATAGAGCCTTGAACGGCACCCCGCGAGCCGCCATGACGTCACTCACCATCACCCCCTGTGGTGAGCTATCGTGTAGAGGCCTCGTCGTCCGCTCGAAGGTATGCGTCAGCAATTCGACAAATTCGGCCCAAGCCAGCTCCTCATTGAGCGACTCCAACTCCATAAGGGTGCCCCAAATACGATCGATGGCCTCCCATATCACGGCTTGGCGAGCAAGCTCCGCAGCTTCGGCGGTCGATTCCGCTGACTCGGGCCGACGCAGGCGCCGATCAACGAGAGCCCGACAAGCTTCGACCATCCGGACGATCGTGCCTCGTGATGGAAGCGCCGAACAGTCCTGTGTGAGTTGTGAGACCACCTGCCAGAGCAGACTAATCACCTCCGGCGCAATAGCCATAGAATCAACGAGACTCTCCTCGCCTTCCAGGACCAGTGAAGCTTGGCTCGCCTGCTCCAACCGTTTCCACTCCTCGACTCCGTGAGTGATGTGCAGGGCTTGAACGAGCAGCTTCCACTGCTCGGGCCGGTATGACTCCGACAATTCGTCATGCAAATCAGTGACGTAGAGCGGAGACGTCACGACATCGAGGACCGACGCGCGATACAAGTCGTTCAACGGCAGGGAAGCCAGTTGCAACACGAGCTTGCAGATCGGTTCTTGAATCAACGGCTGCGATGCGGTCGTCCGAAAGGGGATGCGATGGCGATCGAAGATCGATCGCAGATGCAGACTGTAAGGATCGAGCGTCCTGGCGGTGACGCCGATCTCGTCGAATCGATACCCGTTGGTTTCAACCAGATCGAGAATCGTACGGCAAGTTGCCGCCAATTCTTCCTCTGCCCCGATCACACTCCGAATACTAAGCTGGACCGGATGTTCGGCCACGATGGGGGATTCCTGTTCCAATCGGATCATCGCCTCGTCTGGCCTCACCAACGGCTGGATGTAGCGATCAAAAAATCGCCGGGCGAACCCATAGGCCGGATCATCTTCCAGCGGAAAAAACAACGTCGTATCCTTGGTTCGGCTGATGATTTCAAGGAGAGACAGCTGCACCTGCGTCAGGTCGTAGAACCCGTAGTAGAACGCTTCCTTCAATGGTTGGAGGAACGAGGCCGTCGGGACAACGGGGATGAGCGACTCAGTCAGATCGTCCTGCGTTCCAACCCCGAGCGTCTTGCCCGCTTCCCTCACCGCAGCGTAGAGTGAAATGAGCGCCCCGAGCCATTCTCGGTCCTCCTCTTCGAAGTACCCTTCACGAAGGCCTTGCAGCGCCTGCCCTGGATCGACATCGGCATCCTTCAAATCGCGTATCGTCGCCCAGAGCGCGCTCCATGTCCCTGAGGATTGTCTGAGCCGTTGTAAGGGACCCTGGCTGGAGAGCTTGCTGCGAACAATGTGACGGACCAACTGTTCGAAGAATAGCTCGTCAACGATCCGCGGCAGCGGGTGAGCGGGAGGTACCGCTCCAGCCAGTCGCAGAGCCAATTGATGGAAGGTCAAGACTTGCAGGTTCAGGAAGGACAGCCGGTGCTCGACAGCGAGAAGGGTGCGAATGCGATCGGCTAATGGCTTGGATGGAACGAAAATCGCGATGGGCGCGAGCGAATCGCTTGCCTTGATACGCGTGAGACGCTCGACCAAAGCAGATTCTAGATCAGGATGAAACCGACCGGTCACGACCCGCAACATGGCGAGTCATTGTACGCTACCCCGTCTCCGGTCCCAAGAGCTCTCCGTTGCAGTCCACACAAGCCCAATCGCCGTCGATAAAAGACATGGGATCGCCGCAGATTGGACAGTCGGGTGGAGGACCCTTGTCAAGAAGTGGAAGATCGGGTAGCTCGATATCGTCCTCGTCCATGACTTGTTAGCCTTCCCGCTGTTTGATCTTCAATTGAATGGCCTTCTCGGCACTCTCGCGGCTCGGCACCCCGACGAAGGTCAATCGTCCATCGATAATCGTTGCAGGAACCGCTCTGACAGAATGGCGGTCAGCCAGTTCCTGACCGTCTTTCGTCGTAATATCAACTTCCCGATAGGAGAAGCTGTATTTAACCCTCAGCTGCTTCCACAGGCTCTTGGCGGAGGGACAGGCTCCACAACTGGGCGACACAAGTAACGTGATGTTCGGCATGGTGTTCCCCGAAACAGCTTCCCCATGTTTGTGATGTTCGGATCTTAGCACCGTGTAAAAAGCCCGCGCAAGGACGGTGCCAAGAGCAGCTCCAATCGCCGAGTCGCGTCGCTATTTTCAAGCTGGAAAGGTTTGGAAGGGAGGCGTATGGTATGGATGTCGCCCATGATAAATCCCATCTCGTATACGCTCCCGTGGCTGGCCGCCATGCTGCTGCTCTGCAATCCGGCAGCTCACGCTGAAGAAGGCCAAAATGATTCGCCCGCACTGCGTGTCTTGACCTACAACCTGCTGCACGATGGACCATGGTCTGGATTTTTCGAGAGCGGCACTCATCTCACTGAACGGCTCGACATGACAATCCAGGAACTGCGGCGGTTGCAACCTGACGTGATCGCGCTGCAAGAAGCGTCAGACAGTCGGAAGCATGGCAACGTGCCGCAACGGATCGCCGAGACGCTTGGGTACCAGATGGTGTTCGCTCCTGCGACGGAACATATCTTCGGAATCAGCCCCTTGGATCGGCTGATCACCGCAGCCATCGGCTTCAGAGAGGGACCGGCCATTTTAAGCCGATATCCGATCGTCGCCTCGGAGGTCTACGACCTACCTCGCTGCCAACGTCGACTGGATCCTCGCATTCTTCTGCGGGCTGAGCTCAATACGTCCAACGGACCAGTCCAGGTGTTTTCCGCCCATACCTCGAAAGGGGACGGATGCCAGCTCCAGCGAGTCGGAGAGTTGTTCCGTGAACATCGTGGAACAGGACGAGCCATCCTCATGGGCGACTTGAATACGGGAGAGCAATCTTCAGTCCTTGCCGAATGGCAGAAAGAACCCGGTTTCATCGATGTCTTCCGGGTCGCGAATCCAGGCGTATCGGGAGGTACCGTTTGGCAGGACATCTACGTTGAATGGCCCACCACCGATCGGCGCGTGGATTTTATTTTCCTGTTTGATGGAAGTACCGATAAGGGTCCGATCGTGCACTCAAGCCGTCTGGCATTTGACGAGCCTGGTCACCTCCCGAACGGTGACGCACTCTGGCCATCGGACCATCGCGGTGTGTTGGCGGATATTGAGTTTGTCCCTATCGACCGGCCACAGATAAGCCGACTACCCGACCGGAGCGCTCAATAGAAAGTCGGTGCAAGCGGACCTACCAAGACGCGACCAGAGATCTGTTCCAAACTCGTATTCCGTTGCCCCTGTATGATTCAAGATCCGACCCGGCTTTGTTTTGCTCCCAATGGATTTGGGCTGGTCTTTGAACAAGTCCTGGTAGCTATCTCGAAAAAGTTCCCGCAACTTGACGGCTCGGTTGAAATATCTCGGATACTGAATTCATGTAAAGGAGTCCTGAAAAAACTTACCCGGGAATAGAGCATCAGTTACTTATGCTGCAGTATTTTAACTGCTCACTTCAATCTGTTAAGCTTGAGAAACATCGAAAGGGTAATACTTGAGCATGCGATGTATTGCGATCCTATCAGTGCTGTTGGCGTTCGGCATGTCTGGTTGCAAGATGACCAAACGTGGCACGGCAACCTCCCCTGGTCAGCAG
This sequence comes from Nitrospira sp., assembly GCA_029194665.1. Lineage (NCBI taxonomy): Bacteria > Pseudomonadati > Nitrospirota > Nitrospiria > Nitrospirales > Nitrospiraceae > Nitrospira > Nitrospira sp. The sequence continues at coordinate 153,904 of JARFXO010000005.1, read as the reverse complement.
ACCGCTGAAAGGCCATGGGAAAGAAAACGACCAATCAGTCAGCCACCGCAACAGTCCCCAGTGAATCCGACTCTTGGAACCTGGGAGAAGCTTCTGGAAACTGACCTCTATGAACTGTATGCGAGAAACTACGAAAAGGGATGGTGTTTCGAGGGAAGCCACGCTTGGTTAAGGCAAGTCTTTAAGGTAGGCGAAGATTTCGTCCTTGTGAATGATGACACATATACCGAAAGATTCGAACGAGAAATCCTCCCGCTGGTAAAGGCTCGGTGCAACCAGCTAAAAACAATCCTTGTTTTTAATTATATTAAAGGGGTGCGAATTGACTATCCGTCACTAAAAGAATCGACAGAAGTTCAGGAGATCCCGGGAGGTAATAGGCGCGTGCCCGACTTGCAGGACAAAGACGGGAGCTTAAGTCAGACAGAAGTAAGGATCGATTATTATGGCCATCACAAGTATTTTATGTACGGATATGAAAGCTTGCTAGACTTGCGCACACCCCGCCCAGAGCCCGAGAGCCAGGCTCAAGCTATTGCCAAGTATGAGGAGGTTCAGGATAGATGGAAAAAACGGGCAGATGAAGCTTATGCGCGTAAACGCGCTACCGAGGAGGCCGCCGAACAAAAGCTTGCCGCCATGAACAGGACTGGTGACGGGCAGTTAAACCTCTCTGGAATCGACAATGAACATAAAAGACTTTTCCTGATGATCTATGACGGGAACTTCCTTGATCTTTTGGAAAGAGAAGATATTCAGGATCTCCCGCTCATGATGTATAGGGGCATGATTATGCGCAACGACAAATTATGCCACGATTTTTTATCTCGAAATGCCGTCACGGTAGAGGAGACTTGGGAGCGTTTGGATCACATTGACACAAATTTCCTTGCTGGTATCGTAACGGAGCATTATGTAAAGGAAAAACTTATCATTACTATGGAGCCTCAATACCGTAACGCCTTTAAATTTGCCAGTAATAAAAATTTTAAGGACAACTACCTTGATAAGCTTATATCGGCGCTTACTGACCCAGACCAAAAGATCAACCACCGTCGCAACCCAATTGAGTCTGGCTGGGCTAAATCAAAGCCATTCAGGGATGCCATGAATGAACTAGTGAGAAAAATTGAAAAGTCCAAAAGTGCTTTGTCTCAACTGCTACCTCGGGAGTCCTGCGGTAAGCCAGGTACAGTTCGATTCATGGACAATATGACCCGATATGTAACCAACGACTATTCGAAGGAGCGTCCACCATCTGCCAATGGCACCTACCCCTACATAGAGAAAATAGGTGGGGTCTCAGGACGAAATGCTGAAATTGAACGTTTCTATGAAAACGTCCCCCCTACATTTTCACCGGATTTTCCTGTACCAGAGGAGGATGAACATATTTGGATTTGGATAAATAAGAATGCTGAGCGGCAAGCACTCAGATCCGTAAGTATTAAGAAATTTGGTCTAACGCATCTCACTGCGGACCGCTCATACACATCAATCATGCTACCTAGTTATGTGCGGCAAGCTCTTCAAGAGAAGAAGTATTCAATTGCCCACTGTGAATACCTTGTCAGCTCAGCAGCCGCTAAAAACCTCTTATATTGGAACGCCAACGGACCACTTCCGCCTGAATCCGTTCAAACCTTTGCCAAAAAGACTATCTTTGCACCACGAACGTCTTGTCCGGTGAACGTGCCGTCGCGCAACTGACGAGTCACGTGACTATTGATGCCACTCCGAGCTTCGTGGCACGCTTATCCAGGCCAGTGAGCCGGGCACCTCGATGCAGTTCCACGAAAACTCACCCCAACTACGCTTCGCTGCTGGTCGCTGGGATCGGGAAAGCCTTGAAGCCAGTAATTGGCGGTGCCCTGGCGATAGTGGCAATTGAGGATGCGAATCCCATCGACTTTGAACGTCTTGAGTATCTCAGCACTTTCTTTCTTCAGTAACGCATCTGTCGTATCGCGACCCAAGAACGCGAGGTTAAAAGGACCGGCCATATACCCCCTTAACCCATCGCGACGATTCCCGTAATAGTTCACGATCAACCGACGTCCCTCCGTATAGGGAAAACTCGGAGCGACGGTGTCAGGAACATCTCCATAGGAGACGATGTCCTCCGGATCATTTTCCAGGCGCTCAATCACCATCGGATAGCGCTCATCAGCGCGTACAGGGGGCTCGGGTCCGCGAATGAATTCCTCCCAGTTGCGCAGTAGTTGTTTGCCGCGATTACATCCCCCGTGCTGGAAGTGTGCAGCCGCGTTTGCTTTCATCTCAAGGACGACCTCGATTGGGCGTCGTACGGCTTCCCCAACAAGAAGCTCTTCGAGACTCAGCTCATCACGCAACCGTATAATCTCTCGAACAAGGATCGCCTTCCCGGTTTCATACATCTCGACATAGGTGTCGTAGTATGCAGGATCCATATAGACAGGCTCGTACCACTTCCATTCATAATGTTTCGTCACGATTTTCCCAAATAAACTTTGCGTTTCGGTTTCACCAACAAACTCATACGCTCCAGGTCTGTACACTGCGGGATTGCTCCCCAGCGAATCTCGACAATTCTCGCTATAAGCGTTGATCGCCCAGACAAAGCCACGTTTGCGTGGCGCGGCAACGTCTGTCAAGGGATTCAAGTCCTTTCCTCCCGTCAAGGCGGAAAACAACTTACCCACACCGATGAGTCCAGGTCGTGAGAGATCTGGTTCGAATCCATCACGATAAATGCTAAAGAAATCGTGAGATGCGATTTGGTGAATGAGTCGCCCATGGGTCACGTGCTCAAGGTAAGACGGCGTTACGGAAGACTGGTAGTTGACGTAATGTACCGTACGAGGTCGCGAATAGAGTTTGGCCATGGCGGGATCACGAATGCCCCGTTTGGCATAGTCGACAATCCCATCCAGCCGCGCGAGTTCAGGCCAATTTCGGTTGATCCCCCCATAGGCTATCTCCGGTGCTTGTTTCTCTGTTCGATGCGCCGGTCCGTACGTCGCCATTGCCAGTTCAACCTCCTCTGTAAGTTGGACTGAGCCTGCGGGAACCACCTCTCCGTTGGGTGTGACGGAAAGCGTTCGATGGTAATAGGTTGCGAAAATGATGAGGTCGGTTCCTGGGCATTCCTGCTGTGCGAGGGGAACCAAAACTTTATCTAGGACGCCTTGGGCGATGGCGGGGGTGATCGGTTCAGCACGGCCAAGATCGATGCCAACAGAATAACTCACACTCTCCACACATTTCCGGTAGACACGATCACGAACCCCAACCGTCACACGATCGTCGCTGTAAACGAGACGCGAATAATCTCGGTTCCCAGCATCGAACCGTCCAGGAGCTTTGTCTGGTGGCGGTGCTACCTCTGCCAATTGTGCGCGTACCGGAATTGCGTCCCAACGCATGCGAGCGAGTTTTGCATGCTCGACGTCGATGACCTTTGTCCACGAAGCACGTGTCTTTCGGTTTCCATGGAATGCCACTGCCACTACCTTCGCCCACTGTCCAACAGCGGGGGTGTCACATGTGACAACATCATCCTGGACCTGCATACCGTGAGTTTTAAGGATCTCTTTGTATGTGACGCCAAAATAAATCGGGAAAAGATCCTCAGTAAACGCTCTCGCAAAACTGGCCATGACATCATTGCTAGAGACGCCCATTTTGCCAAACGTGTTGGGTCCACTAAGGGCGATTCCCCTTACGTACCACTGTTGGAGCGCCTGACAGCGCTGCGCTTTCGTCGTTGCTTGAGCATAAGGAACGAAGGTATCCGGTAGAGACGCCGTCGCTGTTGCAGCAAAGCTTTTACCGCCTCGGAAAGATGCGCGATCGGATTCGATACGCTGAGCTGCCGCGATTGCGGCTGGCCAATCTCGCTCAGTTGAGGTTTTTGGGTTGTTGCTAAAGGCCGCCTGAATGTATTCGCGCATGAGGGAGTCAACCGGCCCCAATTCGCACGAGCCGATGTCTGCTGAAAGAGATTTGCGTTGGCTACTCGTTAAGGTGCTGTAGGCTATGCCAATTCTAGGGACAAACACATCATCAACGAAGCCTCTCGCAGTGATTGTTTGCATCCGATCTATATGGATATGGGGTGAGAACGCGTCTGGTCCAGCAATGGTCAATGTTGCCTCGTACCATCGCCCCAGCGCGGCGCATCGGGAAGCTTTCGATCCGCCTTCGCTCCAAGACACGGCCTCTGTGCGGGCCTCTTGCCGACCGTGCCCTGCACACGATGAAATGCACAGAAAGACAACACAAACGAGCGAGATCCTTAAAGAGAAAGAAGAGATCATTTTCCGCGAAGTACTGTAGCCTCTCAATCTAATCAACGCAATACTAATGATCTCTCAAAATCTAACTTATGATCGCGACGCTGATTGAAGGGTAAATCCGGCGACAGTCAGACCGACCTCGGTCGTCGCCAAGAAGCCGGACCAACTTCGGACAGGACAGTTTTCCACCCACAAGCTCAAGCTCAGCGCCTGAACATCGGCCTGGACCAATCTCTCCCTAACCGCTGATACGGACTCTGATACGATCGCCGCGTCGATTTTATTTTCTTGTTTGATGGGAGCAACCATAGACGTCCGGTCGTTCGTTCAAGCCGTCTGGCATTTGACGAGCCCGGTCACCTCCCGAACGGTGACGCACTCTGGCCATCGGACCATCGCGGTGTGTTGGCGGATATTGAGTTTGTCCCTATCGACCGGCCACAGATAAGCCGACTACCCGACCGGAGCGCTCGCTAAAAAGGTTCCAAACCCACATCCTTTTGCCATTGCATGATTCCAGGTCCGACCCTCACTCTGCTGTGGGAGCCTACCGCTTTTGGTTTTACATGCGAGGCAGCCTGCAGAACGCGAAACAACATGACAACACTCCTTGCTACGGCGGCGCGCGCTTGACCTCTCCATCGAACAGGCGCATCTTTCAGGCATGTACGCGTCGGGCGTTGGACCGGCCGCCTTGCTGGCCTTTTTTCTTCCGTTCTCGCCAAGTGCTGACTGGTCTCTGACACGGTTAGATTTGGCTCAGCTCGTATCAGAGAGCCACACACTCAGCGGTGAGGAACTGCTACGAATCGGCGAGACGCACGAGTTTCAACAGCACTTTCCTGAAACGCTCACGTACTACCAACTCGCCTTGTCGAGCTTCCGCGAAAAGAAACAGACGCGAGGCATTGCCGCCGCATTGGTGAAGATCGCTCGGGTCTACGAACGCCAGGGCAAGTTCCGAGATGCCGACGTTGCGTTGCAGGAAGCCGTTCCCCTTCTGGCTCGATCCTCCGATCGACTCGCCCATGCACAGGCTCTTTTGGTGGCGGGGCGTGTCTCAGCTCGATTGGGATATCTGGAAGAGGCGCGGACGTCGCTCAGTCGAGCCGTCACATTGTTTGATCGCGCCAAAGACCAGGTTGGACGTAATGAGGCAGTGATTCAATTGGGGCTGCTGCAAGTGGGCGACGGATCAAGCGAGCAAGGACTGTCGGCGCTCCAACAGGCCCGGCAGCAAGCGGGCGCCCGCCGAGACCGCAGGCAGGAACTGGCCGCCGTGGTAGCGCTGGGCACGGCCTCGTGGCTGTTGGACCGAACCACCGAAGCGCGCCGGTATTACGAAGAGGGACTCCAGCTTGCCGAACAGGAGCGGGACAGGCAGATCGGAGCCGTGCTTCGACTCCGGCTCGCTTATCTCTATGCGGAAGATGTCGGGCTGACCGACGCTGTCCAGGCAGCGAAACGCGCGCTCATTCTCTCTCAAACTCTGCGTGATGCCGCTGCGGAAGCGGCGGCATTGTCACTGCTGCGCCACCTCTACCGACAGACGGGACAACTTGCCCAGGCGGATGAGGCAGAGCAGCGCGCTCTGTTGCTCTACAGCCACCGCCAAATCCTCGTCCATGGAGGCCGGTAACCATACGCCACCCGCTTCCGTTCACCCTTCACCTCTTCTCTTGAGGATGCTTCAAATATTCTGCCCCGCCGCGACACATTCGCATAGCTCGTTCTGCATGCTCTACGACGCCACCACCGAAAGCCGGCCGCTGCGAGTCTGCGTGAAATACTTTGCTGCGAGAACTGGACAGGAGGCCCGGCGCAACACGGCTTCCGCCACGCTGCCCTTCACGAGATGGGAGAGCCCGCGACGGCCGTGCGTTCCCATGACAACGAGATCGCAGTCAGAGCTGTCGATGAAGTCGAGAATGGAATCGGCCGGCAGGCCGCCGCGAATCACCGTGCGTACCGAGACCCCCTGCGACTGAACCTCGTCCGCGACGAGCTTGAGTCGAGTGACAATCTGTTGCCGGTTCTGTTCCGCTGTGTGCCCGAATGTCAAATCGATCCCGTAGGAGAGAGGCTCCAAACTATGCAGGAGTATCAGGGACGCGTCAAATTTCTTGGCAATCTGAACACCATATCCCACGGCATCCAGCGAACAGTCGGAGAAATCAATCGGGACGGCGATCTGTTTGAACTGAATCGGTTTCTTTACGTCATGTCCCTCTACCTCCTCGTGTTTCCTGATCGTCAACACGGGACAGAGAGCCATGGTCAGGACTCGTTCCGCCGTACTGCCCAGGAGAACATGTCGAAGTCCGGTTCTTCCATGCGTGCCCAGCACAATCAGGTCTGCACGGACCTCCTGGGCCGTTTCGCAAATGATTGTATCCGGAATACCGGCCCGCTGCTGATGCTTCACGCGACCCGCTGGTTGCGCCAGTCGTCGAACGATCTCGTCCAATCGCTCGTGTGTCTCGCTCGGATCCTGGACGGTCGTGACATACGTGCCCTCATAGATTTCCAACACGTGCAGGATCGTCACTGTAGCCTCATAGGCGTTGGCGAGAAACGCCACATATTCTTCGGCATGATGTGCGCACGAGGAAAAATCCGTCGCGAAGAGGATTCGCTTGATTACGGGCTGTTCATCTCCCATGGGTCACCCTTCCATTGCACAGGCCTGTGCACCTGACGTTACGGTTCAGGCGATCGCGCCTCCTCGCGATCCTCCCCCCTCTGCACCTCGCTAAGACTGTACCCGGCCCTGGCCAGGACACGATGCAGAGTCGTAGTCACAGCGGGACTATCGGAATGGGGCATCACGCCGACAGTCGGGGCGGCACGGAGGGCAGCAAGAATTTGGATGGCTTCCTTGCCCAACAGATTGTCCCCACCCTCGTAGGGTCCACCGGGTGATTCTTCGATCTCGTCATGGCTTTGGAGAATCCCGCGGATCGTGGCTAGGATCGCCGGTGTCGGCGAAGGCATCAGCAATGTCGCCAGCGCACCGTGCTCCAATCGCAATCGCGCGAGCAAGGAGCCGAGTGGCGGCACGAGGACAGAATCGGCTTGCTCCAACTGTGCTCGTTGAATCGCGGGAAAGAGAATTTTTTCCTCCATCCCGATATGGCGCAACAGCCCTGCCCGGAATGCCTCGTATGAGACCGCGTCGATCTCTCCTCCTTGCCGGCAAGCCCGATCGAGCAGTTGCTCCAGACGCCGGTGATCCTCGGTCAAAAACCTTTTTATTGATCCCACTTCTGGCTGACCCTCGCTCATCTGTCACCTCTCGGTTCCTTCGGGATGCTTTCGACTCGCGAACGAATTTCTTCCGCTCACCACGCTTCGCAGATTACTCTAGATCAGCGTGAGACGGCAAAGACCGTACCGTTCGCGTCACATGAGCGATGCGAGGCCTAATCGATTCGCACAACTCAGTTTTGACACAAGCATACACCGATGGAGGACCACATCCTGTTCTGTGCATAGGACCCGTCGTTCGATACAATGGCCGTGCACAGCTCTAGCAGGCTGCGGAAAAACCCTCCGTTCATCCTTCGAGAGCCTCGGGACGAACGGAGCGGCCATTGAATTTACTGAGCTTTTCCGTTCGTGCTGAGCCCGTCGAAGCACAAAAATCAAGTTTTTCCGCGGCCTGCTAAATCCGACCCTACTATTTCCTCTCGGCCATCAATGGCTCATATTCGTCGGTCGAGGCACCTATCAGGCAACGCGGCACAATTCAGCGAGCGACCTGTCCGAAACGGCCGCGGTTAAAGTCATCGATAGCTTGGCGGATTTCCGCCGCGCTGTTCATGACGAATGGGCCCTGGCCGACAACCGGCTCTTTGATCGGTTCACCCGTCAACACCAGCAAGATGCTGTCGCGATCAGCATGAATGCTGACCTTCGAGCCATCGCGCTCGAAACGGACGACCTCCGCCTCCCCTGCCCGTTCGCTGCCATTGACGGTCACATAACCGGACAGTACCGCAATCATCGCGGTATGGCCTTCGGGCAGGTCAAGGGTGACGTCAGCGTCTCCGTTGAGCCGCACATCCCAGACATTCACCGGGCTGAATGTGCGCGCCGGACCGCTCGTGCCTGCAAAGTTGCCCGCGATGACGCGCACACGGCCCACGCCCTGGTCGAGATCAACAACCGGAATGTCAGCGTTGGTGATCGACTGGTAGCCGGGGGGTGACATTTTGTCCTTTGCCGGCAAATTCACCCACAACTGGACCATGCGGAACGGACCACCGGTCTTGGTGTAGGCCTGGGAATGAAACTCCTCGTGAATAATGCCGCCCGCGGCCGTCATCCACTGCACATCGCCAGGGCCGATCGTGCCGCCCGCGCCCGTCGAGTCACGATGTGACACCTCACCGTCGTATACGATGGTGACGGTCTCAAAGCCGCGATGGGGGTGCTCCCCAACACCGCGCGGCCTGTCTGCCGGCTCAAAGGCGTGGGGTCCGGCATAATCAAAGAGAAGAAACGGGCTGATAGACTGCGCATCGTCGCCGTAAAAGAGGAGTGAACGGACGGGGAAGCCATCGCCAACCCAGTGGCGACCATTGGCGCGCATGACCTGTGCGATCTTCTTCATTTTGACACCTCCAATTTTTGCACATGAAACGAAGACGTGTCGTGAGAGTATTCTCCGACGCGCCTGTGTAAAATACTAAGCACGGTACAAACACTTCTCAAGTACGGTCTTCAAGGATACTGTGGAACCTCACAGCTTGACATCCGTGGTTCATGGTGGTTCTTCGGGGACGCCTTGCCGAAGGTATCCTCCTAGCCAAGGTTTCGGAGTACACGTAGGTTGGTTATGACCAAACAGGTCGGTTGTCCGACGGAAATCACGCTCGACATCATCGCAGGCCGTTGGAAAGTGATGGTCATTTTCTGGCTGCTCCAAGACAAACGGCGATTCAATCAGCTGCAACGTGACCTGTCCGGCATCACGCATCGGACGCTTGCCAAGCAACTCAAGGAGATGGAAGCCGATGGCTTGGTGGAACGAGAGGACTTCGGCGAGATCCCGCCTCGCGTCGAGTATAGGCTGACGCCGCTCGGGCGGTCGCTGGAGCCGGTGCTCGCGGCTATGCACGAATGGGCGTTACAGCACGGTGGCGAGATCCGTCGTTCGACGAACGAATAGCTTTGTGGGTTAGGTTGGGGGCAAAGAAGGGTTAGCCATCGTGGCGATTAGACTTTCCAAGATTGCAGTCCGAACAAAGAGACTGTAGATTTTTGAGGATAGTCTCGCCTCCATTTGCCCAAGCAATGACGTGATCCACATGGAGCTGCGTGGTAGGGTTTGTTGCGGGTGAAGCACCGCACTTTACACAGCGAAATCTGTCGCGCTTGAGTACCGCGTACCTGAGGGATAAGGTAACTTCACGGCGCGAACCTCTTGGCATTTGGGTGCTCGATGGAGCTGCTACGGCCTCACGCTCAATTTCCGAGACAGGTGCGTATATCATGCCACTTTTGTCCGTGAACAATACGCCATAGCAGTCGTCGTTTCAATGAGTTGAGACCGCTGGACTATTTCTATCACCAGTCCTCACACATATAGGGCTCTAATCCGGACAAACCCCTCCTATCAAGCCATTTAAAAATCTTACCTACCGGGGGATCGTTGGGTCATTTGTGAATCTTACCGAGCGGCTCATCGCTCCTTGCACACAGGAGCATCTTTGGGGCGGTCCGTCTGGGAAATCGACCGCTGTATGTGGCCCAGGATCAACGATCGCCCTGGCGTCCATGCCGGAGTAGCCTCACTTATGAGCGTCCTGTGCCGCGTAGGGTCTGGTTCTGGCGCGGGACATTGGGGTTGAAGGTCCAGCCACGCCACGGCGTACTCGCCCGAGGCTGCGGCGGCCGGGGCGCTGGCTCGCGCGGCGTGCGACTGGCCCGTGTGGCGAGTGCCCAGAGCTGTTCCAGGCGCTGATCAATGCGCTGGGAGAGGATGAAGGGATCCGTGGTCTCCAGCACGCGCTGCAGGGCCGCGACCTTCGCCGGATCTGCCGCTGGACACACTCGTACCCGCTCGAACGGCGTCTGTGGGGCATCATAGCGGCGAATCCGTCGCGAGCCCACGCGCTCCTTGCGCACGAGTTTCATGGAGGGCTGAAAGAGGTTCTGAAAGAGCCGCAAGTCCGCATACAGGGCGTTCAGCGCCGCCAAGGCTTCCCGACTCTCGTACCGCTCCCAGCCGACCAACTTACGCACATGCGTCCAGTTCTTCTGCTCCACATGCGCGTTGTCATCCTTCTTGTAGGGCCGCGAGCGGGTAAACTGGACCTGCCGACCGGTGGGCCGCTTCTGACACCAGGCCAGCAGATGGTCGTTGATAAACTCGCTCCCGTTGTCGGAATCCACGCCCCGCAGAGAGAACGGGAGCTGTGACTCGATGATGGTCAGGGCCTGCACCACCCCGTGCCGACTCTTGCCCCGCACCGCCTGCCGCTCCACCCACGTGGTGTGAATATCGACCCCGTCCAGCGTGTGCAGAAACTCCCCGGCGGCCGAGGCGCCGGAATGCGAGACCAGATCGATCTCCAGATAGCCCGGCTTGCTGACGTCCCAGTGCTCCGTTTTGATGGGAATCAGGTGCTTCAACAAGGACCCTGGCCGCGTCGTCCCATACAGCCGCCGCTTGATTCGGCGCTTCCGTTCCCCTAGCCGTCGGTCGATCTGCCGGGCACTGATTCGCCGAAGCTGGGCTTCCAGCGCCGGGGGGACTGTGGTTCGCCGTTTCAACCAGGGCAGCCAGTGCGGAATCGCGGCCTGCAACCGTTGGCCACAGAGATACCCGGCGGCTTGCCAGATCTCAGCAAGCAGGCGGATCACTGGCTCGCCATAGGTCGGTCGCCGTCGGCCCGCCCGGCGCACCGGCGGCTGGGGCGGCCGCTGCTGGCGCAACACCCCGATCGCATATTTGCGATGATACCCACACACGCGCGTCACTTCGTCGAGCAACGCCGAGCGCTCCGAGCGACTGGCTCGTTGATACCGCTGCCACATGATTCGCAGATACTCGCCCTTCGCCCGTCGCGCCATCGGCTCTGCCTCCATCGGCCCCCTCCTCTGGGCCCGCACCATGCGGCCCCGGAGGGTAAGATTGACAAATGACGCAACGATCGGTGGCCCGGTAAGATTTTAGATGACTCAATACGCCCCATTGACACAGGATCAGACGTTCATGACAATGCCAGCGATTCGGATGCCGGAGAAACCGCGTCCAGAGGTATCGTACAGATTTTTTTACAACGGGCTTGAAAGAAAATCGATGCAGGTGAGCCCGATCCAAGCGTTTAGAATGACCGCCCTGGCCGAGGGCAGTTCATTTCTCCTGTTACTGTTCGTGGCGATGCCGATGAAGTACTTGATGGGGATGCCAAAAGTCGTGACGGTTGTGGGAGCGATTCACGGAGTCTTGTTTTTACTCTATGTTGGCCAGTTGGCCAAGTTACGGACTAAATATCAATGGGACAGTAGTTTCTCATTCTATGCCTTTCTTGCCTCCATTCTCCCGTTTGGACCATTCATGTTCGACAAATACCTTCGCGAGAAAGAGGTTGCCACGAACTGATCGACCGCCACGTAGCCAAAAGTTGCACATGGGAGGTCGAGTTCCATTCACCGCACCGAGTGGCTGCCCTAAACCTGTCAAGCGCTTGCGCTAGAAACCTAGCACGAGCATAATAAACACAATTCTTAAAGGAACATGCAATGCCCCATGGGGTGAAGACTGAACATTGTTATGTCCACAAAGATCTCGCCGTCTGTGGAGGCGATCCCGTCATTGTAGGTACCCGTATTCCAGTCCGTCTTGTTTATCAGCGGACGCAGGATGGAGATACGGTGGAGACCATCCGGCAAGCCTATCCGAACCTCACCCCTGCGCAGATCCACGATGCGCTCAGCTATGCCTATGATCACCTCTCGGAAATCGAACTGGAAATCCAGCGAGAGACGCAGGCGTACCAGCAAGGGAAGACGCCGCCATCCCGCTGATCTTCTACCTGGATGAAAACGTCCATGCCGCGCTTGCGCCGCAACTACGACAGCGAGGTATTGACGCCTACAGCGTCTATGACCTCCAGCGGCAAGGCTCCACAGATGCGGTGGTCCTGCAAGAAGCCGCGGCCCAAGGACGTGCACTTGTCACACACAACATCAGTCACTTTGTGACGTTGCACCGGTCCTATCTGGCTGAGGGCCGGCCCCATGCAGGGATTGTCGTGACGCCGGTGCGACCTATCGGCACACTACTCACACGCCTGATCACGCTCCATGAATCTACTACCGCCGAAGGAATAGCGAACACGCTTCGATTTCTCTAACCACTCAACTGCCTTCTTTCCGCTCACGTCAACTCGATCTCCCCTCCGGGAACGATGGAGCCAGTTCCATAATGCTACCGTTTGCCATCGTAGCCTCTCTCTTTCCACCTTTCCAGGAGTTGACTACGCTTCCGGAGCTACTCAGTCGTCGGCTGATCGACACGGCTCCCGGTGCGCGCGGTGAATTCCACATTCAGGCTCCAAAATAAGTCGATCACTCACCTGACTCACGCTCGACCTGATCTCGGGCCACTAAAAGGTGATGGTCATTTTCTGACTGCTCCAGGAAAAGCGATGCGGCCAGACCCCTCGCATCACTGTTTGACAAATCGTTCCATTAGGAGTACACCGCAGATGCCGCAGTCATATTCTTGCCGCGGCCACTTACTTTTTCTGCGTGGTGTTCGACAAATACAGAGATCGGTTTGACTAAGGAGATATACGATGGCGTGGAGCAACTGGGAATCCCTCGGTGGCATTATCACAGCCGGGCCAGCAGTAAGTTCGTGGGCGGGTGAGAGACTCGACACTTTCGTGAAGGGGTCCGACAATGCGCTGTGGCACAAGTGGTTCGACGGTGGCTGGAGCAGCTGGGAGTCCCTCGGTGGCGTCATCGATGGCTCACCTTGCGCGGTATCATGGGCGTCGGGACGCATCGATGTGTTCGCACGCGGCATGGACAACGCCTTATGGCACAAGTGGTTCGACGGCAGTTGGAGCGGGTGGGAGTCGCTCGGCGGCACGATCACTGCCGGGCCAGCGGTGTGTTCATGGGCCCCCGGCCGGCTCGATGTCTTCGCGAAAGGTTCGGACAATGCGCTGTGGCACAAGTGGTTCGACGGCCGCTGGAGCGGCTGGGAATCGCTCGGCGGTGTGATCGACAATGAGCCTGGCGCCGTTTCCTGGCAACGCGGCCGCATCGACGTATTCGCGCGCGGCATGGACAACGCCTTATGGCACAAGTGGTTCGACGGTAGCTGGAGCGGATGGGAGTCGCTTGGCGGTGTGATTACTGCGGGACCTGCTGCCAGTTCGTGGGGGCCAGGACGGCTCGACATCTTCGTCAAGGGATCCGACAATGCGCTGTGGCACAAGTGGTTCGACGGTGGCTGGAGCGGCTGGGAATCGCTGGGTGGGGTCATCGATAACACGCCGGCCGTGGTGTCATGGAGTCTCGGACGCATCGATGTGTTCGCGCGTGGCATGGACAACGCGATGTGGCACAAGTGGTGGACACAGCGTTTGCCCACGGTACGTTTGCACGTGAAAGTGCTGAGTCAGCCGACCCGTTTTTCCGTCGATCACATGGTCGACAACATGATCGACGTCTATGCGACGTCTGGCATCCGCGTGCACCGCGTGAGTGATCAAAACCTGAACCTTCCGCTGCTGAACGATCTGGACGTCGGAGCCTGTACCATGGGCAGTGTGACCGCGGAGCAAACCACGCTGATGGCCAACCGCGCAGGCGCCGGCACTAACGATGTCGTGGCGTATTTTGTGCGCTCGACGAATCCAAGCTTTAACGGCTGCGCTGCACATCCCGCCAACCGGCCGGCGGCAGTGGTGGCCTCGATCGCAAGCGAATGGACGCTCGCCCATGAAGTCGGCCATGTGCTGGGCCTCAACCACGTGACACCCACCGACCGACTGATGATGGGTGGCGGTACCAACAACATTACCAATCCGCCGCCGGATCTGATTGCGAACGAAGCGCAGACGATGGACAACAGTCCGTTCACCCAGAACCTTGGGTAACCGGGCCGTTCCCATAAGGAGACCAACGATGGCGATCAGCTATGCAGAACTGAAGGCAATGTTGGATGTTGACGAGCCAGACTATATGACACTCGTCGAGAAGACTGCAGGTGCCCTGCAGCATCTACGCAAACTTGCTGAGTCCACGGATGTGTCGCTGGCATCCAAGGCGATATCACTCGCTGGCATGATGGGCGACGCTGCCAGCATCGGTATCATCGGTGATGCCTCGAAATCACGCGCGGTGCTGATTCGTGTTGCCGCAGCGCATGCCGCAACCATGTTACCTGACAGCCCTCAAACCGCGCGCGTCGTGAGCAAGCTTTTGGATGATAAGGACGTCGGCGTGGTCAAGCACGCAACTCGAGCGGCAACACGGTTGTCCGATCCCGGGGTAGCGACGAAGGCAAAAAGAGCCGGCCAGCGTATGAAGGTGGCTGTGCGCGCAATGACTGCTCAAACATCCCAGCGCGAAAGGAACATGGTCATGACTAACAAAACTGGTACGAAGGCGCGTGGCTCAACCCCGACCCGGGGAACTCACAAGAGCAGCGCCAAGATCAGAGGGCAAATGCCCACGGGTGCCATGACTCAGCCGCCGAAAGGCACGAAATCCCGTGGCATGCCGACTGGCAAAATGAACTGAGTCATCAGTTGGCTGAGATATAAGCCGGCAAATTGTGTAGTGGAGCTGGCCAATTTACGCGAACGACGTGGGTTGAGTCAGACGGCATTGGCAAGACTCAGCGGGATGAAACAGCCGCACATCGCCCGCTTGGAAAGTCGGGCCTATTTCCCTTCCTTTAGCACCTCCAGAAACTGCTGGGCGTACTTGGTGGCAAAATGGAACTGACCTCGGACGCCTGCCACCTCACTCCCGTGCGAGGAAAAGTTACCGGCGCGCGGCGAAAGTGGTCTCGCTACCGCTTGCTCTCACCCTTGCCATGATGTTTTACTCTGGTGGGAGTAAGATATTCCACGGCAGGCTTAGATAGCCGCCGAATCCACCAAGGAGGTTGCCATGCGAACGCAAAGAGGACAACGGATAGGCGCTCTCGGACTCGCCTTCATGCTATCGATCGTGATGACTCCCCTGTTCCCGATCCTGCCGCAAGCCTCGGTCGCTTATGCAGCCGATAAAGAGGAGCTGATCGACCTTAACAGCGCCACCGCCGATCAACTCAAGACGTTAAAAGGTGTCGGTGACGTCACCGCGGAAAAAATCATCACGGGGCGTCCGTACGCCAAGAAGGACGAGTTGGTCCAGAAGAAGATCATGCCCCGCGCCACCTACGAGCAGATCAAATACAAGATCATCGCCAAGCAGAAGTAACTCGACGAACTCATAGGCAGCCCACCGCGCGCGGCTAAACGACAAGAAAGGAGTGCGATATGATCGGGGTCTTCGTCACTATTCGCTACGGAGAGAACTTTGATGAGACAACGGTGCAGAAGATCCAGAAGATTGCCGAGTCGGCGCGGGCACTATTTGAGGGGATGCCAGGGCTGCGGTCGAAAGCCTTCACGTTCAATCCCAAAGCCCATGAAGCGACCAACTTCTATGTCTGGGACTCCGAAGAGGCAGCCAAGGCATTCTTTACCGGTGAGCTCATCGAGAGAGTAACCGGTCTCTACGGAGTACGCCCGAGCATCGACTTCGTGCAAATAGCCACGCTCGTGGAAAACCATCGCCAATAAAACTCCCTTACGTAAGTCACCAGCCTCTCCGCCTCGGCTTTTGAAATGTCACCTGTCGATGGTTCCTCGGAGAATGACCGGATAGGGCACATGCAGACCCAACACCCGCGGATGGTACGCCATGCGCAGGCAGCATAGCGGGAGAGACGATGAGAGTCCAAACGTCAAAGCCGGGTGCCTGTCTTCTTGAACATGGGCTGGTGAAGAAGAAGAAGCAGTGCTATCGCGACACCCGGTCGATCGATTGCGCGTTGATCACGGCACTCCCCTCTGGAGTGCTCCCATCGACCATCACTACCCCACGGACGCGGAGATGTTCGTTCTGCACGACCAGCTTCGTCATGTTCGGCAGACATGAGCCGGTCGTGCTGATTCCGATAGTGCCCGACTTATCCTGAAGCGCAAACATTTGTTTGTCGTAGACGTTGGCGCTTCCACAGTCTCGAGTGCCACGATGAACCGGCAAGGTGGTCACTCGCGTTACACGTCCTTCGACCGTCACGACCTTGGCCCGATAGTCGGCAGGACGCTTTAAAATCTTGCCAATGGGCAGACCATCGCTGGCTGACGCGGCCGACACCAGTCCGAACCCAAGGTACATACACAGCATGCCGTGAAGGAAGGCGCGCATCACGTAATCTCCCTCTGTGAATTTGTGGAGTGTACCTGGAATGAGACAATCAAAGCTAGTCCACGGTCGACGATCTGATAAGGCGGGATCAACACCCGTGGCATGTTGAAAACCTATGTTGGACAAGAAGGCTCCCAACTCACCTGTTTTCTCTGTCGTGGTAGCAAGCCCAATATGGCAGGATTCAAGAGCAGCAAAAACTAGGGATATGGAGAGTAGAATGGTTCCCTAGTCGAGTTCACCCTGGTCGGCAGAGCCATCAGAAGTGACGACTGCGCTTGTTCGCTATTGATTATAGAGGGGATTGCTGACTCTTCGGGAGCTCATAGCGAGACACAATGAGAATGGGGATCTGGGTTCATACCGCGTTCGCGGCCATTCTGATCCATCTGACCGCGATTACACCGGTCTGGGCGGTCCTAGGTCAAACCAAAGCATCCGTTGAAACGGACCGCGCTGCCATGGGCGGACAGGTGCACAGCACACTTGCTCAGGGGTATTCCGTTGAAACCATCACGGTTGTCGGGATGACTGTCAAGGAGTATGTCTCGTCTGACGGTACCGTCTTTGCGGTCGCGTGGAGAGGGATCGGGGTTCCGAATCTTCGTCTCCTCCTCGGGGCCTATTTCGATGAGTATTTGGATGCACTCACAGAGCTGCAGAATAAGAAACCTCGAATCCGAAGGCCTCTGATGTTGAAAACCGCCAATTTGGTCGTTGAGCGAAGCGGACACGCGCGAAATATGTGGGGGCGGGCCTTCATCCCTTCTCGTTTACCGGCTATGGTTTTGCCGAAGGACATTCAATAATGATGTCTCGTGCAGTCATCATCGCCTGCCTATGGCTTGTGAGCGCCTGTGGTTCTGGCGGAGGCGGAAACGGAGGCGCCGGTTCACAGCCACCGAATGTTCTGGCGGTCACCGTCGGTGGTTCAAGCGTTTGTACGAATGTCAATCAGCCATGTACTCAAGTAACCATCTGTCAGCCAGGCACATCCACTTGTCAAACGATCTCCGACATCTTGGTTGATACAGGGTCCTTCGGGGTTCGAATCTTTGGCTCGGTGCTCTCATTCCCGCTACAACAAGAAGTCCAGTCACCAGGACAGCCCATCGGCGAGTGCATGAAGTTTGCCGATGGCAGCGCACTTTGGGGCCCCGTTCAACTCGCTGACGTGGTGCTGGGAGGCGAGCCAGCCGTAACCGTGCCCATTCATATTATTGCCCCCACCTTTGCCGGGCAGTCCTCCTCCCAAAATCCATGTGACAGTGTGGTCGACTCCGATCCAAGCACAGCAGGATTTAACGGCATTCTCGGTATCGGGTTGTTCACGCACGATTGTGGCATTGCCTGCGAGATCAACGACAACAATGATCGGTATTTTTCCTGTACCGCTTCTACATGCGGGAGCGTCGCGGCGCCCCTGTCGACTCAAGTGCAGAACCCGGTGTGGCTGCTTCCATCCGATAAGAACGGCGTGATCCTGACCCTGCCGAACGTGCCTGCGATGGGCGCTCCTGCACTTTCCGGTTCCGTCACTCTCGGGATCGGTACAGCGTCGAACAATTCCCCGCCGCCCGGCATCTCGACCTTTTCGACTGATCAAAACGGATCCCTCACTACCATCTACAATGGGACATCCTTCCCGGAGAGCGTTATTGACACCGGCTCTAATGGCTATTTTTTCCCTGATTCGACTCTTCCGCTTTGCCTCAAGCCGGAGCAAGATTTTTACTGTCCCTTGGTTACTGCCAGCTTGTCGGCCACGCTTTTCGGCGTCAACGCTCCTCAAGCGACCGTCCCCTTTCAGGTTGCTAATGCGACTAATCTCTTGAACACCGGCAACGCTGCCTTTAATAATTTGGGCGGACCATCTCCCTCATCATCTTCATCTTCTACCTTTGACTGGGGACTGCCTTTCTTTCTTGGGCGTATCGTTTTTGTCGGGATCGAAGGACAGTCCTCAACCCTCGGAACTGGCCCATTGTATGCCTTCTGATGGACTGGTATGCGCTTGACTTGCCCAGGTCCTGGGGGAAGATGAGCCGGGCTAGCTCATGAGTGAGAGGCAATATTGGAAGAGAGATTGAGGACAACAATGCCGGCAACGATGAGGGACATGCCTATGATAGCCGGCAGATCCAGAACTTGGTCATACAGAACCCAGGCAATCAACGCAATTAAGGCAATGCCTGCGCCTGACCAGATGGCGTAGGCGACCCCAACCGGAATGGTTTTGAGCGTGAGCGAAAGAAAATAGAAGGCTGACGCATAGCCAGCGACGACGATAGCGGAAGGCCATAAGCGTGTAAATCCTTCCGAAGCCTTCAGCGTGGATGTTCCAATCACTTCGCTGACAATTGCCACGGCGAGAAATACCCACTGTGTCTGCATGTTTCTCAGTATTGAGCTGCCTTACGATGTTTAAAGCGATCCGCACAAGCTCCGGATCTTGGCCGCTCTACTGGATAACCGGCCGCTTTTGTTCGTGAACAATACGCTTTAGCCGTCGCCGTTTCAATGAGTTGAGGCTGCGGGACTATTTACCACGGGCCCTTATGCGGGAGGTGATCACCGTTTGCCGTCATACCCTCGCTCTTTCCACAGCTCCAGCAGTTGAATCCGCTTCCGAAGCTGCTCAGTCGTCGCCTGATCCACGCGGCTCCCGGTACGTGCGATCAATTCCGCGTTGAGCCGGCGATGATCGATCCCGCTGTTTCGTGCTAGGCCGGCGACCAGCAGCCGGTGAAGATCCCGCAAATCTCGCTTCTGCTCATGGAGTGAGACCGCCGGTTCGGAAACGACAACCGAATCGCCCTCCCCTCGCGGCTCGTCTTCGCCGATCAGGCTATCCATCCTGGCCACGGCCTTCAACGGCACGTACTCGTTAGCCGAAACCGTGACGCGACCGAAGAGGTCCCGTTGCCCCGCCGGCATGACGTCTTCCAACACATGATCTCGCTCCGCCTTGATCTGCTTGGCATAGTGCACCAGGACCGGATCTTTCGGCAGGTACAGCCAGGCTCGTTGCGGTTTGGGCAAACCCTCCTGCATTCGAACAAACCGGCCGACCACCTGCCGGAAGTACATTTCCGTGATCACATTTGTCCCATAGACGCCGACACGGAGCCGCGGAATATCCACGCCTTCGCTCACCATATTGACCGCCACCAGCCACTGCTGCTTTTTGTGATCGGCGAACTCTTCAATCGTGCGCGAGGCAGCGGGATCGTCCGACACGGCGACGGCTGCTTTGGCGCCGACAATACGCCCGACGAGGTCCGCAACCCAACGCGCATGGTCCTGGTCCATGCACACAATCAGCCCGCCGGCATCCGCTTGTTCCTGCTTCCGAAGGCGGGTCAATTGAGCATGGGCATCGGTGATCACCGGCCCGAGCCAGGTTTCTTGAAGCAACGCGGTCTTCAGCCGTTCCCTCTGCCGATTGAATGTCAGTCCTTCCTCAAACGTCGCCTGATGTTCGCGACCATCGGATAACCAGCTAAGCTCACCTTCGTAACTGGGGAATACAATCGGTCGGCACACGCTGTCACGAATCGCATCGGTATAGCTGTAGGTGAAATCCGCCCGGCTTTCTCCCTCTTCATACCGAATAAACGGGATCGGATTGTTGTCGGAGCGGAACGGCGTGCCGGACAAAATCAGCCGAAACACCGACGGGTCAAACGCCGAGCGTAGCGCCTTCCCCCAGTTCTTGCCGTCGCCAGCGTGGTGCAACTCGTCGAAGATGAGCAGCGTCTTCTTGCCCTTGCAGGCCTGCTGAAAGATCGCCGGGGCCAGACAAACTTGCTGGTAGGTGACGACAGCACCGTGATAGTCCGGCGTCTCCGCCACCTGCTCGTTGGTCAACGTCGGATCGAGTTGCAGACCGATCTTCCCTGCGGCATCCGCCCATTGCGTGCGGAGGTGATTCGTCGGGCAGACGACCAGCACGCGGACCGCAGCCTGTTTCTCCATAAGTTCGTGCGCGACACGCAGAGCAAAGCGCGTCTTTCCTGCGGCAGGAGTGGCCATCGCCAAAAAATCTTTCGTCTGGTGGGTACAGACCGCCGACAGAGCTCGTTGCTGCCAGTCACGAAGGGGCGCGGTCCAGGCTGGCAAGCTCTTCATGGCCGGTGCGTCGTTGCCGGTTCGAGGAAGGGGTTAGTCGAGCCAATCCCGTTCCTGAAGCTTTTTCGGTAGATATTTCTTGGTGAGATACTGGAAGTCTTTATTGGCCAGCGCGTCGAGCTCGTACTTCAATCCGCTTGTCAGCATCCGCTTGATCTCAGCCTGCCAGGCCGGTTTTTGGAACCACTGATAGTTCATCAACTCTTTCGCACGGGCGATATCTTTCTCGTTGAGTTTGATGCCGACGTTCCGCGGCAGCTCGTACCGCTCCGGGTCGGCACTCGAGAAGCCCATGAACTTGGCTTTGGGAATGGCCATGCGCTGGCTCTCGAAGGCCAGATTGATTGAGCCCTGTTTGACGACGGAATAGATGTAGTAGCCCCAGGGATCGTTGTCGACCAAGACATAGACAGGCAGCCGATGCTCCTCATGGAGACGTCTCGCCAAGCGCCGCACACCTCGGGGAGGCTGACCGTTTCCCGTAAGGAGGATGCAGTTATAGCGTCGCCAGAACTTGTCCTCCGACAGCCGGTTCCACTGTGTGCCCTTCTCCACGAGCAATACAAAATCCGCCGTACAGCGACGGATTTCCAGATACTCCGGTTCCACGATCGACGGTACCGAGTAGCCGCCTTTCCCGAGCTTCGAACAATCAACGCGATCGCCGTCATCGCCGAAGATCACCGGCCCGACGATGCTGCCGCTGTTTTCCGCCCGCACATGCAGCTCCTCCCGGAGTGCGGCGAGGGAGACTTCTAGATCTTCGATCACCGGATCGGATTCATCCTGTGTGTCGAAGGTGTTCTCGTGCGAATCTTTGATCGTATGTTTCGTACGGTAGTAGATTTCTCGAAGGGACGTGGTCAGATCAGCCCGCTGCAATTCGGAGAGGGCATCGGCCACGAGTACCGTCTGCATGAATTTCTTCGCCATGCCGACGTTGAAAAACGACCGCTCCTGTTTTTTGTTCCCCATCTCGATCAGACCCTTCCGTTCATTGAAGGATACATTCGAAAGGGCACGGATCGGGATCTGAAACGTCGGGTCTTTCGATCGATCTGCCGCTTGGATCACAACGTCTGCCAGACCGATTAGTTTCTTCTCGACGACAGTCATTTGTTTCTGTTTGCTCGCCATGGTGCTATTTCTTTCCGCGTGGCTTCGAAACTCGAATGGGTTTATTAGGTCTGTCTCGTCTATCTTGTCTGTCCGGTGCCTCGAAGAGCGCTATCTGACTAGGTTTTGCTTTTGCTCCCTTTGGCGACTTGTTCGCGCGACTCTCCTTGATGACTTGCTCTTTTGAAGCCGGCGCATCAGTTGCCGCTGTGTCACCAAGCAAATCCGGCTCTGCCGTCGGCACCGCAGCCGCCTGATCGGCCTCGATCTGGGTAGCCAATGCGGTCTCACCCTCGACCCCGTCCGCCGTCACGATGATCGAATGGGGCAGTCCTTCAGGCCCTCCACCGGTCTTCCCCAGCGCTTCGTCGGTCTTCTGGCCACCTGTGCGGGCGGAGGCAATCTTCTGGAGCTGCCCTTTCAGCTTTTCTTTCGGCAGCGTGCCTCCCTTGAGCCGGTTACAGGCCTCGACGACTTCTTCGATGTACAGTTCAAAGATATTCCGACGCCGAAATTCGCTGGCAGCCCGTTCGCGTCGCCGAACGAAGAGGCCCAGCCGCCTGCCGCATTCACGAAGCGCTAGAGTAATCTCCTTTTGAATCTCATCATAGTCGGCGATCGCTTCTTTGGATTCACTCGTAAAAGGAACCCAAACCGACGCCATATGGACGAAGATCACCATCGGCCCACCCGGCAACGCTCCGCGCGATTGGGTCAGGCCGTAGTTTTTCCAGGTTGTGCTCAGGACAGCCTTGAACGTCGAACAGGCCGATTGCTGGTACAACAGCGGTACTCGATTGGCGTAGCGGATCACGCGCGCGAGCTCTGAGTCATCTTCCTCGTGCTCACCTTCCGCTTTCGGCATGGCAGGTTGCTGCGGCTTATTTTGATCCTGAGGCCTATTTCCATAAGCGAGCCCGGCCTCGATAATGAACGGATTGCCGCGATAGACAGCCGGAGGACGGCTGACCGCCGTGTAGAACTCGCCCTTGATTTGCTTATAGAGTCCCGCGAGGATCGCCTTCTCACCGATCGGTGAAATGCAGTTGGTCGGCGGCGCCATGATCTTTGTTTCTTGTAATGTCTTATAGAGGGTCTCCGCGACCGGCCCCTTCAGTTCACGAGGCTTTGCGTCGGGCGAGACTTTCGCCGCCTTGCAGATTTCATCGGCCAACTGAGGGGACACCCGACAAAAATCGCCGGCGAGAAACCCGGAGAGCGTATGGCTCTTTGTGTCCTGCAACATCTTGAGCAACATGCCGAACTCGATGCCATAGGGATGGGGCTTGATCTCGCGCGGTTGAGGCGGCAGCTCATGATAGGTCCGGGGATACTCTTTCGTCTCGCCTTCGGGTGTCTGGTAGATCAATTTGACGTGGGGATTCGCGATTGAGGTCTGCTCCAACCATTCATCGACTGAGGCTCGGCCCTTCTGATATTTGCCCTCGACTTCCAACGAGACTTGGGTTCCTCGCGGCTGCTGCCAGTCGATCTGCTTATTCTCGTGGACCAGCGGCTCATTCTTTTTCGTGTCGATCTGGACTTCGAAGAAATGGGCGGCGGCTTTAGGACCGATACGGGAAATAATTTTCACCGGCTTCCCGGTGGTGAGCTGTCCGTACATCCCGGCAGCGGAGATGCCTATTCCCTGCTGGCCTCGGCTCATCCGCAACCGATGGAACTTCGACCCATAGAGCAGCTTCGCAAAAATCCTGGGGATCTGCTGGCGAACGATGCCTGGTCCGTTGTCGGTGACCGTGATACGAAACCTGCTTGCTTGGCTGGGCGCTACCGGCTCGCCGTTCGACACCACCTCCAGCTTGACCGTCACATCCGGAAGAATGCCGGCCTCCTCGCAGGCATCGAGCGCGTTGTCGACCGCTTCCTTGACGCAGGTCAAGAGTGCCTTGCGCGGATTATCGAAACCGAGCAGGTGCCGGTTCTTCGTGAAAAACTCTGAGACGGAGATTTCCCGCTGGCGCGCCCCCATCTCGACCGCAGTGACCCGTTCCGCCGGCTTGGCTGCGGCTTTCGTCTTTGCAGCTGGTTCAGGGGTTGCTTGAGCAGCGGAAGATTTCGATACAGTCTCTGACGCGGATTCTTTTTGCTTTGCCATTCACCCTCTCACAAACAAACCTTGATTGTTTGGTACCACAAATCTTATCGCGGATACAATGGACCAGATGGTGAAGGACAGGAACAATAACAGACCTGTGGGCGGAACGAATTTCCCTAGCGGGTCACGGAAGGATCTCGCAGATAGTGCGCCGGTTCCATGGTCTCGGCTGACCAAACGAGGATTTTTCGGTTGAGGGTGGCCACGATCAAATATTTTCCGTCGCTCGTCCAATGGAGATGATACGGAGTTTTGACATGGAACGCCTTTCGTTTTTCCTGTACTGAGAGGTCCCAGATTGAAATATGTTCTCCAACTCTGGTAGCAGCCCATCGATGCAATGGGTCGACAGCCATTGTTGCCCCTAACGCCACGGCCGGCCCATCATCAATTTCTGTATCCCGCTGAGTGAAGGTATCCAAACGTGCCAGGACTCTATTCCTCTTCGTATCCCAAACAGCAAGGGTCAAGGCTTGGAGATCACGGGAACGAGTCGTCGTCCAGACAAAGGGCCGTTTCCATCCCAGACCGGACCAGGTCTCTGGCAGCCCAGCGAGCTTCTCAACCATGCGCCAGGTCGTGACATCCCAGACCACACGGCCCGTACGCGAGATGGTCACCAGGAAAGGGCTTCCGTCCAGGAGGCTCAGCGCCTCAACCACCTCTCCCTGCGCAGCTCGTGTCGTGACACATCCCTTTGCATCGCACACCTGGGAGGAGCTGGTATGCACGAGCTCTCTGACGGCCGATTGGGTGACAATATCAACGACGAAGACTTTTGGTAGTCCGGTCGCCACGACCAGAAATCGATTGCCTGGAAGAAATTGCAGCGCGTTGATTCGACCTTGCCCGCTTGAATAGGGCAAGAACTCACGCCAGGTCTTAGTTTCCCACAGACGTACGTCTCCTTTCATGGTACCAGCCGCCAGGATTGCGCCGTCGGCGCTGAACGCCAGCGCATGTGCCGCAGCAGACAATGCCAGTTGACGCAAGAGGGTCCCCTGCCCCGGGTCCCATATTTTCAGCAATCCATCGTCGCCGCTCGTGACGAGCAGATTCGCACTGGGAGACGTCGCCACTGCGCGCAAAGCCCCTGCATGAACGAAAGTCGGCCCTGCAATCGAGGTGGAAGGCGCCAGCGTAATGGGCGTCTGTGGAGTCGCTCGTTTCGCCAATACCTTGGCCTGAGGTTGGCCTGGGTCCAGCACCAATTCCGGAGAACGGGAGTGAACATCCCAAACCGATATCTTTCCATCCACATCGGGGTTGAGGCCTCCCTGCATCCCGACCACGATCTTCGACCCGGTCGGAGACCATTTGAGTAACGAAACGCGGGTGTCCATACCGCGGCAATCATCTCCGCACAGGTCCGGCAACATCGCTCCAGTTTGTAGATCCCAGATCTGTAACGTGTGGAGATGCTCCGGTTGCCCGACCAAGAGATCTGCATCGGCAGCAATGTCGACGGCACGAAGCTGTGTCGGTGAGCGCATCCCGCGCCCTGGAACTGCATTGGTAAGCTCGGTCAAAGCCACCAATTCACCCGTATCAGTATTGAAAAGCGCATAGCTCCATTCTCCGTTGGCTGCCACCAAACGATGACCGTCTCGCGAAAAGCTCTCTGGAGTGAGAGGGCCTGCCGTCCCTTCAGCACTCGTCAATGTTGCGCGCGTGGCTATTGACGCATCCACCGGATCGATCAGGAGAATCATGTTGCCCACGCTCGCCGCCAAACGAGAACTTTCGGGTGCAAAGAGGAGATCACGCGGTTTACCGTCTGCAATGGCCACCTCACGAATGGTTGTCCCACTGAGGTCGTGCAGGTGAATGGTGTGGCCCTGGGCAATCGCCACCAGCTTCGTATCGGGCGAGGCGGCCACGGAAGAGATCTCGGCCTTCCCCTCCAGCGCAATATGCTTGAGGGGCACGAGCTTTTTCCCCAGCTGCCAGACGGACACGGCCTCATTCCCGTGGCGGAGAATCATCCGATCGGTCTCTTTCGAATAGGCCAGCAGGCTATCGGGCTGCTGCGATTCCGGCGGAATGGTGGCCACTGAGACTCGGTTCTTCCAATCGTAGATGGTGACGCTGTGCTCCACACAGAGCAGCCATCCCTCCTGTTTCAGCAACGCGATCTGCTGACAGTGCAGGCCTGGAATCTTCGCCACAAGCATTTTCGTCTCTAGATCCCAGATAACCAGTTCATCCGTTTGGACCAGGAAGAGCCGCCCATCCTCAGAGAATGCAGTAGGAGTTTTGTCGAAGTAACCAGCCGCATCCTGAATCGATGAGACGGCAAGGAAGGAGACGGCCACAAAGATGATCCTCACCATCTGCTTATACGGTTTCCAACTATTCATGGCCTTCGCTTCATTCAGCCGATTGATGGCGTGCCCGAGGTGCAACGGTCGCGCGCTCCTTGACCCTACGTTTAGAATGTGAGACAGAAACGTCTTTCATCTTTGGCGCAGCTTCTGAGCTGCCCGGAGTTGCCGGCAAGACATCGCCGAAGTGCTCAACACCCCGCTCATCCTTCCACTGCCGAACGGGAGCCTTGGCATTCATCTGCGTACTGTCGAAGACTTGCCATGAACTCGTCAGCGTTGCCCGGTTCGGACTCAAACCCTGCATGGGCTGTTGAACAAGGACCTCTTCGGTTGAGGGAGAAGGGCTTGAAGAGCCAGGCACAGGATGGATTTGAGCTTGGGCTCGTTCAGCCAAGGTCGGCCGAACTGCGGCCTTCTTCGGTGATGCGGATCGAGGAACCGGCGCCACAGTGGTCGCCGACTTCCTTTGTGCCGAAGCGGGCGGCATATCGGTGATATGGAGATTCCCTTGATCATCGGTCCATTTATAGAGGTCTGCGAATCCGATAACCGGCCAGAACAGAAGACCGCTCATGAGGCCCAGGATGAAAGCTTTCATATTGTGAGATGCCCTCAGTATCCAAATGATGTTGTAATTGCCAAAAGTATAGCAGGCGGTCGCGTTTATGCCTGGGCGTACCCTGGCATCCGTGCATAGCCGGCACTCGATCGAAACCAGAAAAGAAGCCCGGGATTGGAGTGGGAGTTGGATCGGACGTTAAGGTGGGAGGAGCACGCACCTAACCGAGGATGATCAGGTACGGCGGAGATCTTGGGAGGACTTTAGGCTTCCCAGTACAAGCTGGGCCTGCACACCATCCTCACGCTCGATCTCCTGTTGAACCATATTCCCTCGGGGCGTTAACTCCTCCCACCTATGTACGATAGGCCTCAGCTGCGAATCAGTCAAGAAAACTAATGTGTCGCTCCTCATTCGATTGACGAAAATCCGGCGATATCCCTCTTGACGTTTGAAGCCGTAACGTGCAGGGTGTTCACCCTCTCTACAATTTTTGAAAGATGGGCAATGGCTCAGGCACTCACGAGTCATGAGGTACAACGGACATGGTCGGCACTCATACAAGATACTCGCACAGCCGTGCTGCTCACGATGCGGAATGGACGGCCTTTTGGATCGCACGTCCCATACGTATTTGGAAAGGACTGGACTCGGGTGTATCTGCACCTCAGCCGATTGGCGCTTCATACGCAGCATCTGCTGGCGGATCCCCATGTGTCGCTGTTTATCGCCGAAACGGACGGGCCTGGCAAAAATCCTTTTGAGTTGAGGCGACTGAATCTGCAAGGTGAGGCCGTGCTATTGCCACCCGATGCACCGTCGTATCGCGATATCAAGGAGCGATATTTGTTGCGGTTTCCTCAAGCCGAGATGATGTTCGGCTTTGGTGATTTTGCTCTTTGGGAATTGCGGTTGGAAGACGCGCACTTTGTGCTCGGCTTCGGCCAATCCTTTGTTTCCGGCATTGCAACTCCCTCAACGTGGGTTCATCAAAAAGTGGAACGGCCCACTGCAAGGACGGACTGATCTTCGGAAGAGCAGCGCTGCTACTGCACACCGCTCAATCTACCGTCAAACAGCATACAAGAACCCCTGCAGATATGTAACGCGCGGGCCTATTTCAGAGAGAGACTGCGATGATTTGTTTGTCGGTTTTGTCCGCTCGAACGGCACAACTTGTCATCATTATGATGTGTGTGTCGGCTATGTGCTTCTCCACATCCTGTGATGCAACGAACCAGAACGCGACAACGACGGATACCTTCGAATCCCCTATGAAATCCCCGTCACCACGATTCATCCCGTCCGAACTGTTGGTCAAGTTCAAGGACGGGATTTCACGGGAAAGGATCGCGTCCATCCTCAAGGATAACAGGATCGACGTGATCGCTGAAATTCAACCTGGACGCCTCTATCACGTCAGGATCTTGGACGATCGGTCGGTTGAATCTGCGATTAACCAGCTCTCTTCATATCAGGAGGTCGAGTATGCGGAACCCAATTATCGGTACAAATCGCAGAAGTAGGGTGATGAGAATGACCCGCTATTGCGGCGGGGCGATCCTAGGAATAGCAACATTCGGCGTTGCATTGTCGGGACTCATGCCGGAAGCTCGCTTGGTTCATGCGGAGCAGAAACAGGCATCCAGCGGAATGACCTTGTTATCAGGGGAAGCACGTCACCCGGCGCAATATGTACCAGGAGAGGTGCTCGTCAAATTCAGGGACGACACGTCCTCGTCGGCCATCGCGTCTCTGAATGCGAGTGTGAGCACCCATGAACTCAGCGCGTTATCTGTGACGGGCAAGACGATTCACCGGTACAAATTGGCAGGTGCCTTATCAGTCAACGATGCGGTCCAGAAGTACCGAAGTAATCCCGCTGTTGAATATGCCGAACCAAATTATCTCTACTGGCCAAAGGCCATTCCCAACGATGCCCAGTTCGGCACGTTATGGGGCCTCCATAACACCGGTCAAGCTGTGAACGGAACAGCAGGAACGGCAGATGCCGACATCGATGCGCCGGAGGCCTGGGATATCAGCACGGGGAGCCCAAACGTGATTATCGCAGTCATCGATTCAGGCATTGCCTACGACCATCCAGATCTGGCCCCGAACATCTGGACGAATCCGGGAGAAATCCCGGCGAATGGAGTCGATGACGATGGAAACGGCCTGGTAGACGATGTGCATGGATGGGATTTCTCCATGAACGACAGCGACCCGATGGACCCTGTTGCCCTGACCCCACGGCACGACGAGCTCCAACCAGCTGTCAACCCCGGTCATGGGACTCACGTTGCCGGGACCATCGCTGCGAGAGGGAACAATGCCACCGGCGTGACGGGCGTCATGTGGACCGCCGGACTGATGGCCCTGAAAGCAGGGGGAGTGGGTGGTCTACCCTCGTCAGCCATTCTCAGCTCGGTCCACTATGCTGTCGCCAGAGGGGCACGTGTCATCAACGCGAGTTTCAGCGGGCCTTGTAGTCTTGCTCAATATGATGCGGTGAGTGCTGCGCATGCAGCAGGGGTGCTTGTTGTTGCAGCGGCAGGAAATGAGAAATCGGATAACGACAACGTCCCGAGTTTCCCCGCAAATTTCAGTGCTCCGTCGGTATGTGAAGGGCAACAGAAGGCTGCCCTCGAGAATGTGATCGCCGTGGCCGCGACGGATCAGAATGATGAGCTGGCGAGCTTTTCTAATTTCGGGTCCACCACGGTTCAGGTGGCGGCGCCAGGAGTCAGGATCAACAGCACAAAGCCCACATCAAACGTCACGAATGTGCTGTTCCATACCTTTGATTCAGATCCGACCAGCCTCGGGTATGTCACCGGGGGGACCAACAATACGTGGGGCTTCACGAGTGCCGCCTCATTCAGCCCTCCGAATAGTATGACGGACAGCCCCGGGGCCGACTATCGAGACAACACCGATTCTTTCGCAATGGGGCCTGTGTTCAGTACGGCAGGACAACGGGGCTGTCGGTTTGACGGTCGTGTGAACCTATCGACCGAGGCAGTAGTTGAGGGAATGTTTGATGGATTTGATGGAATGGTGACGGAGTCATCCGGCGATAGTGGAAACAATTGGGTTCTCGGAGGAGCGTTCAGTGGCTCGTCAGCTGGACAATTCGTTCCACTGACCTTTGGCGACATCCCAGATGGTAAAGCCAACAGCGCAAGATTCCGATTTCGGTTCATGACGGATGAGAGCGTCGTCTCGGACGGAGTCTACTTGGACAATGTCCGTGTCGCCTGCGTCGCTGGTTCTCCTTCCGGCTCGACAGATTATCAATTTCTCCAGGGCACTTCGATGGCCGCTCCGCATGTGGCGGGACTCGCCGGCTTGTTGCTCTCGGTCAATCCCAATCTCACCGTATCTGAAGTCAGGAACGCAATCCTCAACACAGTGGATCGGAAGGCTTCTTTGAATGGAAAGGTGTCGACCGGCGGGCGAATCAACGCTCGGGCCGCGTTGGCCAGTGTTGTGGCAAACTTCACGGTCACGGTCAGCAAGGCAGGCGCGGGAACCGGCACGGTGACATCCAGCCCATCCGGAATCGACTGTGGAGCGAGGTGCAATCGACAATTTCCCCAGGGCAGTACTGTGAACCTTACTGCAGTAGCCGATGCTGGGTCTGTCTTCGCAGGGTGGAGTGGAGATTGTAGTGGATCTAATCCCTGCTCGCTCACCCAAAACGCAACTGTAACCGCAACGTTCAATGCCGCGCCAGCCTCGCCGGTTTCTGGTGAGAACGGCGGAGGCTGCACTCTCGCGCCCGGCACAACCGGAGATATGTTGCTACCTACCATGCTGCTCATGTCTCTCGTTGTCTTGTTGTGGAGGGTAAGACGCCGTTGAGACTGAGTTTCTGAACGAGTGGAGTGCGGTCACAGCTGATCGTCAGCAGCCATTTGCTCAAAAGAACTTGGAAACCTATGACGTAAGAATCACTCAGACATCGCGCTGCTTGTCGACGGGACGGTAAAGACTTCGTTGAGATCGCTGAAGGAACCGCCGGGAGTCGGTCCACCGCTGATCACATAGATATGCCCTTGCACCACCGCCGATCCGAGACCGTGACGGGCTGTCGGCATCGGTGCCATACGCTGCCAGGTATCACGCGTCGGATCATATGCTTCATTCTCTTGGAATGTTCCCACTGCCCCTTCGCCGCCGAATACGTAGATCTTCTCTCTGGCTACAGCAGCAGCGATGCCGCTGCGCGCAGTCGGGAGATCCGAGACTCGCATCCAGCGGTCGGTAGCAGGATCGTACCGTTCCACGAGGGCCAGATTCTGAGCATAGTCCCCATTCACACGTCCACCGATCGCATAAATCTTTCCAGCCACAGCTGCAGAGGCGAGATGATCGCGAGGGGTCGGGAGAGAAGCCCGTGTTGTCCAGGTGTTGAGGAGGGGATCGTAGACTTCGACCTGGGGGTTATTGGCTTTCCGATCATACCCGCCGATGGCGTAGAGCTTTCCCTCATGTTCGGTCACAGCCAATGCACCGCGTGCCGTCGGCATCGAGGCACGCTCGGTCCAACGGTCCGTAGCCGGATCATAGGCATAGACCGTCGCCACCGGATTCCAGACGGTGAAGCCGGACTTCGTGTATCCGCCGATGACGTATAATCGGCTGTCTACGACGGCGATCCCGACATGATGCAAACCGACCGGCAGAGGCGCTTTCAAGGCCCATCGGTCAGTCGCGGGATCATAGACTTCGACCGACGGCGTGATCCCGAAATTCAACAGATTGCCGAAGCTCGGCTTTTCAAATCCGCCGACGACGTAGATTTTTCCATCCAATGCCGCAGCAGCTGCCTCCGTTCGCTTCGTCGGTATCGGTGCGGCGGCATGCCAGGTTCCCAGATCTGATTCGGGCTGCGCCGATTCGCTGGATCCCGGTACGGCGATCAGGAAGAACCCCATCAGGATCGGCATCGCGAATCTTACGAAGAGCCAGGCATACCAGACCGACGATTTCCTGAGATGCGACATGCCCTCATTCTATACCGCTTTCACGTCCTGCAACAGGATCAGTCGATACCGCTGCGTTGACTCATCTCTTATCGTTTGTTACTCTCCGCGCTGGCTGACGAGTCCTGAGGAAAGCGGACCATATGAACATCGCCGAATATCTCGAACACAAGCGGGTTCAGGTCGATCGTTTCTTGGATCAGGCGGCTCCGCCGGCTGTCGTACCGCCGACGACGCTACATGATGGTCTGCGCTATAGCCTGATGGCGGGTGGGAAACGGATTCGTCCGATCCTTACGATCGCCGCGGCGGAAGCGATTGGAGCCACGGCCCCTGGCCTCATGCCGGTCGCTTGCTCATTGGAACTCATCCATACCTATTCGCTGATCCACGACGATCTCCCGTCGATGGACAACGACGACTTTCGCCGTGGCAAACCGACGAACCACAAAGTGTATGGCGAAGCGATGGCGATTCTCGCCGGTGATGCGCTGTTGACGATGGCCTTCGACCTGATCAGTAGGCCGGATCTCATGAAGGGCTGCGATCCGGTCAGGCAAGTCCGCATCATTCAAGAATTAGCCTCCGGTTCCGGTAGTATGGGCATGGTGGGTGGCCAGGTCTTCGACATCCAGGCCGAAAACCAGGATATCGACCTCTCCACCCTTCAGAACATTCACAAGCACAAGACCGGCATGCTGATTCGCGCGGCAGTCCGCATGGGGGCCATTGCCGCCGGGGCAACCGATCGCCAACTCGACGACCTGACCGGCTATGCCGAAGACATCGGTCTGGCCTTTCAGATTGCCGACGACGTGCTGAATGTGATCGGCACGAGGGAAGAGCTTGGTAAAAATCCGAACACCGACGCCGAACGAGGGAAGAAAACCTATCCGACGTTCTACGGCGTAGACGGAGCCAGGAAACTGGCCGATGACTGTGTGACGCGCGCCATCACCCGGCTTTCATCATTTGGTCCTCCCGCCGACCCATTGCGAGAAATCGCGCGATATATCACAAGCCGAAAGAACTGATGTCGTTCGTGAAGCCTATCTCGTGAAACGCAAACCCGTACAACCGAGCAGTCATCCTCAGTTCACACGGTTCGCGATTCACGGTTCACGTTTCGCGTCTTCGTCATGAAAGCATTGGTCACAGGCGCGACCGGATTTGTTGGAGCGGCAGTGGCACGGGCCCTCGTGCGAACCGGCATCGACGTTCGCGTGTTAGCGCGAGTGGATTCTGACTTGCAGAACCTTGACGGTCTTCCGGTTGAACGAGTCGCAGGGGACCTCCGCGATCCTGCATCCCTGCGTAAAGCCCTCACCGGCTGCCGCCACCTCTACCACGTTGCAGCGCATTATGCCCTATGGGCCAAAGATCCCTCGATTTTCTACGACATCAACGTAGCCGGCACCAGAAATCTGCTGGAAGCGGCCCGGGACGTCGGTGTGGAACGCACGGTCTATTGCAGCACCATCGGCGCGATCGGCCTACCGCCGGGCGGAGGGCTTGGAACAGAGAACACACCGGTGTCGCTCGAACAGATGGCCGGCCACTATAAACGCTCGAAGTATCTGGCGGAGCAAGAAGTACACAAGCTGGCGAAAGCTGGATTGCCGGTCGTCATCGTGAATCCCAGTGCGCCGGTGGGGGAAGGCGATGTAAAGCCGACGCCCACGGGCCGGGTCATTGTCGATTTCATGAAGGGTCGCATGCCCGCCTACATGGAAACCGGCATGAACATCATCGATGTCGATGATGTAGCCACCGGCCATGTGCTCGCCATGGAGAAGGGCCGACTGGGTGAACGGTATATTCTTGGCTCGAAAAATCTATTGCTTCGTGAAGTGTTTGAGATTCTCAGCAAGCTGACCGGCCTCAAGGCCCCGGCCCTGAAATTACCGAGAGCCGTCGTCCTCCCGCTCGCCTACCTCAATCATTGGTTGGCCAACCTGACAGGCCGGCCGCCACGCATCCCGCTGGAAGGGGTGAAGATGGCCAAGTATAAGATGCACTACGATTGCAGCAAGGCGGTCCGCGAACTCGGCCTACCGCAAAATCCCCCCGAAGTGGCGCTGGAGAAAGCCGTGCGGTGGTTTCGTGACCATAAGTACGCATGAGGAAATTCTGGATCCGGTTGTGAACCATGAGCGCTTAGCGCTTCTGAAAGCTTACAACTCAACGCTTGATGGAAGTCTTCGATCTCTTTATTAAGACCATCCTCCTCCGCCCCTATGTCTTTCTTTTCCTTGCCGCATTTCTCTTTTCCTCCATCCAATTGATCGGCTGGCCGCGCACCTGGTGCTTCTGGCTGATCAGCTGGGCGACGGCATTTGTCTGTGAGTTTTCTTCAACCCGAACCGGCCTCCCATTCGGCTGGTACTTCTACAACGGCTCGACGGTGGGCCAGGAGCTCTATTTCTCAAACGTTCCGTTCATGGATTCCATTTCATTCAGTTTTCTCCTCTTCGCGTCCTACTGCGTGGCGATTGGACTCCTGCTGCCGTTTGAATCCTCTCCGAGCGTCGCGGCTACACCTCGTAAACGGTTGCGCTTCGACGTGGAGACCCGCACGAGTTGGGCTGTTTACGTTCTGACCGCCTTCTTGTTCGCCTTCATCGACATGGTGATCGATCCCGCCGCCCTGCGTGGCGACCGTTGGTTCTTGGGCAAGATCTACTACTATCCTGACCCAGGCTGGCATTTCGGTGTTCCAATAGCGAATTATATCGGTTGGGCCGTCGTCGGACTGATTTCGCTGGCCATCTATTTCCCGCTGGACAGGCGGCTGCCTGCCTTACCGCCGGCCCAACCGATTACGCAGAAGCTCTTACTCGGTATCGGTCTTTACTATGGGGTTTTGGCATTCAACCTCGGCGTGACGTTCTGGATCGGTGAATCTTTTATGGGCATGAGCGGTCTGCTGATGCATCTGCCTGTCTTGATCAGCTTGATCGTTCGGCTTACTCGGGCCAATTAATGGTTGCCGGTTGCTGAACGGGTGGAATTCAGTTTACGGAGTTGGTAGAGTGACAAGAAAGGTTTTCGCATATGCTTAAAATTTTATTGTCACTACTGGCCATCGTTGGAGTCTTGGCGCTCGGCGGAACGCTCTGGCTGGGATATGGACTGTATGCGAGCGGCTTCAGCGCCAGGGTTGAACCGCATCCGCTTGAAGTGACCATGGTACGACAATTTCGCCGTTTTGCCATTCCAAAGGCGGTCGGCAACTTGCCCAATCCTGTTCCCATGAGTCCAGCCGTGTTGCTTGAAGGGCTTGATCATTTTGCCGACCATTGCGCCGCTTGCCATGCCAATGACGGCAGCGGTGAGACACAGATCGGTAAAGACGTGTATCCAAGAGTACCGGACCTGCGCCGCGAAGAGATTCAATCGATGTCCGACGGTGAACTGTTCTATATCATTCGCAACGGCATCCGCTTCACCGCGATGCCAGCCTGGGCGGAAGGCGACATCAATAAGGATAAAGGAAGCTGGAAGTTGGTGCATTTCATACGGCATCTGCCTCACCTGACCCATGAGGAACTGGAGCGTATGGAGTCGTTGAACCCCAAACCTCCCCACGAAGGCACCGAGCACCACCATCACTAGTCGTCGACATGTTAAAGAACCATGACGACCTCGTAAGAAGTTGCTTGATCCTGCTGGTAGCCTGTGTGTTGCCTACCATCGTCCTGGCCGGCGACAGCGATCTTCATGTCCTCGGCATTGTGACGGCCATCGATGCGACGCACGTCGAGGTCAAAACCGCCAAGGGACCAATCGTCTCAGTCCTGCTCAGCAAGCAGGTGAAATTCAAGAACAAAAACGACCCTAAATCGAGCGAACCACCAGGCGTGGACGACCGCGTCATCATTGAGGCGACGAAAGACGAGAAGACCAAGAAGCTGTCCGCAACAGTGGTTCATTATTCACCCATAAAGCCTGCTTCACCACCTCGGTAGCCGATGCCGACGATTCGCTTCGAGAGAGCCGTACGCGAGTCGCCGTTCCACGGAGGAACGCGTCAGGCTTTCATGCGCGTCCTCATCACGGGAATTGCGGTATTCTTGGCGATCTCAATTGTCCCCGGCTTGGATGCAGACGGCCTGATGTCCGGCATCGCAGCGGTCTTGGTCCTTACCTTCCTCAACGTGATCCTTCGGCCTATCCTCTTTCTACTTACCCTGCCCTTGATCGTGTTTACGCTCGGACTGTTCCTCGTGGTCTTGAACGCGCTGCTGTTGGAATTCACGGCGTTCCTGGTGAAAGGGTTCACCGTTTCAGGATTCTGGCCCGCCGTCGGTGGCGCGCTGATCATCAGCCTCGTCACGACCGTCCTCAACAGCTGGACCGTCGACCGCCGCACTCTCACGGAACTTCCCGACGAACCACGTCGTCCTCCAAGAATCATCAATCCGGATTGAAGCATCTAACTGGCTGCGGAGAAGCCCTCCGTTCCTCCTTCGAGAGCCTCAGGACGAACGGAGCGATCATTTACTCCGGTGCTGAGACTGTAGCTATTCCCCGATGTTCCGGCTACAATGCAAACACTCACGCGTGATCCTATGACGAGTTCGATTCCTCAAATCAAACCTGCCCCTGAGACGCACCTTCAACGGACGTTGAATTCCGCGCTGAACGACATCGGGACAGATTCGGCGTTGGCGGCCATCTTCCATCAAGAAAACGGGCCACTCGTTGAACATGCCTCGCGTGGGTTCACGCCGAGAGATGTCCAAGCCATTCTCCGTACCCTCTCGACGCAACGCGCCGCGGCCCTGACCCCGTCTGTCCAAGATCATGATGGTGGGCATGCCATCCGCCTGCGGTTGATCACGCCCGGGGCAAAATCCCTGCTGGCCGTCCCGCTTCGCCACTTCAATAATGTCTACGGTTGCCTGGTCATCGGACGGAAAGAGGCCGCAGCCTTCTCCAAGAAAGACAAATTCCACCTGGAGCAGATGTGCGACGACATGACCAAGGCGCTGGACCGCGAAGGACTCTTCAATAGCAACGTGGTGTTGAGTCGTTCGTACGTCACTCAGGAAGCGGGTTCTCCTCAGCAAACCGGAGCGGACCTGTTTCCTCCCATGACTAAGCATTTTTCACCTGAGCTTCAAGAAAGGATCGAGGCGGTCTTGGCCGAGGCTCACGAATACGTGACCTATGACCGAGCCTGGGCTTGTTACTATGATCCACTGGCCGGAAATGTCGAGGTATTGGGAATCGCCGGCGACGTGAAGGCAGACCCAAAGGACGCCAAGAAAGAGCTAAAACCAGGGCAGCGCCTGACGCTCGACGGTTCGGCGGCTGGATGGGCCGTCCGCCATCGCAAGCCTCGCGTGGATCACGATCTGGCTTCTACCCAGGGCCGCTTTCTTGATCATAAACATCTCTTCAAGGACCTGTTTCAGTCGTCGCTCGTCGTTCCCTTCTTCGTCAAAGGCCAGGTCGGCGGGACGCTGACACTGGGGTCGAAAGACCCACAACGGTATCAGACCACCGATGCCAGGACGCTGGAGCCCATTATCCTAAAACTCTCGGAGGTCTTACAGGCACCTGCGCCGCAAGCTGCCGCTCCTTCTCCGGCGACCGACGTCGGAACATCCGGCCTCCAACTGCCTGTGGCCGTCCCCTCCGAACCCATCATTCGGAAACAAGAACGGCAGGCCGCGATCGGCGAGTTCAGTGCCTTTTTGGCGACCGAAATCCGTGAACCCCTCGCGTCCATTCGATCGCAACTCGAAGAAGTAACCGGTGAAGGAATCCTCGACTTCGACCCTCAGACACGCGTCGAGAATGCGATGCGCGACTTGATCCGCATCGAAGCGATTCTGAACGAGATCCTCGACTACGCGAAGCCGCTGGAACTCAGTCGTCATTTATGCCGTATTCCGGAGGTGCTCGAGAGCGCCCTCGTGGTGGTCGGAACCGATCTGGAAGCGACCCGTATCCAAGTCACCAAAGACTACGCCAATGTCATCGCGCCTGTGCGCGGCGATGAGTCCAAGCTCCAACAGGCGTTCTTGAGCATATTCCGGAACGCCTGCGAAGCCATGTCCCCCGGCGGCCATCTCCATATCCATGTCACCCAACATCGTGCCGGACGAGGGCTCGAGGTTCAGATTCTCATTCAGAATGACGGAGTCCCCATCCCGGCTGAAATCGTCGACAAGGTCTTCGAGCCCTTTTTCACCACCAAGCGCTCGGGGACCGGACTGGGCCTCTCCAGTGTCAAAAAGATCGTCGAGGAGCACGGGGGAACCATTGCGATCGGCAGCGCCCCCGGTGAAGGCACGACCGTCACCATTCGTCTCCATGGTGTGAGTCGCGGACCGACGTTTCGGCATCGGGGCCGGGGGCGGCGCCACCCACGACGACCGAACTAGCGAGCGCGATACGCGCAAAGTGCGCGACAGGCGCGACGCGAGCAGCTGAAGCCTCTGGCCAGTCCCGCTGTTCTCGCAAATCCCGCAAGTCTCGCGCCACCGCCTGCCCGTTTGACAGGAGGGTCCTCCCTCGCTATGATTCAGGCCTCGGATCTAGTCTACGAATGGAATGCTTTGAACGCATGATCGTCATCCATCGTCATAGCTCGAAGGGAGAATGGGTATGAAACTTCTTACCGGTGCAGTCGCGACAATCTCCTCGATCCTACTTGCATGTTCGGTGGCCTCGGCCAATCCGGCACTGCTGCCCAAACATGACGGCTACCCCATGAAGAACGATGGCAGTCCCGTGAACGGCCAAGCGACGGCGAACGATCCCGGCCAAACGGACGCGCGCGGAGCGTCCACGCTGTTGAAATCGGCGGACTCCGTCCAGAACGCCGAACAGAAACTGGTCAAGACCGACAATGCGAGAATCACGGGAGAGCAGGGTGCCGGAAGGCTTCCAAACGTTGACGGGCCTCAGGTCCAAATTGCTCCGCCGGTAACCTCCGCAACCAAGATCACCGGCGATCGCCAAATCGACTAGCCTCTCCCATCATGACGCGGGGGAAATCTTTCCAGGGTTTCCCCCGATCTGACGGCCTGTTCCTTTGCCCATCCAACAAGGGGCATCTTTCTGCCATCCTCGCACAAACGAAACCGCCAGGGTTTTTTCGCCCATATCCCTGCATACGCAACACCGATTCTCGGGAACGTGCCGACCTGCTTGTTGGGAATCCGTACGCCTCGATCTTCGAACCAGAGGGATCGTCCATGGGTCATGTCGAGTCGATTCAATGACCGATCGATCTCCAATGCACGACAGAGCTTTCCTGGCCCGTCGATCAACTCACCTTCGACTTCGATCGCTCGAATGAGCACCGCTGCGGGAAACTCCGTCCGCTCTGTCACCACATTCAACATGTGGTACATCCCGTAAATGAGGTAGACATATGACATTCCTGGGGGACCGAACAGCACCTCCGTCCTTGCGGTCCTACCTTTCGAGGCATGGCACGCCTTGTCCTCGGGACCGACATAGGCTTCCACCTCGATGACTTTTCCTGCGACCGTCCCCTTCCCGTTCTCACGCACCAGGTACTTGCCGATCAGTGACCGAGCCACCGTCAGGGTGGAACGATTGAAAAAGGCACGAGAGAGAGTCTTTGGCTTCACCATGCTCAGTGAGTGCTGGATGGCAACTGCTGGGATTGCAAACTTACAATTCAGCTATTGTCCACTGAGCATAAACCATTCGGCGGGTCAAAAGTACCATGCCAGCCCTCCCATCACCGTCCGCGGATTCCCCGGCACGAAATGAATGTCCATCACCCCGGCCGGCTCGTTCTTCAGTCTTGATTCAAACGCAAAGATCGCTTGTTCCCAGTGGGTATCGAACAGATTCTGTATGAAATAAAATGCTTCCAATCGGCCATGGGGCAACCGGATCGGCAACCGATAGCGCTGTGTCCAATCGAAGACGATCCACGAGGGCGATTTGATGCTCTGATCTTCGATGAGCGGCCTGACTCCGAGATACGTAGCCTGGAACTGGGACGTCAGCCCTGGCGGCCATGTCAGGATTGCGGCCCCATAGGCAGTGTATTCCGGCGCCAGAGGAATCGCGTCCCCGTTACGGAACTTGGCGTCGGTCCAGGTGAAGCTCCCATTGACATACAGCGGGCCCCAGACTTGGCCGCGCGCGGCGACTTCAAAGCCCTGTCGTCGACTCGGCCCGCGAATTTCGGTTGTCCCCTCATCCCCGACAAACACGAGTTCGGACTGGAGGTCGATTCGCCAAGCCGTGGCGGTCAATTCGAGTCCCTCTGGTCCCCAAGGCTTGGATCGGACGCCGACCTCATAGTTCACTGAACGAGCAAGCGGTGAACTCCCCACCTGTACGGCGGATCGCGCATCGTTACTGTGAAACCCTTCTCCATAGTTGACGAAGAATTCCGTCTTCACCCATGGCCCGAGAATCATGTTCATTTTCGGAAGGAGTATGCCCGAGCTTGTGTTTCCACCCGGTTGCTCCGCACAAGCGGCACAGAGGTTCTTTACATCGAAGGTAAATATTTCCCAGCGCAACCCGCCCGCCAGCCGCATCCAGGAGATCGGCTGAGCCTCGGCCTTGACGAACGGCGCATAGGACACCTCAAAGACGTCGCTGTCCGTCGTAATGCCGGTCGGGGTCCTCTTCGTTTGCGTGCCCAACTTGGTGTGGATGTCATCCAATCTCGTTTGAAATCCGACCGTCCCGATGACTGGGATTCCCAGAATCTCTCCTCGTTGTTTGTAGCCGAGGTCGCCGCCATAGATGCCACGGCGATCGTATTGCGCAATCCCGTCGCCGTTAACGGGATCGTTGAGAAAGAACGTAAAATTCGTAAAGAGATCCAGCCGGTAATACTGCCCGTAGGCGTTGGCAAAGAATTGCCCGCCCGTCGTCGTGTCGTAATGGTAGTTCAATCGGACCGTGCTCCTGAGCGTGTTGCCGCCCTCGGAAGGATCGATGGAGCCGAACCGATCGATCAGTCCTGCAAAGACTGCACGCTGAGGAATCTCCCCGGAGGCATTCCACTTCGAATACTGAATCGTCGCCGTCAGGCTGATTTCGTCGCGCCCGGTGAAGTTACTGGTGATTTTCCCGAGCACATTGGTCCGAAAGTAGTTGTTGTCGTTTATGAACGGGCCGTTCGTGTCGTAGATTTCCCCGGCGAATAACGTGCGGATTTTGTCTTTCGTCGGCGAGAACATCAACAGATACCGTTGCGTGTCGAACTCCCCGCCCATCGCTTGCGCGATGCCTTCTCGAACGACTTGTCTAGTCTTGAAATTGATCGCCCCTGCCACATCAAAATCGCCGATCTCCGGGAGATAGGCGCCTTTGGAGACATCGACACCTTCAATGGTTTCAGGAATGATGAAATTCAGGTCGGCATACCCCTGCCCATGCGCGTGTGTCCGGAGGTTGATCGGCATGCCGTCCGTGAAGAAGGCGACATCCGTTCCATGGTCGGCGTCGAATCCGCGGAGAAAATATTGGTCTGCCTTTCCTGCCCCGCCGGAATGCTCAACCGCCACCATACCTGGGATCAAGCGAAGAATTTGAGCCGGTCTGCCTTGAGGCTGCAGCACGATCTCTTTGTCGGGGATGAACTGTTGAGAGGAAGCCGCCACCGGTTTTTCACCGATGACCGCAACTTCCGGCACTTCCAATTCTGGCTCCTCGGGGTCGTGAGCTTGGGCCGTTTCCCAAACACTCAGGACCACGGCGAACGCGAGCACGAACATCATTGCGCGTGTCATGTCCACGATTCCTCATCACGGATTCTGTGGACGGATGAGACGCCCACGACAATCTCTCGACAGCCGACTCATCGACCGGCGTAGACCCTCGTGGTCTCGCAACTCAGAACGAATGGGAATGCCGCTATGCTTGGCAGGTTGCTTGTACGGCAACACGGACGCGTGCGAGGCACTCGTCGATCAACCTATCCATCGTGTGGCCTTCAGTCCCGACGATTTCCACCTGGACTCGATTCAGCGGTAACAACACCTTCTTAGCCTTGGACGCCAGAACCGCAGTCACGATTTCCGGGGTGATCTCCCCCAACATGGTGCCCGGCATCACCACGTTGAGTGTTCCCAGTATCACGTCGGCGGCCCGGACAGTCTCGGCAATCGCTGCGGCTCCTATCACCACACGGGTTGCTCCGGCTTGCTTCATAGCCTCAGCCGCGACCTCGTTCGTCCCTAATCCGATGACGTCATACCTACGACCGATATGCGAAATGAGCCCCGCCACCAGACGACTGCCCATTCCACCACCACGCCCATCGATGACACAGATGTTTTGTTTCAAGATGACACACGGTCCCTTCGCCATGACGATGCCGTCGTACCGTTTTTCCATGGAGGACTCATTAGGCCGCTTCATCGAGCCAGCGTATAGACCAACGGAACGGTGACGGCAATTTGAGCCCGCCCCAATTCCTGATGCAGTTTTAATGGGCTCGCGTCACGCATGGTTTGTATTGCGGCTGCATCCAATTCCTCATGGCCTGAGCTCCTCTGTACCACCACTTCGACCAACTGCCCATCTGCGCGAATCACCGCGCGCAGCAACACCTTGCCCTCCAATCCATTAGCGCGGGCCGTTACCGGATAGCGCTTTAATTCCGCCATCCGCTTGCTGACCGACTCAATCAACCACCCATAGTCGGCGCGGCCTGCCGGCGCTTGTGGTATCGCTCCGGTCACAGGCTGAGGCGGCTCAGGAGAAGCTTGAGACGTCACTGATTCTTTGGGGACAGCGGCCATCTGTACCGATTCTGTCGGCTCAGTGAGCGGCTTGTTGTTGTCCGTGGGCACCTGTCGAACCGATGCGTTGGGATCGACCAGGCTGGGCGGCTCCTCAGGTACCACGGATTGGGCTATAGGATTGGTCACCGGCTCGACGTGCGCCTCCTCACTCTTGATAGCGTCCTTGACCAGGGCCGCATCCATCTGGGCAACAGCTTCTTGATGCTGCTGGACCGCAGGCGGCGTCTCAGCCGGCGACCGCTCCATTACTGAAGCCGTTTCAACGAGCCGCTGCTGTCTTTTTGTGAGACCAGGATTCGATTTCCTGGTCGGCACGACCTGAGCAGTCGTGGTCGCGGTCTGCTTCGGTCGGACCACAGCCTGCGGCGCTGGTTTAGGCAGTCCTTCAGCCTGAGTTCCCGGTTCGACAGACTGCCCTTGGACCATCTCGACCAACGATACGTTCCATTGAAAGAGATCTTGTATCGGCAGCGGTTTCATCTGGAATACCAACAGCATCGCGAGGATCACCACAATTCCATGCAGGGTCACCGATATCGCCCAGGCTTGAACGAACAGCCGATGTTCGAGCGTCCCAATCACCTCATCACCGCCTTAGCCACAGCCTTCACCACTGGACGATATCGACTCGTTGTTTCACAAGCCCGGTTCATCAGCTGAGCCCTTTGCCCGTGGTCGTCGTCGTGAGCTTGCCGTGTTTGACACCCTTCACGCTGACCAACGCGTCGGCCACCTTGCGAATTTCAGAACCTTTACCCTTCACCACCAATACTTCAAGGCAATGGTCATGATCGAGGTGCACATGCATGCCGGACAATATTTGCCCATGGTAGTCATGCTGAATGTCGGTCAACTTGCTTGTCAGGTCCCGCACATGATGGTCATACACGAAGGTGATCGTGCCGACCGTTTCCTTATTCTCATCCCACTCTTGGCCGACCAAGTTGTTCCGAATCAGATCGCGCAGAGCTTCCGATCGGTTGGTGTATTTCCGCCGTTCGATATGACGATCGAATGCATCCAACAGATGGTGGTCGAGCGAGACGCCGAAACGCACTATTTTTTTCACCGACTTCCTCCCGCTTGGTGGTGGCACGAATTTTCACTTCATAGCACTGACGATGCAAAAGGTCAATCGTCTAAATTCGATTCAACAGGTACTACGAAGGTTGATCGGGAATGGATTTGCGGCCGAGCGGAGATTCCCTGTCGGCCGACCTATGACAACATCTCGTTCTGGGGAGAGGAAATCACCAGTAGCAGACATCCCTCGTCCGTCGACGTATCATGGTGCACGGTCCCGGCTTCGGCGCGATGATAGTCCCCTACCGTCATCTCACGACCGGCGATACTGCATCCCCCTCCGAGGACATAGAGCTCTTCCACTGCGGTATGACGATGCGGGGCATAGCTGGTACCGGGTGCAAAACGGAGGACTGTGGTGGCCCTACGGGAAGTCGGATCGAAGGAGAGCAACTTAGCCGTCACTCCCGGAGCGATTCTCCGCCAGGTTCCTTCCGACGCCCTGATGAAGGTAAGCCCCTTTGTCGGCTGTTGAAACGCGATCTTGGCTTTCCAATACCTCACCCGCTCGGAGGTCACGAGGCGAATGACAAGAGTCCGCATAAAGTTTGAACCGGTTGTCCAATAGGATCGGAGCCAAGAGAACAGGAGACCGGAGTCTTGAGGGGGGCGAATCCGACTCTCATCCAATCTCCCATCGCCTGATGAAACAGGTGTTACCTTCTGGACATGCATCGACTCTTCGAGGACAAGCCGGACATCCGAATGTCTTTCGATGCGGGACATGAGTCGCTCGCGTAGGGAATCCGGCGGCCTAACAGGAGCGGAACCTAAGGCCACGGTATTGGCGGTCAACTCAAACTGTTCG
The DNA here is from genome assembly GCA_029194665.1 of Nitrospira sp. Taxonomy (NCBI): domain Bacteria; kingdom Pseudomonadati; phylum Nitrospirota; class Nitrospiria; order Nitrospirales; family Nitrospiraceae; genus Nitrospira; species Nitrospira sp. Next base: position 109,277 of record JARFXO010000005.1, on the reverse strand, counting down.
ACTTCCCGAGCCGCTTCCATCGCAATCCGGGCGACAAGTCGTTCGCGTAGGGTCGCCGGAGGCGTCACTGGAGCCACCGCATCGGCCAAAGCGCCACTGGTCACGCGATAGGCCCTCACCGCTTCTCTCAAGAGATCCGACTCTCCTTGGAGTCTGACCATAAAGGCCTGACGATCCTCAGGATCCAAAACCCCAAGAGCATGGAGCATTGCCTGCTCTTCTAATTCTTCCGACAACTTCTCGGTCACAACGCTAAACCATCCTCATAGGGCGCGAGGGCTTCGCGCAATTTAATCATACCCAATCTGATTCTCGTCTTCACCGTACCGAGAGGCAGCTGCAGCTTTTCCGCGATTTCACTTTGACTGAAGCCATAGAAATAGGCCAGTGCGATCGCTTGCCGCTGCTCTGCCGTCAGGACCGCCAAGGCCTGTTGGACATACCGTCGCCGCTCTTGGCCTTCGACATCCTGCTCCGGCGTGTCGTCGTCGCTGGCAAATAGTTCGACAGAATCCAACGATTCGAGGCGCCCATGTTCGACCGCCCCGGCACGGAACCGGTCGATCGCCCTTGTCCGTGCCAGGGTCATCAGCCAAGCCCCCGGCGCCCCTCTTGTATGGTCATAGGTATGAGCCTGGCGCCACACTTGGGTGTAGACGTCTAACGTAACTTCTTCGGCTGCTTCACGATTATTGAGAATCTTGTAGATAAAGCCGAATACCTGGGGACTGGTCCGATCGTAGAATGTGGCGAGCGCGGCCTGATCTCCCTGCGCGGTCCGTGCTATCAGGTGCGCCCATTCTTGGTCTTGTGTCGGCTTGGTGGCTTCCCCTGACATGACCAACATACCAGTCCCCCCCCTTTAGCTGGTACGAGAACATGGGGGGAATTGGATTTGCTGAATTGAGCCGTTCTGTGCCCTGTCTCTCGAAGGGACTCGACTATAACAGCAGCCGATAGACCTCGCAAGCAGACCTTCCGCGCGAAGAAATCCAAACGACATCCTGTCTCGTAGTGGAGAACAGACCGCCGGCAGGTCCTGATTCGAAAGATGACTTTCTACCGCCATGAGTAACCATGAGAGGAGAGCAGAGTCATGAAACCACCAATGTTTTGGCTTCTCGGCGTCCTCTGCGCCGTCGGACTCTTGTCCGGCTGCAGCGGCAGCGACAATATGCCTATCCTGACAGCTCCGAGTCCAGCCGTCGCTGTCACGGATGATCAGCGCACTCCGCAATCAGACGCACTCACATCGGACGAGGCAGCACTGGTCAGCCAAGCTGACTCAGAACCCATTCTGGCGCCTGAGCCGGATCTGTAACCCGTCATTCACCAGAAAGATCCACAAGGAGGACATCATGTTCGCTCGAATTCGACCGCTCATCCTGACGATACTGGCTGTGTTCATGACGACGCCGGTCCTAGCTGCAAGCCATCGCGAGGCTCCGATGATCGCCAATGATCCGACGGCGGATATCACGGATTTCTATTTCTTTCGGAGCTGGCAGGATCCCGACAAGGCCATCCTGATCATGAATGTGATTCCGGGTCAGGAGCCGGGCTCAGGCCCCAACTACTTCAACTTCGCGGACGACGTGCTCTATGAAATTCATATCGACAACAACAAGGACAACATCGCAGGGAACATCGTCTATCAGATCAGGTTCAAGACTGAGATCAGGCCACCAGGAAACGTGTTCCCACTAGCCTATGTCGCGTTACCTCCCATCACAGCCCTCACCGGTGGAGGATCCGAAGGGCTGCTGGTACGGCAAAGCTACAGCGTCACGGAGCGGCGGTCTGGTCGGTCGCCACGCGATCTCGGCACCGGTTCAATGTTCGCCGTGCCGTCGAACGTCGGCCCTCGCACCACGCCGAAGTACGAAGATCTGGCAGCCAAGGGGGTTTTCCCGCTGAAAAACGGAGGGAGAGTCTTCGCCGGCCAACGGGATGAAACCTTCTACATCGACATAGGAGGCACGTTCGACACGTTGAATTTGCATATCTCTCCGATTCTTTCCAATGCGGACGACGCCAACGATGCCGTCATCGTCGGAGCGCCGGGCGCCGGTACCGCCGATACGTTCAGCGGCTTCAACGTCAACACAATCGCGCTAGAAATTCCCATCAGCGAGCTCCTCGGCCCGAACGGCAATAAGGTGCTCGGCGCCTACGCCAGCACGAGCCGGCCTAAGGTCAGCGTCATCAAGAAAAACGGCGACCGTGACAACAGCACCCGCTTCGTTCAAGTGGCGCGCATGGGCAATCCGCTCGTGAACGAGTTGATCATCGCCACGAACATGAAGGACAAGTGGAACGCCACGGATGCTGAAGACGAGAACGAATTCGTTCCTTTCTACTGCAATTCGGCCCTGGCCACGGCACTCAACGCGGTCTTCGGCACCGGTTTCCCGACGGCGAACCGAGAAGATCTCGTGAACGCCTTGCTCCGGTATGCGCCGGGCCCACCGGTCTGCGGCTCCGGCAAGATCCATGAAGTCCTGGCTGAGCTCTTACGAGTCGATTTGGACGTCCCACCGACCCAGGCCGACGGCCAGAGGCGACTGGGCCCTCTCGCCCATGACGCGAGCGGCAATGCCACGCCGGATAGAGCCGGCTGGCCGAACGGTCGAAGACCCAACGACGATGTGACCGATGTCGCCTTGCGCGTCGTAGCCGGTATTCTGACCAATCCTGCGACCCCGAACCTCGGCGACGGAGTCAACTTCAACGTCGGATCAGTCGGCGGCAACAAGACAGCCAACGGTATCGCAACGATGTTTCCCTTCCTTCCAACACCGTTCGACGGACGAGACCGTCGGCATATCGATCCGGGAGAGCCATTCTAGTCATCGTCAAGCGGGTGCTTCGTACCTACGCGGCACCCGCACCACGACGAGGTAGTCCAATGATTCGATTGTCATCTCTCACCCTGATCGCCATCCTCGGATGGTTCACGCTGAGTCACGTCGGCATCGCTTCCCCCGAACCCTACCGACCAATGGATGATGCACAGGTCCTTGAGCGACTTACCTTCAAAGCGTCCGATCCCTTCGCGCGCGAGATCGAGAGCCTACGCGCCGATCTTCGACGTAACCCCCGCAATCTTGATTCGACCATACAACTAGCCACTCGTTACATCGAGCAAGGTCGATCGGAAGGTGACCCTCGCTTTCTTGGGCAAGCCCAGGCAGTCCTTACCCCTTGGTTGAACGAGCCAATACCACCGCCTCCGGCACTCCTTTTACGAGCAACGATCAGGCAGAACGCACACGAATTCGATCAGGCATTGGCGGATCTCGACCAGGTATTGGTTATCCAACCGACCAATGCTCAAGCGTGGCTCACCAAAGCATCCATTCTCCAAGTACAGGCTCGCTACGACGAGGCCCGGCGAGCCTGCCGGCGGCTCGCACGCTTGGCTGCAGCTCATGTGCTGCTCGGATGCTTGGGCGATATCGCCGGCGTGACCGGCCAATCATCGAAAAGTCTGGAGCTGCTCCGGCAGGTGCTGTCGGGATCGAGTCTCTCAGGACGCGAGCGAATCTGGATTGCGACGATTCTGGCTGAAACTGCCGCGCGCACTGGAGCAATACGAGAGGCTGAAGAATATTTCTCTGAGGCTTTCAAGGTCGGCATCAAGGATCAATACTTGCTAGGCGCCTATGCGGATTTCTTACTGGATCAGCACCGTTATCAGGACGTCATTTCCGTACTCCAATCTGAGACGAGAGCCGATGGCCTGCTCTTGCGTCTGACCCTCGCTGAACAAGCGTTGGAGCTGCCTGCGTTCCAGAACCATACAGCCGAACTGGCAGCCCGCTTCGCCGCTAGTCGCGAGCGCGGAACGACCGTCCATGTGAGAGAAGAAGCACGGTTCACGTTGGCGTTGCTGCATGATGCCGGACAGGCGCTGCCGTTAGCCCAGGCCAATTGGAGCGTCCAGCGAGAACCGGCGGACGCCAGGATTCTCCTGGAATGTGCGCTCGCCGACAAGAACCGAGCGGCGGCCCAGCCGGTGCTCGGTTGGTTGAATGCCAACCATGTTGAAGATTTTCGACTGCGACAACTTGCGAACCAGATTCAGGAGACCACATTCTAATGCGCATCCTGCTCGTCATCGCCTGGCTTTTACTGAGCCTTCCCGCTTGGGCTCACAAGCCCAGCGACAGCTATCTCTCACTGTCCGTTCAGCACAGTCACGTTGAGGGGCAATGGGACATCGCGCTACGCGATCTGGCAGATGCCATCGGATTGGATGGGGATGGAAACGGTCACATCACCTGGGGAGAGGTCCGGAGCAAGCATGACGAGATTGGTGCCTATGCACTTTCTTATCTCGTCTTATCGGTTGATAAGCAAACGTGTAAGACTGAGGTGCTAGAGCAGCTGATCGATCACCACACAGACGGAGCTTACTCGGTGCTACGTTTCCGTTCAGATTGCGGGGGACCCATCGGACGGCTCGCGGTGGACTACCGACTCATGTTCGATATCGACGCGCAACATAAGGGACTCCTGCGGCTTACTCAAGGCGGACAAACCAGCGCCGCCATTTTCAGCCGAGAATCTCCGATCCAAGAATTCTCAGTCAACGAAAGGTCCCCTTGGACCGAGAGCATGGAATTCATTCACGAGGGCATCTGGCACATCTGGCTGGGTTTTGACCATGTTCTGTTTTTACTTGCTCTATTGCTTCCCGCTGTCCTGATCCGAGTGGATGGTCGCTGGCAAGCGGCGGGCGACTTTTCATCGGTATGGTGGAACGTCGTCACCATCGTCACGGCCTTTACCGTTGCCCATTCGCTCACGTTAAGTCTGGCTGCCCTGGATGTCGTACGATTACCATCTCGGTTAGTGGAATCGACCATCGCCGCTTCAGTGGTGCTTGCAGGACTTGGCAATTTGTATCCCACGGTCATGAGTCGTCGCTGGATGATTGCTTTTGGATTTGGGCTCGTTCATGGGTTCGGGTTTGCTGCAGTGCTTACGGATCTCGGACTGCCTCAGGATTCATTGTTGCTCAGCCTCGTCAGCTTCAACGTGGGGGTAGAACTCGGTCAGCTCGCTATCGTCGCCGCATTCTTACCTCTGGCCTATCTCATCCGCCGGTCCTGGTCCTACCCAAGATTGGTGCTCAACGGCGGATCGCTAGCGGTGATCGCCATCGCACTCATCTGGTTCACGGAACGGGCGTTCAATCTACAGCTGTTTCCGCTGTAACAGACCGCGGAAAAACTCGATTCGTGTGCTTCGACAGGCCTGTCCTGAGACCGGTCGAAGGGCTCATCACGAAGGGAAAACATCAGTAAATGCGATGATCACTCCGTTCGGCCTGGGACTCTCGAAGGATGAACGGAAGGGTGTCCGCAGCCTTTTAGAGCGAGGATACTGCAAGAGCGCCGGAGCCGGTGGTACAAATCACCACAGGTGAATGATCCAGCGCTCATGATGGACATCCCGAGACCGCGCGATTGGCTGATTATCAAGAGACTCCGCCCAAGCTGCGGCACTCGTCGTCTTCGGGGTCACACGGTCGTTCTTGAGCCGTTCGTGTCGATCCCTGCACACAGCGACATGTCCCCTTTTCGATCGACGGTCTAGCCGTTATTTCACGAGCCTCCAGAGGCCCTCTCCACGTCGCCTTGGCCGTCGCCGGGCGAGGAACCGGCATTGCTACCCCCAAGACAGAAGGTACGCTCTTCCGCAGGATGATGTCCCATGGAGCCTCCATAATAAGAGAAGTTCGCCGGTTCCGATTCTCGCGTATTCCAGATGTGAAGGCATTGCGCCATCAGGTGCGGCAGCATTCGTGGAGCGCCACCGAGCATTTCCTGACCGGCTCGTTGCGTCGTGCCGACTACAGTCAGTCGATTACCTGCCTGCAACAGACTCGGCTCTGCAGGCCCTTTAAAAGTGATCGCAAACCAGGGTGCGCCGTCCTCTTCGACGCTCGACGGGTCCGTTCCAAGCTTCGCCTCAAGGGGCCTCTCTTCGGCAAGAATGACGATGCTGTCTGGCTTCCGAATCACTTTTATGATCTCACCCGCTAATTCCACTTTGTGAGAGACAAACTTCGCGCTCGACGGGTGATAGGCCTGGTCCCCCCAGGCCTTGGCGTCAAAGGTGTTGGCTTCGACGCCCTTCGTAACCGCCGGTGGGAACATCGGGGCGGTTGAACAAGCGCTCAACCACAGACTCATCGTGATCAATCCGATGATACGCATGAGAGACTCTCCTTTCATCAATGCGCCTCATCTTCCATGAGTCCACCCGTCTACTGGGTACCTGTTGCTCACAGTGCCCAACATCGTTGGGCTTCCGGCATGTGGGAGAGCATATCGACCTGATTGGATCGAGGATCATCCGTATGCGTGATGGCTCGGGAAAGGACATGGATCAACTTCTCGATATCGACCGGCTTGGACAGACATGCAAAGGCTCCCTGGGCCATCGCCGGCCAGACAATACCGGGGGGATTACCGGACAGGAGGATGACGGGCAGCTGCGGCCACACCAGGTGACATTGCCGGAGGAGATCCAGGCCATCGAGGTACGGAATATGTCGGTCGGTGATCAAGGCATCGAAATGACGTTGGTGGAGTTCCCTCAAAGCCTGCAAGCCATCCGCGACCGCCACCACCGCGAAGTAGTGCAACTCCAGTTGTCCCACCAAAGGGCGGCCGAGCCGCGCTTCATCGTCAACCACTAACAGGCGCTTTCCGTATCCCACCATCGTGTGCTCCCTCCATTATTTGAAGCGATCCCAGAGACCTCGATATGAGGCCGGGGTAGAGGCAAAGGGAGGATGGCCTCCACCCCGCACTCGGTCCGTGCTGAGAAGCTAGAAGCCCGGACCTTGATCATCACTGGAACTCCATCGAGGCAATAGAGCCAGAGCCGTTGTCCTGTATCGAGGACTTGCCCAATGCTGGGGACCTCAGGACCTGTTCGAGTTCTCCGGTCGCGTGACCGGTGACCTGTGCGAGGTAGCTGTCCTGCGTCCAATGGCACTCCTCAGAAACACGAGCAAGAAACAGACCGTTCGTACTCGACATGTGAAACCACTATTATGAGAGGCATCTTGGAACAGATTCGCGAGGTCTCGTGATGCGCCTTGTGATCAGGGCGACCATGTCTCCAGCCCCTCGAAGCCTCCGATCGCTCTACTTCTAAGACGGAGCGAGGGGTGGAAAGGTTACACGCGATCTGAGAGTGAATGAAGAAAGCGAATAACAGGGACCTGTGACCTTTTGACTCGCCGTATCGTCTTGATACAGAGAATCGCCGTCCACACCTGCTGCGACCTTTGACAGACGCAACAAGCGACGGACTTGGAGGCAGATGTGGCTTTAAACCTCGCCTCCGTCCTCCCCATACTGGGTGAGCATGTGAGGCAGGTTGGCCGACCTCTATTCTCCTTGAATCGGGATATACATGACGTTGCCCTGACGGTTCACGAGCAAGAGGGCGAGGTCGGTGGGTTTGAGGGGATCGGCGAGACGTTGGAGTACCGCGAAACTGTTCACATGTTGTCGGTTCATTTCCAGCACGACGTCACCCGGTTGCAAACCGGAGGTTTCGGCCAAGCTGCCTTCTTCGATATCTGTCACGACAACGCCGGTATTCACCGGCAAATCCATCTGCCGTGCCAGAGGAGGAGTGACGTCATCGAAGACCACTCCGGAGAGCGGATGGACCGTCGATACAGCCGACGATGCAATCTGACTTTTCTTCGTACGTTCACGCGGCGCTTCCTGAATGACCAGATCGGCTTGATACTGCTTCCCATCCCGGATGAGGTCCAGGCGATGTTTGCTCCCGATCGGCGATTGTGCCACCAGATTCCGCAACTGACCGCTGTCCATGATGTCCCGCCCGTCGAAACGCACCACCACATCGCCTCGTTTCAGACCCGCTCGTTCCGCCGTCCCCCTGGATTGCACATCGGTGACAATCGCGCCCTTGACATCCGGCAAGCGGAAAATTTTCCCCAGTGAGGGAGTCACGTCCTGCGTCGAGGCTCCCAAAAAACCTCGCACCACACGACCCGTCCTCAGAAGACATTGCATGGCGGCCCGGGCCATGTTGCTGGGAATCGCACACCCGACTCCCACGCTGCCGCCGGTCGGACTCGCGATCGCCGTATTGATCCCGATCAGCTCGCCATGAATATTGCCGAGCGCGCCGCCTGAATTCCCAGGATTGATCGGAGCATCGGTCTGGATGAAGTCCTCGCAGTCCGCCACGCCGACCTCCGCGCGCCCAACCGCGCTCACGATGCCGAACGTGACGCTGCGGCTCACTCCCAGCGGGTTGCCGATGGCGAGCACGAAGTCGCCGACGGCCAGATGGCTCGAATCCCCCCAGATCGCCGACGGCAGATTCGAGGCCTGAATCTTCACCACCGCCACGTCGGTCTTTGGATCCGTCGCGACCACCTTTCCCTTGTATTGGCGGCGATCCGCCAGGATCACTTCCACATCGACGGCATCTGCGACCACATGGTTATTCGTGATGATGTAGCCGTCCGGCGTGACAATCACGCCCGACCCCTGGCCATATTGTCGGCGGGTCGGCGGCTCTTTGAACAGACCGAACGGCAAGGCTTCGTCGCTGAAGGCCTGATCGCGCACCATCACGGTGGATGCGATACTGACCACCGCCGGAATGACCCTATTGGCTGTACCTTTGACTTGGCTCTGCAAATCGTGGCCGTTGGCCGCCGGAATCTGTTGAGGGCCGGCCAGTCCCAAACTCGGAACCATCAGACCGACGAAGATACCCCAGGCAACGCTGTGCATCCCCATACCCCGGCTGCTGTCCACCAATGTGCTTCTCATGCGGGGAGCCTGTTCAAAATCGTCAAATTACCGTAGTCAGCCTTTGATGTTGTGCCGGCGCACGCATCCATAATTCGATCTGACGCAAGCTACAAAACTACGTCCTACGGACAACTGCTTTCTCGCCGACTCATTCTGCACCTTCTGCGGGCAAGATAGTACCTATTCTTCACACAGCGTGTAAATAAATACCGCACCGGCCTTCGCGTCCAGACCAGCCTGTTCACCGTCGGTTCGACGGGTCGGCAGTCGATTGGGAGGCAGACATGCGATTGTGCTACGATGATCGTCCGCTTTTTTCATGTTAGACCTAGTTGGTAGCGGGGAGGTACAGGATGATACGTCTCGCGAACTTCATTGCCGCTCTGCTGCTGACAACGGCTCTAGGAATTCTTGTCTCCCCTGGACAGGCCGAAGAAGGCAAGTTTGGGACCCCCAAGGGAGATGAGGGCACCAGGATTTTCAAAGCCACTGAGCATCCCCATTACAGCGGCGAGTTTCACCTCAAAGGCGAACGGGCGATGCTCATCGGAAGCATGAGCGATACGACACCCTGGGATCATCTGGACTATGCGGGCAAACACTTGAACGCCGTGAAGGGAACGATTGAGATCGAGGTGAATGAACTGACCAACAAGGGGCGAGTGGTAGCCGAGTTTGTCGAAGGGACTGACCGGTATCGCATTGTCTTCGACCGGTTTGCCGCGAAAGCGCCGTTCCAGGATGGAGGCATTGCCACCAGAATCTATGAACATGGAGATTCGAACAATGGCGATCCTTTGTATCCGAAAACCTGGCTGTACTTGGGCGGCTGGGGGACTGCAACGATGTATAAGGATGACCAGGTGCTCTACAAGGATTATGACGCACATTTCATGGTGATGGAGCGCTCGCGCGATCCCAAAACCCACGAGGTCCGCTATCCAATCAAACGCACCCTGCCCGGCGGCGAAACCGATCCGGCTGGGATGGAGATAGATCTCTGGGTGAGATCCAAGGAACAAAATACAAACAACTTTCCTCCCTTTGAGACCTTTGTTCATCTTTGTTGGGAAGAAGTGACCTGGCGATAAGGTGAAGGGGATTGCGGTAATGGAAAAGAAAACGTTTAAAAACCTACAAGCCTTCGCAGAGAACAATTTCGTTCGAAAGCGGATCTGGCAAACGGACCAGCTCCATTGCAATATCTACTGCTTTGAGCCAGGACAACAGAACAACCTGCATCGCCATCCGGTCTCTGATGAAGTCGTGTTGTGCTTAGAAGGCGAAGGGGTGATTGTGGTAGGGACCGAGCAACAGACCATCAAAGTCGGAGAGACCGTCTTAGTCCCGATGAATACCCCCCATGGATACATCAATACCAGCCAAAACCACCGCATGATCATCAGCGTCGTGCAATGTCCGCTTCCGATCGAACATGTGCCGGTCGAGCCCGGCGACGTATCCACACTGATCAACGCTTAACCTATGCGACTATTCAAGACGGCTCCTCAACGCATGCTCCTGCTGATCATCATGGCTCTGGCTGTGCCGACAGCTGGGTTCTCGCTTGAGAGCACCACCCGCGTGTGGACGTTTGATCAAGATTCATCGGAAAGGCTTCCGTCAGAGTTCCACGTGGGCACCTTGTTTGATGGCAGGCCTGCCGGAGAGTGGAGGGTCCTCGAAACGGATCGCGCACCGAGTCCTCCTCACGTGCTCGCTCAGCTTATGGGGAAGGGCGCAGAGCATGCGTATAAAACGGTGCTCATCGATGGGATCACGGCATCCGACCTCGATCTTCAAGTCTCACTCTTGCCAATCGATGGTAAAGCCGATATGGGAGGCGGCCTCATCTGGCGCGCCGCCGATGACCGCAACTACTATCTGACGAGAGCCAATCCCTTGGAGCAGAATATTCGGATCTATCGGGTCGTGAAGGGGGTCCGACATATGCTCAAGAACTTCGATCAGATCATTGACGTCCGACAGTGGCATACCCTTCGCGTCATCACGAGAGGATGCCAAGTCCAAGTCTTCTTTGATAACAAGCAGGTGTTTGATGTCTGCGATCAGACCTTCCCAACCGGCCGGGTTGGACTCTGGACCAAGTCCGATGCCGTCACCTATTTCGACGATCTGAAGCTCCGGATTGCACGCTGAGGCAAGCCTCTGTATGTGATGATACGGAGATCGCCTTTGACAGAGTCGTGCGAGGCATATACCCGACGACCGCCATCATCCTCACAGGGGAAATGGTTGCTCCAATGATGCCGACTTGGTCGGCCGAGACGCCATCTAGCGCCCATCCCCAGAGTAAAACCGATCTCAAAAGTTTTTGAGGAGCATGGTGGAAGCGGACAAATCCTAGAAGTTGGTGGCATAGCACTCCCAGCGAACCAGAGACACCGTTTGCCACTGCAACCAGGCAAAGAACCGTTCGGCCTCATTCAAACATCTGTAAATCGTAACAACTATTGCTGCTAAAGAAACAATCCGCCCAACTGTGCGACATACGCATTCTCAGTAAGGAAACCGATGAGGGGTAGCGGGCAACCTTCTCTACTGTCCGTCGTTGTTCGATGGAAACCTTATTCGCCGAGATTGAGAGTGTACTGTTTTTATACAGTCACAGCCGATTTGATATGCCATATCCGACTAAAGCAGACTAAAGTGATTGATTTTATGTTCGCGATTCAATCAGAATTTCAAGGCCATCTGTTCTCATTATCTTCACCCAGCCAATGGAACGTTTGAACGACAACCTTCTTTATCCCTTCACCCAAGGAGGCGATGATGATTAACCGCCTAATAGAAAGCGGCCAACCTGTCGAGGTTTAAGACACAAGCTTTACCGCCGATGTACTGGGTCGTTACATCTGCAGCACATGGGATGAAGCCGTCAACAACGGCGGGGTAATGTTTGATGCCGTGGTCATTGGCGCCGGCATGTTTGGAGCCTATTGTGCCGAAAAAATTTATCGCAATGCCAACTTACGTGTCCTTGTGCTCGAAGCCGGGAGCTTCCTCGTGTCAGAGCATGTTCAAAATTTGGCGCGCATCGGACTGAATACCGGGCCTACGATTCAAGTCGCCGCAAACAACCAAGATCCTGGACCCAGAAATCGCGTGTGGGGTTCACCCTGGAGAAGCCAGGTGGGATTTCCTGGTCTCGCCTATTGCGTCGGAGGACGATCCCTCTACTGGGGAGGTTGGTCACCTCGGCTGACCGACGCTGATTTAGCGAATTGGCCGCCAGAGATCGTGCGGTTTCTCAAGGGTCCACGGGCTCAATGGCCATCGGATCTTGCCGCGTTTCTAGCGGCAGTGCCGCCGGCACCGCTGGCCGACTTCAAGGATGGCTACGAAGCCGTTGAAAAAGAAACGGGCGTGTTCGATAAGACGGATTACATCTCCGGCCCCTTGAATGCCGAACTTACAAAACAATTCACTGCAGTCTTCAAGTCAGTACCAACCCTCGATGCTATTGAAGAGGCTCCTCTGGCGGTTCAAGCCGCTCCTCCCGCCTCAGGCCTGTTCAGTTTCGATAAATATAGTAGCGCGCCCATCTTGACCGACGCCATTCGAGAAGCGGCAAACAACCCCGACTGGAGGCGACGACTGTTTCTCGTGCCACGAGCCCATGTTGTGAAATTACATACGACCGGCGACACGGTTACCCAGATTGAAGTGTACGTCAATGGCCAACAGAAATTTTTGCCGGTTCCTTCGACCTGTGCGATCGTTCTTGCCTCGAGCACCATTGAAGCCACTCGCTTGGCAATGACGTCGTTTCCCACACCGCTGATTGGACGCAACCTCATGGCACATTTGCGGAGCAACACAGTCGTGAGGATTAAACGCGCCGCTTTTGATCCAGCCTTGCCCAAACAGTTGGAAGCATCCGCGTTACTCGCCCGGGGCTCAACTCCGCAAGGCCGGTATCATCTCCAAATCACCGCTGCTGCGGTTATGGGAGCAGCCTCAGAAGCCACGATGTGGCGAATGATCCCTGACATTGATCTCGTCCATCGTACCCTAGCTTCGCAACAGGCGGATTCAATTGTCATCACCTTGCGCGGGATTGGCGAGATGTTAGGAAGTCAAGACGCCACTGTTCCAAAGATCACGGGAACATCGCCGAATTGGACCGACCTTAGTCCGGATCAAACCGATGAGTATGGACTCCAACGAGCCTGGGTCAATCTCGTAAAAAGCCAAGCCGACGATGCGCTATGGAACACCATGGATGATGCCACCATCGCTCTGGCCCAAAAGTTGGCCAAGAACCCGCAGAACATTGAGTATCAGTATGATGGCGGTTGGCATACCACACCTCCGCCACGCGGAAAGGTGCGCGACGGATTAGGCACCACGCATCACGAAGCGGGCACACTCTGGATGGGAACAGACCCGGCCATTAGGGCAATGGAACGCCTATGAAATTCAGGCGAAAGGAAACGACGTCACGGTGATTCTCAACAGTCAACTTGTCTGTTCTCTCAAGAATGGCAATCGACCCAAACAAGGATTTATTGGATTACAAAATCACCACATAGGGTCGCGCGTGCAATTTAGAAATATCCGGATTCAAAAATTGTGATCGCGCCCATGATTGCTGAATCTGACGAGGCTGTACTGACCTCCTAGTGACGGGAGTTTTGGTGCCAGCCTGGTGCCATAAGGAGTAACCGAATTTTCCGGCTATCACCTGGCGGTGAGATGACCGATCAGCATGTACATAATCAATCGCGTGGCAACAGTCTCACTGGCCATGAGGATGACCATACTCATGGGACGCTTGATCCGGCGTTCCTTCGCACCCAACGAGGCATTTGGGCACTCAAGTGGTCTCTCTGGGTATTACTGGCGACCGCTCTCTTTCAGTTGAGTATTGCCCTGATGTCCAACAGCGTCGCGCTGCTTGCGGACACCATTCATAACTTTGGGGATGCGGCAATCGCCATTCCGCTCTGGATCGCCTTTCGCGTTGTCCGGAAGAAACCCACGAACCGATACACATACGGGTACGGCCGGGTAGAAGATGCGGCGGGAATCGTGATCGTCCTGGCAATCTTCATCAGCGGGGTCGTCGTGGGGTACGAATCCCTTTTGCGACTCTTAACTCCACACCCTGTTGAGCATCTGTGGGCGGTAATTGTGGCATCGGTGGTGGGCTTTCTTGGCAATGAAGCCGTTGCGGTGTTTCGGATCAAAGTCGGGAGAGAGATCGGCAGCGCAGCCCTTGTGGCAGAAGGGTATCATGCCAGGACGGATGGCTTGGGGAGTTTGGCCGTCCTTGTGGGAGCACTAGGCGTGCGGTTCGGTCTCCCCCTAGCCGATCCGCTCATTGGCCTTCTGATTACCCTGATCATCTTCAAAATCGGGTGGGAGTCCGGCACGTCTCTGTTCACGCGACTCCTCGACGGAGTGGATCCTGAGATCGTTGAGGAAATCAGACATGCCGCAAAACATGTTCCCAGCGTGGAGGATATCGCCGAGGTCCGAGTCAGGTGGATCGGCCATCGGCTCCTGGCAGAGGTCAATATCGCGGTCGCTTCAGACCTGACCGTCGAACAAGGTCATGACATCGCCAAAGAGGTGCGCCACCAACTGCTGCATCATCTGCCGTATCTTGCCAATGCCACGATTCATGTTGACCCGTTCGGCGCGTCGGGAGAGCGCCACCATGGGATCAGTGCCCATGATCATGACGAGCTACTGACCCATTCGCATTAAGAATGGAGTCTGTCCCATGGGAAAAACGACGTTCGAAGACATGAAGACCTTTCCCGAGAACAGTTTTGTTCGGAAGCGGATCTAGCAGACAGCCAGCTCCGTCGCAACGTGTCCTGCTTTGAGCCAGGACAGCAGAACAGCCTTCATCGCCATCCTGTCTCTGATGGATCTGAAGCCGTGACCTATTTCGATGATCTGAAGCTGCAGATCATACGCTGAGAAACATTCAGTACCGACAAGGGCCTATGTCCGCACATACGGGGCCTCACTCGTTGACTTCCCCGACCCCATGCTGACAACAAGTCGACGTTGCTGGGCTTGTTCCACTACCCAGACAATCTTTATAGGCCGCATAGGCCTTGAGAGCCCACTCTTCTCCGGGGCACCCTTGCATCGTCATCGCGACTTCGAGGAATTCGACCAATTCTTCCTGAGTGATCCCCTGGTGGTAGGCCATCTGGACGTAGGCACGAATACAAGGCTCGCAACGAATCGCGATCGAAATGGCCATGGCAGTGAGTAATTTGTGCTTGGCTGCCACAGCTCCATCTCGATACGCCTGTTGCCGCATGCGCAACAGCCCTCCGGTGACTTGCGGACTCAACTTTCTCAGTTCTGCAAAGAGTCCGGTTTCACTACTTGGCGCTTGGTCCATGAACATTTCTCCTTCCTCGGTCTGACAGAACCAGGAAACAGCAAATAGTCCCTCCCCCAGAGCTTTTCCCTTGGAGATGCTGTTGGCCGTGCTATTTGGTGAGCACCTGCGCCTTATACGCCGACAGTGGGCTGCTGGCGCTCTCGACCGCCTTGATCAAGGCCTCCACATCCGTCTTCTCCGGATCAAACGTCACTGATGCGCGGGCGTCCGAATAATTGGGGAACCAGATCCACTTCTTTCCCGTGCTGAGCCCCACCTCACTGACACCGGACACCTTGGCCAGCGCGGCTTTGACATCCTTGACACATCCCCCGCAAGTCATGCCATCGATCTGCAATGTGACGGTCTGCCGGCTGTGGCTTGCATCGACATTTTCTTGAAATCCGCTCAGGCTTAGTGTCACAACACCAATCACAATTATCGTATGAACGAGTTTCCACATGGCTGATTTCCTCCTCTCCATCGCCCCGGTTCCCTCTAGGGAGACAGGCCGGTTGATAATGATGTTCCGCCCTCACATCTCTCGCTTCACGGGAATCACAGACCCAACCAATAGGGTGCCAGAACCAGTGCCAACGCCAACGACGCCATGATCCAAAGCCATGTCCTGTTGCGACTCTTCGGACTTCCCTGAGCACACACTTCTCCCGTCGCGCATCTCGCTGTCTCCGGCTTTCTATAAGCAAGATAAAAGCCGATGCTCAGCAGAAGCATCGTCAGGCCGATGAACGCCGGTCGATACGGCAGAAGACCCTTCAAAACTCCAGCCGTACCGGCCCAGAAGCCTGTAGCCCCGACTCCCACACCAAGCGCCGCGAAAACCAGCGGCCCAATGCAGCAGACAGAAGCCAGCAACGCAGCGCTCAATCCACCGATCGAGAGGACCTTCACAGGTTTGCTTGACGATGTGGACCTGGAAGTGGATTCCTGATACGGACGCATGGCCATTACCTTCTCGATACGGCTCCTTTATCCAACCTCCTGAGAATCGGACAATGATCGGTCGGCTGCCCCACCCGGCAAGTTACGATCTGTGGGTTCCAATTACGAATCATGAAGAATGGTACCCACTCCTGCTTCCTCATGTCCTGGGAACATACATCATGATGATCATACCGCCCAAACAGAGCATCACTCCCATCACGTCATAGCGATCAGGACGGACTCCGTCGATACCCCAACCCCATAACAGGGATAATACGATAAACATGCCGCCGTATGCGGCATAGACTCGGCTAAAGTGTGCTGGTTGGAAGGTTGGGATGATGCCGTAGAGAATAAGAATGGCCGCTCCAACAATCCCGTAGCCAAGCGACCGTCCCTCGCGGAACCAGAGCCACACAAGATACCCACCTCCAATTTCACACAATCCTGCGAGCACGAATAACCCAAGAGAGATCGGTAGACTCATAAACTCCTCCCGTAGTCTTCTATAACCGTCGTACAGGCTGCTTCAAATTGTCACTTCCTTGTCTGACGCTGAGACAAGCGCGAAGGCCATCGCACCGCCACATCTCCGTGGCACGACGTTTGACATTGCGACGTCGGGTTATCGAGGCGTGATGGCAGCCAAGCGCTGAGTTGTCGTAGGCGCGTTCGGGCAGCAGTCTGACGTGCTTCTCAAAAGGGCGCATAATTGCGCCCAATCAGATTCGCCCAACTCCCCACACACCACTCTCAAAAACAATACGAAGAAGAGTCTGTATCGGATAAGATACGTATTTGTATCCAAACAGATACACGTGAATCCGCACAGCCTACCCCCCCCTCGCGAAACGATATGAAAAATCTAAGAAGGCCATTCGTTGGACGGAGGCACGGTAAATGCTTATACGTACACATGGTGCGTAGTTGAAGAGAGTGGGCGACTGAGTTCGCATGAGAGGGTAACGGTCCATCCTTATTTGCGCGTATTCACGAGGGGCTTCGTGTCGGCTGTTGACGGAGGCTCTATTCACAAAGACCCTATTCATAGAAGATGTGCCCATGAGTAACATTCTACTCAGAGGAGGTATCTATGACATCCTTCAAAAAATGGCTTTGGGAAGCTGCACTGCTGGGATTGGCAATAGGAGGCGCGACTGTGCTTTGGCCAGCTCGCGCGGTGCCTGAGACTACATCGATGAGCCTCCCGATGGATACGGTCGCCGACTATCTCCACGCCATCATCGAGGCTGACCGAGATGTGTATACCAGACATGTTGTGGAACGCATGCAAGGGAAAGGGATTGTCGTCGCGTCGGAAAAGTGGGAAGAGACGCACACCCTACCCCTGCCAGCCCAATTTCTATTGGAATCCGGTCGGAACATCGAGAAGAAGGGCATAGGCATACAGTACCGCCTGATCAGTTTGTGGCCGATCAACAAACGCAATATCTCGACAACTCCCCTCCAAACTATGGCGCTCGGCACGATCCTGAATCAGTCCAAACGCCCCTACACCGGCGTCACGAGGGTGGCTGACAAGGAGTATTATGAGGCGGTGTATCCCGATCTGGCCGTTACTCAGGCCTGTATCGGCTGCCACAACGCCCATCCTGACAGCCCAAAGCGTGACTTCAAGCTCAACGATGTCATGGGGGCGATTGTGATCCGTATTCAGTTGGGCCAGTAGCCGTCCAGCAGCGTCGATCACTAGCGGCCACTAAATGCCTATGGGCCTTTGAGAAATCGTACAACACAGTAACCAACAACATGCTTGACGTGCGGAGTGATCTCAGGTCTGTCGGTCAGCCGCAATGGAATACCGGATAGTCTGTGCGCGAGGAGATTCTATGAATAGGGCTCCCTTTCAATGGATTTGCCATGCACAATGCTCCCCTTTTCGGACCTCCTCGTCCCTCTGGTTCGCCATGGACAGGGAGGTACTCGAGAAGCGGATCCCAATAGGACGTTATGGGGAATCACCAGTTGAAAGTCTATAACCATAGCAACCTCAACAAGCGGAACAGCGACCATATCAAGGATCTGGAGGACGACTGGAAGGCTTCACCTGAGAGCGGTGACCCCGAGCGCATCTCGGGGCCATAAAATTGGATCAGGAAACACGCCTCCCAATTGGTTCGACCGGAGCGCGAATTGCACCGAGTGTCTTCTCGTGCTGCTCGTGCGCCCGGTCAACCGGGGTTAGCCAGGAAAATTCACGACTGATGCTACAAAAAATCTATCGAAGCTCCAAACTGTGCTACTAGGAGCGGTGTCGAGACGTTTCTACATCCAGCGTGGAGGACGAGAGCCTCGCTGCAACCCTCGCTTCGCCGTGACCACTCTGCGTGAGGCGCTCGCGGCGGTCTATGCCGTCTATTGTCAGCGCGACGCTGAGTTGCTGTAGGCTTTTTTATGACAGCAGCATCGCTGGCTTCTCGACAAGACACGTAGTTATACCCAATCAGATTCTCCAGGCTCCACATCAACGCACTTGCTCACGAAAGTCGTAAAGACACACACGTATCTCTATGACACGTAGTTGTGCCTACTAATATCGTTCGCCTTCGCACAGTCCGCACATTGTTTCGCGAAACCGTATTGAAAAACGAAGAAGGCGTTTCGTTGAGACATCGGTATAAGAATCGGCATAAGAAATGCTTGAACAGGATGCGTCACTGAACCATGGATACGACATCAATAATTGCCTGAACTTGAATACTCACTTCGACGTCACACATGACCTGATTGACCTTGTGGAAGCCGCTCATAACTTTCGGAAAGCCAGTCTGCCGTTTCTCGTCAAAATCCTTCCGCAACTGGGATGGTGAGTATCGTGGACCGGAAGAAACCACACCCCGACCATGTCGCGGCTGAGCCCATGTTGCTGCCACGGTTACACTTGAATGCCGTGCTGCTGCCGAATCGAACTGTGTTCGTCACTGGTGGATCACTCAAGCAAGAAGACAAGCCGCTCGCTCGGCTCCAGGCTGAGACCTATGATCCGGCGACCGGACAGTGGCGGTTGATGGCCACTTTCACCATTCCACGTCCCTATCACTCGACAGCCCTGCTCTTGCCGGACGGCCGAGTTGTCACCGCCGGCGGGAACCCGGAAGCTTGCAAGTGTCGGTGTCCGGCAACCGGAATCTCGCACCGCCTGGGTGGTACAGGCTCTTCATCGTCGATAGGGTCGGCGTTCCTTCCGTGGCGACGTGGGTGCATCTGACCTAAACACTGGAGGGGATCGCGCGATGAACCCTTTGGCGATCGTCCAGCTCACCGCGTTGATGGATCGCACCAGCGGGAGCCCCGACGTGAAGATCGGGCTCATCGACGGGCCTGTCGTCACACAGCATCCCGATCTGGCGGGCGAACACCTGCGCGAGATTCCTGGACAGAACGGTGCCACATGTACGCAGGCCAGCAGCGCGGCGTGTCTGCATGGGACCTTTGTCGCCGGCATTCTCTCCGCCAAGCGGAATTCCCCGGCACCGGCTATCTGTCCGGACTGCACTCTGTTGATTCGTTCCATCTTTCCCGAACGCGGAACCAATCTTGAACAGATGCCGAGCGCCACACCGCAAGAACTTGCCGAGGCCATTCAGGACTGCCTTGTCGCCGGGGTACGAGTTGTCAATTTGAGCCTCGCGCTGGCACACCCATCCATGAAGGGCGAAGAGGCATTAGATGAGACGCTCAATCACTGCGCCAGACGTGGAGTCCTGGTCGCTGCAGCGGCCGGCAATCAAGCCACGCTCGGCAGCTCTGCGATCACTCGCCATCCCTGGGTCATCCCGGTAGCGGCGTGCGATCGGATGGGCAGACCTATAGGCGAATCAAATTTGGGGAGTTCCATTGGCCGACGGGGACTCTCGGCGCCTGGTGTGGACATTACCAGTCTCGGAACTGCAAGCCAACCCCTCACATTGGGAGGCACGAGTGTGGCCGTGCCGTTTGTCACTGGGGCCATCGCGCTCTTGTGGTCGGAATTTCCTATGGCAAGCGCGGCGCAAGTCAAATTGGCCGTCACACAAGCGTATCAACCACGGCGAGCCTCAGTGGTCCCACCGCTTCTGGATGCCACAGCAGCCTACCAGGCCTTAGCAACCGCGAGAGCAGGGAGGTGACTATCATGAGTACGGGACACGAACGCGATGACGCTCCAACAAAACCTGATTCCTCAGCTTACCGGGTGCGCCTCCCTGGGTTTATCTCCGACGACGAGATCGGTCTAGGCGATGTGGTCAAGCGGGTCACATCGTACATAGGGATCAAGCCTTGTGGTGGTTGCCAACAACGGAGAGCTGCACTCAACCGCTGGATGGTTTTCACGAAAGGACCGTCACGATAGAGGGATGGGGGATATTCGATGTCCCCAGCCAATCACGTTCACACTCATGAGGAAGGAGACAGCCGATGAACGAACCAACGAACCAGACGGCTCAGGTGAGAGAACAACCGGACCCACCGATCAATGGAAATGACCTGCGCCCTGCCGCACCAGCCTCTGAAGCCCGTCATAGTCACGGCGCGATCTCACCGCAAGCAGGCTGCGCCACCTGTGGCGGAGCAGCGGCCATGACCGTGACGCCGTCATTTGTCTATGCCATCGGCCGGGTCGAAGCCCGCTTCCCGAACCTCGCGGCAGAAAAAGAATTTGCCCAGGCGACGGGACGTACCGACACGGCTGGGAAGACCGATCAACAGACCTTCCATGCCGTGCTATCCAAGCGCGAACACCGGTATCTGGTACGTCAACTCTGCTGGGTCCTCACAATCCAGGGGCTGGACACCTATCTGTTGGTGCCTCGCGATCCAGCAGATATTGATCTGCTGGTGGAAGCTATTCGTCCGGCTCCGAGTCCTCACGACATCGATGTGGTCATCGGTCTGCGTGGTCCCATCGCGCCGCCGGAGATGTGCAATGGCTTGATGGTGCCCATCGTGGCGTTTGACCAGATCTATTCCTTCGACCGCGAGGCCCTCGTCAAAGCCATTCCCAAACCGGAAAAAATCGCCGCAGCACAATTTGCCCCTGCAGCTGAGGAACTATTCAACCGCGTGATCCAACTGACCGACAATGCCGGTGCCACTGACGACCACCGCGCCTTGAACTACTTGGCCATGCGGTATCACCAAATCTATGCCAAAGCCGCAGAACAGTTTGGAGGCAATTGTTCGCTCACCGGCGTAGAAGTGCACCCCTCTCCCATGAGCGGCACACGCAAGATCGACGACGTCATTTTCTCCTATACCAATCGTAATACCGATTTCACCGAGAAGTTTTGTGTGCGTGTCGATGTGACCGAGGAGTTTCCATTCTTGGTGACGAAGCTGTCGCCGTACTATGATCGATAAAGCGTCACGCGTATTTATATCTAGGTATAACAGTTGATTCGATATGACGATACCAGCATTTACGGCTGACACGTCACTGTACCGGACCAGCAATCATTACCGGCTTGCGGGTAGCGGGAGATTCCCAGGTGATTGCAATACAACTGTGTTCCCCAAGGATGCGGCCTAATCGAAGGAATTGAATGTGGGCTCGTTATAGCAGGAGGCATTGTTGTCTGTACAGCTTCTTGTCTCGCGAGTCCGGCGCTAGGGGGTTTTCCTTGCTGGACCTGCTGGACAGGCTACTTGGGAGCCCTATCTGGCTTCTGCAAGGATTGTATTCCCGGTTGGATGAAGGCTCTGATCGATGAGTTCGAGAGTGGGCACAGTGGTGGTGGCGGTGGTGGCCTGGGGGGCGTCCCTGTCGGTGTCGGCGGGGTCGGTCGCGGCCTTGAAGATCCAGGCACTGGGCTTCGCCCACGGTGACGGCGATGGCGTGCCTCAGTGAATAGGTACGCGCATGAATGTTGGATGACGCGATAACGCCGCTAACCCGACATACGGCCTGGATCTTTGGAAACACTGCTCTTTGAAACCTAGAATGTAGGAGGTTTGAAATGAATATGCCTGGATTTGATGCAGAGGCAGCACTGAAGGCAATCCCGGGTCAATACCGAGGGAAGGCTGCTTGCGGCAGATTTCCTTCAGAAGTTATGTCGCAATTTAGTTTCCGGTCGGATCTGGATTTGGGCGCGTACCTGAGATGCCGGGCGAATGGGGGTGGCGATCTCATATGCCGTTTCTTTGGCGGGCTTCCTCCCTTCACAATCGGCGGCTTCCTGATCTGATCGATCGCTGGTGGAGCCTCACGGCTGCACAGCGTGGGGCTCCACCGGAAGAGCGTTGGTCTGCGCCGGGGTGGGACTTGCCATTCTCGACGGACAGGAAAAGTTGATTCCCGTGTCCCTGGACCTTTGTTCGACACCGACCTGAACTCTTTACTTGGGAGAAAACGAGATGAAGGAGGCATGCCATGAATTATCCAGGCTTTACTGCGGATCAATCACTTTATAAGACGAATGGATCTTATCGGCTTTCAGCCGGAAACGTTACCGGTATCGCGTTGCCACTGGGTTTTGTCCAGCCCATGCAACTCCAGACGGCTATCTCCGGTGGAGCGTTTCCGTCCAGATGCTTTGATTGCTTCCCCAATCCAAGTTCTGAGACCGGATGTTCTCAGTTGTGCATAAGTCGTTTTCCTTTCAGGATATTTTTGCGTAACTGTGTGGGCTGCGATGTACCAGCCTGCGGAGGCATCGCGGGAATACCTTGTCCCGACGCAAGCCAATATTGCGATTTTGGAATCGGTAACTGCAGGGTCGCAGATGCGCAAGGCACGTGCAAAACCAGGCCGGAGTTTTGCCCATTTATATTCAACCCGGTTTGCGGTTGCGACGGCAAAACTTATGCGAATGAATGTGCGGCGGCATCTGCCGGTGTCTCCATCGACCACCGGGGCAAATGTGATGCTGGCGAGGGGTCCACTTGCGGAGGCATCGCGGGAATCCCTTGTCCTGACGCAGGCCAATATTGCGATTTTGGAATTGGGAACTGCAGGGTCGCGGATGCGCAAGGCACCTGCAAGACCAGGCCGAAGTTTTGCCCAGACATATTCACCCCGGTTTGCGGTTGCGACGGCAAAACGTATGCGAATGAATGTACGGCGGCATCTGCCGGTGTCTCCATCGATCACCAGGGCAAATGCGGTGGCAGTGGTGGCGTGCTTCAGTGAACATGTAGGCGCGAGGACG
The DNA here is from genome assembly GCA_029194665.1 of Nitrospira sp. Taxonomy (NCBI): domain Bacteria; kingdom Pseudomonadati; phylum Nitrospirota; class Nitrospiria; order Nitrospirales; family Nitrospiraceae; genus Nitrospira; species Nitrospira sp. The sequence continues at coordinate 85,983 of JARFXO010000005.1, read as the reverse complement.
TAGCTATTCAACAGGGACAGGAGGTCATGATGCTCATTCAGAGACGTATGATGAAGCGGGCGATTTTGGGCATCCTGGGCATAATCGCCCTGATCAGTTGCGCGACCCTCCAGCCCGGTCTGCCGGGGAAGGTGATCGATGAAGCGCGCAGCGTAGCGCGCGCCCCAGCTTCGTTCCCCGCGGCCGATGAGGATTATTTTCACGATATGGATGGCGGCGTCGCCCTCTCTCGTGAAGAAATCCAAGGCCGCAATACCTGGCTGGTCTGGACCGCGGGGAACGATCGGTTCTGGGATAGGCTCGCCGTCGCCAGCTTCGGCAACCTGGACTTCTTGAAGACGCTCTCGTCGCACCCGAGCCTCAAATTCAGCCGCGACAACCGCTGGCACTATCTCGGCCTGGTCAACGAACCCTGTTTCGAGAAGGCAACCGGTCCCGATCCCGGTCGCTATGGCCTGTGGTTGGATCAGCGTCGCCACGACTGTCCGCCCGACCCGTTCGCGAACGAGAAAAAGTATCCCGGCGTGGCGATTGGGGCACGCGGAAAGAATTTGCCGATCGGCTCCTACTATGGGGAACCGACCGGCATCGTCGGGTTGCGGCTCTTTCCAAATCCCGACTTCGACGAAGCCGCTGCGAAGAAATGGAACCCCACGCGTTACTACGAGGATCCCAGCTACTATTTGTCCAAAGATTTAGTGAAACCCTATCGAGTCGGGATGTCGTGCGCGTTCTGCCATGTCGGTCCCAATCCGGTCAAGCCGCCGGCCGACCCCGAGCATCCTCAATGGGACAACTTAAGCTCCAATGTCGGAGCGCAGTATTTTTGGATCGATCGGATCTTTACCTGGGATGCCGACGAATCGAGCTTCCCGTTTCAGCTCTTTCACACCTCGCGTCCAGGGGCGCTCGATACCTCACTGGTCTCCACGGATTACATCAACAATCCACGCACGATGAACGCCGTCTATGCGCTGGGGTCTCGATTGCAGCAAGCTCAGCGCTGGGGAAAGGAGACGTTGGCCGGCGGCGGCTTGGACAACAAGCAGTTCAACGATTATGTCGCCGCCGGCCCGTTGACCAAATTTTTTCAACCGCCCAACGTCGTGTGGACGCCTCGTGTGCTCAAGGACGGCTCGGATTCCGTTGGTGCCCTAGGCGCGCTCAATCGCGTCTTCTTGAACATCGGTCTGTTCAGCGAAGAATGGCTCCTTCACTTCAAACCCTTGGTCGGTGGGGAGCCGATCACGCCCATGCGGATTGCCGTCGCTCACGACCATTCCGTCTATTGGCAAGCCACCGAGGCGCAGACTCCCAATCTGGCGTTGTTCTTCTTGAAGACGACCGACCCGCACAAATTGCGCGACGCTCCAGGAGGCGCCCAGCATCTCACCAAGGATATGACCCAGCTGGCGCACGGGAAGGAAGTGTTTGCCGAGCGCTGCGCACGATGTCACTCCAGCAAGCTGCCCACCCCGGCAATCGGGCTCGATCCCGGCGGCTGCGCTGGGTCCGGGTATTTGGGGTGCTGGCAGAAATACTGGGAATGGACGAAGACCGAAGAGTTTCAGCGCGAGATGAAGAGAATCGTCATGCGGGACGACTTCCTTGACAACAACTTTCTCTCCACCGAGGTGCGTGTGCCGGTTACCTTGCTGGAAACCAACGCCTGTAGTCCGCTCGCGACGAACGCCATCGGCGAGAACATTTGGGATAATTTTTCATCCCAATCCTATAAGGACCTCCCGCCGGTAGGGACGATTACGGTCCATCATCCTCTCACCGGCGAGCCGAAGCCGTATGAGATGCCCGCCGGCGGACGCGGGTACACGCGGCCTGCCTCGTTGGTGAGCCTCTGGTCGACGGCGCCGTTTCTGTTGAACAACAGCGTCGGCCGCTTCAATCCGAGCCCGAGTGTCGAGGCTCGGATGCAATCCTTCCAATCCTCGATTGAGCAGATGCTCTGGCCGGAGAAGCGAGACAAAGATCGCATCTTCGGCGATAAGGTACCAGGCGTCATCGACCGCACGACGGCGACGAGCTATCTCCGAATCCCCAAGGGGTACTTGCCGGAAGTGCTCCAAGACCTGTCCCTGTTGGAGGACGACCTCTTCCCTTCGATTTTTGAAAGAGGCGGCATCCAGATCGGGCCGATTCCGGCCGGGACTCCGGTGAATCTGTTGACGAACATCAATCTGCTGCCGGAAGGCATGACGCTGACGGAGCGCATTGCGCATCAGAAGAAGCTGCTCAAGTTGTTGGTGCGGCTTAAGAAGGACTTGAAGGCGATGCCGAAAGGTGCCACGGACGAGGAAGCCCGCCAGGTGTGGAGCAATCTCGTTGAGCCCCTCTTGGAGTTCAACAAGTGCCCGGACTTCGTCGTGAACCGCGGCCATTACTTCGGCACGAACCATTTCAAAGAGGAGCCGGGCCTGTCGGACGACGACAAGTATGCGTTGATCGAGTTTCTGAAGACTTTTTAACGTCGTGCCAGCCTGTCGTCCCACGACGCGGCACTCTCCGGTGCGTTCATTTCTCATGGAACGCACGATGGGATGAGGCAAGGAAAGGGCGCCCGATGATGGATCCCAAGACCAGGCGTGATTTTCTGAAACTGGCTGCCGTGGCCGGATTGAGCTTGCCGCTCGACGGCTGTTTCCGTGCCTTCAAGCAATGGGAACGCGGGGCCATCCACTGTGCCACCCCGGTAGGGCCGGCCGATGGCGCGACGTTTGATTACATCGTGATCGGATCCGGCGCCGGCGGCGGGCCGGTCGCGGCCAACCTCGCGACGGCCGGGTTCCGGGTCGCGCTGCTCGAAGCCGGCGGCGAGGAGACGAATCCGAACTACTCGGTACCGATGTTTCATGGGTTTGCCACCGAGGATGAGACGTTTCGCTGGGATTACTTTGTCAAACACTATGAAGATCCCGATCGACGTCGGCGCGACAGCAAGTACGTGGCGGAGCATGACGGGGTTTTGTATCCGAGAGCCGGGACGCTAGGCGGGTGTACGGCGCACAATGCGATGATCACCGTGTACCCGCACAATAGCGATTGGGACGGCATCGCGCAGGTGACCGGCGATCCGTCATGGGCCAGTGAGGCGATGCGCCGCTATTTTGAACGACTCGAACAGTCCCGTTACGTCCATGGGCTGATCGAAAAGGCGGAGAACCGAAGCCGGCATGGCTTCGCCGGGTGGCTCACGACGAACATGGCCGACCCGACTCTGGTGATCAAGGATAAGCAGGTGCTCGATATGATCGCCTCGATGGTGGAAGGCGCCCTCCGTGAAGATGTCGGCCGGCCGCTGAGCCTGCTGAAAAGTCATTTCGATCCCAATGACTGGCGCATCGTCGTCGATAGCCCGGAAGGTGTCTTCGGTACGCCGCTGGCGACGAACGAGGGACGACGGACTGGCACAAGGGAATATCTCCAAGCGGTGGCGAAGGCCTGTCCCGCGAATCTGACCATCGTGCCCCATGCACTCGCCACTCGGATTCTGCTGAATGACGACAAGCGGGCGACCGGGGTGGAATATTTGCAGGGGCCGTCGCTGTATCGAGCCGACCCACGGGCAAAGACCGCTCCTAGCCCTGTCCCGAAAACAATCCAAGCTCGGCGTGAGGTCATTCTCTCCGCCGGCGCCTTCAACAGTCCTCAGCTGCTCAAATTATCCGGGATCGGCCCAAGGGACGAGCTGACACGTTTCGGAATTGAGACTCAGGTGGAGCTGCCGGGGGTCGGAGAACATTTGCAGGATCGGTATGAGATCGGCGTCATCACGGAGATGGATCGTGATTTTCAAGTCCTGCGGGACTGCACGTTCGAGCCGCCGGCGCCCGACCGGCAGCCGGACCCCTGCTTCGCGGATTGGCAGAACGGCACGGGTGTCTATACGACCAACGGCCTGGTCATCAGCCTCATCAAACGCTCCCGTCCTGAGCGGCCGCTGCCTGATCTCTACATCTTCGGTGTGCCAAGCTACTTCAAGGGTTATTTCCCCACGTATTCGGAGATCTTGCGTCAGCGCAAAGATTACTTTACCTGGGCCATTCTCAAAGCCCATACGCAAAACACCGCCGGACGAGTCACGCTGCGATCCACCGATCCGCGTGACGTCCCCGAGATCAACTTCCATTATTTCGATGAATCGAACGATACGGCGCAAGAAGATCTGGAGTCCGTCGTCGAGGGCATCGAGTTTGTGCGCCGGATCTCACGCCAGGCTCAGGGCGTGATTAAGCGAGAAGTGATCCCGGGCCCGGACATCGCGAGCCGGGACGATCTGCGCACATTCGTGCGGAACGAAGCGTGGAGCCATCATGCCTCCTGCAGCAACAAGATGGGGCCGGCGACCGATCCCATGGCGGTGGTGGACAGCCGGTTTCGCGTCCACGGGACGACAAACCTACGGGTAGTGGATGCGTCCGTCTTTCCTCGCATCCCAGGGTTCTTTATCGTGTCGGCGATCTACATGATCAGCGAGAAGGCCAGCGACGTGATTGCCGAGGATGCTCGAGCCGCCGATGGACGCTGATGAGCACATCACGCTGCTGCAACCAAGGTTATGAGAATGTTTGTTGAGCCGGTTTTGAGATGCACCGGCTACTGGGAAATCCGAGCTCTTCATGAAGAATCCCGGCTAGCGATGAATGGTAGCCTCAACGCAGAGGATGTGGTGTCGCTTCCGTCGCAGGCCTTTGAGCAAGTGTGGAAACCTCCATCGTATGAGGTCGGATGACCCTTTGCTCCATCCATCGATACAACACGGGCAAAACTAACAACGTCAATGCCGTGGACGAAATCAATCCACCGATGACGACCGTTGCCAACGGTCTTTGCACTTCGGAACCAGGGCCGCTTGCGAAGAGTAATGGCGTGAGTCCAAGTGCCGCCACGGTCGCGGTCATCAGCACAGGGCGCAACCGCAAGACCATGCCGGTCAACACCGCCTCGTCCAACGGCATCCCCTGCTCCCGCAACTGGGTGATATAGGCAATCTTCACCACCCCATTGAGCACGGCCACACCGAACAAGGCGATGAAACCAACAGAGGCTGGAACGGAGAGGTACAGGCCACCGATCAGCAGGGCTACAAAACCACCGACCATGGCGAATGGAATCGCGAGCAGAATCAGCGCCGCTTGCCGTAGGTTTCGAAACGTGAAATAGAGCAACAAAAAGATCAAACCGATGACCAAAGGCACGACCACGGCTAGACGTGCCATGGCCTTCTGTTGATTTTCGAATTGACCACCCCACGTAACATAATAGCCGGGCGGAAGCTTCACCAGCCCGTCTACCGCTGCTTGCGCCTCTTCGACCGCGCCGACGAGGTCGCGTTCAACGATATTTGCTTCGATCACAATTCGGCGAGTCGCATGCTCACGGCTGATTTGCGCCGGTCCTTCCAGAATTCGAATGTCGGCCAGATCACGAAGTGGAATGCGGGAGCCGTCCGGCGCCGTCACCCAGAGCGCCGAGATCGTCTCGACATCGGTCCGCCGATCGTCCGGAAATCGCACCATGATCGGAAAACGCCACTGTCCTTCGAAAACCTCGCCGGCGGCAATGCCGCCACCGACTGCCTCAATCACTTCCGTGATCTCTGCAACATTGATCCCGTGACGCGCGATCTTGGCACGGTCGATGTCGATCTTCAGATAATACAGGCCCGAGATCTGCTCGACTCGTAGATCGGAAATACCGCGCACTTGCCGCATCACCCGCGAGATTTCGTCCGCCTTGATGCGCAAGGCTTCAAGGTCCTCGCCGAACAGTTTGACGGCGACTTGAGATCGGACTCCCGAGACCAGTTCATCGACGCGCATGGCGATCGGCTGAGACAGCCCGAACGAAATGCCTGGCACTTGCTCCAGCCGGCGCCGGACTTGGTCCTCTATGTCGGCTTTGGACTCGGCTTGCCATTCTGATTTGGGCTTGAGCAAGACATACATGTCACTGAGTTCCATCCCCATCGGATCGGTACCCAACTCATTGGCTCCCGTACGGGAGATCACAGAACGCACATCGGGGATCTCCAGCAACAACCGTTCGACGTCCCCGGAGATCTTCAGCGATTCGGTCAAGCTGATGCTGGGAAGCCGCATCATATTCACCACGACCGTGCCTTCATCCATGATGGGGACGAACTCCCGGCCGATGAACGGGATCAATGCCGCCCCCCCGACGAGCACCGCGGTCGCCACGAGGACGACCAGGCGAGTTCTGCGGATGGCTCCCTCCAACAACCGGCGATACTGCTTCCGTCCACGCTCCAACAGACGCCCGTCCTCCTGGGCGGTACGAGGTTTCATGAGCACCGCCGCCAGTACGGGAACGACTGTCATCGAGAGCAGTAACGAACTTAGGAGCGCTATGACTACCGTCAGGGCCAGCGGCACGAACATTTTGCCTTCCATGCCTTGGAGTGTCAGGAGCGGAACAAAGGTCAACGCGATGATCAACTCCCCGAACAGACTTGGCTTCCGCACTTCCAGGACGGCGCGCAAAACCACGGGCAGCCGTTCCGATAGGGTGTTCAGAGGAACTGGGCCTTCCGACTGTTCACTCAAGTGACGCTCCACGTTCTCCACCTGCACGATGGCTGCATCGACAATCATTCCCAGCGAAATAGCCAGGCCGCCCAACGACATCAAATTCGCTGACAGGCCGACCTGCTGCATGATGATGAACGTAGCCAAGGTGGCCAGCGGCAAGGTCAGAGCAACAACGAGCGCGCCACGGAGGTTGCGGAGGAAGAGATACAAGACGAGGATGACGACCGCGACGCCCTCCAGCAAAGCCCGCTCGACCGTATCGAGGGCCCTTGTCACCAATTCGATGCGGTCCAAGAAGGGCACCATCTTCACCCCGGCCGGCAAGACACGATTGACCAGCTCGACCTTGTCTCTCACGGTGGAGACAATCTCCCGACTATTGCCGCCCCGCAACATCACGGCGATCCCTTCGAGCACCTCGCCCTTCCCGTCACGCGTCGTCCCTCCCAAGCGGATGGCCATGCCTTGGCGAACCTGCGCGACATCCTTGAGATAGATCGGTGTGCCCTTGTGCGCCTCCACCACGATCTGTTCAAGATCTGCCGCAGAGCGGGCCAGCCCTACACCATAGACGACCAACTTATCCCCTCCCTGCTCGATGTAACTCCCTCCGGCATTCTGGTTGTTCCCTACGACAGCAGCATGGACTTGGCGCAACGTGAGTCCATAGCTCGCCAATCGATTGGGATCGACGAGGACTTCGTACTGTTTGGCCAAGCCGCCCAAGGTATCGACATCCGCGAGGCCCGGGACCGCGCGCAGCATCGGACGGATGACCCAGTCTTGCAGAGTCCGCAACTCCATGAGACTCTGTGTCGAACCCTCGACGAGATACATGAAGACCTCGCTCAAGCCGGTGCTGACTGGTCCCAGCACCGGCTCGGCGCTTGCTGGAAGCCCGGATCGCGCTCGAAGTATTCGTTCCAAGACGAGTTGCCGGGCGAAGTAGATATCGATCGTATCTTCGAAGACCACGGTGATCACCGAGATCCCGAATCTCGACACTGACCGGAGTTCAGTTTTGCCAGGCAAGTTCGTCAACTCGATCTCCAGGGGAAAGGTCACGAGGCGTTCGATTTCGGAAGGAGCTAAAGAGGGCGCTCGGGTGATGACTTGAACTTGGACGGGAGTGACGTCGGGGAACGCGTCGATCGGCAGATGGCGAAATGCCGTCACGCCTCCCGCAATAAGTCCCAGAACGACCAGCAGCACAAGAAGTCGCTGCTCTAACGCGTTGCGGATGAGTCGTTCGATCATAGAGGACCTCCCGTCGGCATCTGCTCGCGGAGCAATTCTGACTTGAGGGCGTAACTGCCTTGCGTCACTACCTCGTCTCCGGCAGTCAGTCCTGTGAGGACCTGAACATACTCGGTCGCGGTCCGGGCGAAGGTCACCTCGCGGGGTTCGAACCGACGGGGTCCCTGTACGACGAAGGCAACCTGTCGGTTGCCCATCTGCTGCACCGCCACACGTGGGACAGTCAAGACCGATTGCTCGTCCGCCATCAAGAGGACATCGGCGAACATCTCCGGCCGCAATCGACCATCAGGGTTGGGCACCTCCGCACGTGCCGTGATCGTTCTGGTCGCCGGGTCGATCACGGCGCCGACATAGGTAATGGCCCCTCGAAACGTCGTGTCTGGATAGGCCGACACCCGCAGGTCGATGGTGAGCCCAGCCTTCAATTGTCCGGCCTGTTGCTCCGGAAAGTCGGCGCGGACCCACACAGTGGAAAGATCAGCCACCGTAAACAGTGTCTTATTGGGGTCGACGACCTCACCGATCGTCGCCTTCCGATCGATCACCTCACCGCGAAAGGGAGCTCGAAGAAAAACTTGCGCGACTTCGGCATGAGGCAATGTCTTGGCTGCCAGGCGGTGGATCTCCTTCTCCGTCATGCCGAGCAAATGCAATTTTTCCTCTGCCTCGTGCAAATCGGCTCGCGCGTTCTCATAGTCGGCCTCGCGCCGTTGATGTTCACCCGCGCTGATTGCCCCTCGATCCAGCAGCGCTTGGGCCCGTTCGAGAGCTTTTTCCGCCACACCCAAGAGGTTCCGCGCTTTGCGATATTCAAGCTGGGCCTCTCCAAAGGCAGGGCTATCGAGCAGCAGAAGCCGGTCGCCTTCTTTCACTCGGTCTCCAAAGTCGGCATACACAACCACGATACGGCCTGGAACCCTCGCGCTGAGATGCGCGAGTCGATTCTCATTGGCTAAAATCTTTCCCGCCTGGGCTTTGAGAGCGGTCTTGATCGGTCGGAAAGCGACTCGTTCGGTTTGCAGATGAGCAAGGGTCGGACTCCCTTCCGGCAACTCAAGAACACCTGGTTCCAAATGAGAAGGCGTGGCTGCCGGAGGCGGAGGCTTCGGAGGATCCTCTTGCTTTGACTGGCACGAGAGATGGACCGTGGCCATAAAAAGCAACCAAACGATCCAGAGACATGCCAACGAGAGGCGCAGGACAGAGTGAACGCTCATGGTAATCCTCCCACCGACCACTCCAGTCTGGTCAGCGCGATGGAATGATCGGCTTGGGCTTGAGCATATTCGAGCAAGGTCTGGCGATAGACACGTTGCGCGTCGATGACTTCGAGCAGACTGGTCGCTCCATGGCGAAAACTGAACTGGGCGATGTCGAGGGCTTCTTTGGCCTGATGCAGAAGCCCCTGTTCAAAAACCTTCACCTGCGCTTGGGCGGTCTGCATCTCCTGAAAATACTGGGTGATGGTCTGTTCCAGTTCCTGCTGCATTCGATCTCGTTCCGCTTGAGCCTCTCGATAGGCTCCCATCGCCGCCCCGATTTCTCCCTGTCGGCGGTACCAAATGGGCAGTGCCACGCTGAGTCCCGCCGTCATGGATTCATCGCCGGCTTCTCGGTGATACTGCCCGAACACGGAGACATTCGGAATGCGCGATGCCCGTTCGTGCTCGATCGTATGTTCGGCTTGCTCGACCACTTTCTGCTGTCGGCGAAGCGCGGGCTGTCGATCGGCTGCCTGATTCATCAACAGGTGGAGTTCCAAGCCGGCCCTCACTGTTTCGAACTCTCCTTGGACGGCAAATGATTCTCCCAGGGCCTTGCCTGTCACCGTATTGAGTCTGGCGCGGGCCACGAGAAGGGCATTGTCCGCCCTCGCCAGATCCTTTTGAGATTTCTGGAGTTCGACGGTCGCCTTGATCAGCTCGAATTTCGGCGCCTCCTTGGTACTGACGCGCGCGCTCACCAAATTCACGAGGTCTTCCACCGTCTTCAGATTCTCTCTCGCAAGCCATGCGTCTTGTTGCGCCAGGAGCAATTGAAAGAACGCCTCTTTTGTGTCGGTCATGACCGACAGTTTTGTTTGATCGAGGCCGGCAAGCGCACTCCCTATGCCCGCGTCAGCGGCACGTTGCCTGGCTGCGCGTTTGTCCAGCCACTCCAACGGCTGCTGCACCGTAACTGTCCGTTCGATGATGGAGACGCCTGTGCTAGGGTCACGAATCGACCCGTGACCCGCAGAACCGGTGAAGGTGGGATTCAGATAGGCGCCGGCCGTGACGCGTTGGCTCTGGTTCTGTTCCAGGACTGCCGCCGCGCCTTTCATCTTGGGGTTGTGTTGAAGGGCGAGTTGTATGACTTGACCCACGGTGTACCCGCCTGGGCTCAGTTCTGCGGCATGGCCCGTCAGATAAGACCCGGATATCATCGCGCATCCGAAGGCGGCGATGATGCTGCAAACCCGTGCAGGTCTCATGCTGTCCTCCTCTGTCGGCGCCATAGCGACTCGCCTCCATAAAGAACAGACGAACCCGGATCGCCGACAAAAATATATCGATATGTCAGGAGCTGTACAAAGCGAGGTCAGACGGAAGGAGGCGCACGAGATGGAAGACTGTTCGTAAGGAAACGATTCGTTAACGGAAGATCGGGTTGTGGCTCCCAAGTGGCAGAAGGCCCTGTAGACCGATTCGGGTAGGAAGAATGTGCCACCACATTCAAGGCGGTGCCTTTGCCGACTTGCGGCTCGACGGAAGACGCGAGAATCAAATCGATTTCGAGGTGCTCCGCCCCATGGAACGGCTGCGCAATCAGATGAAGGGGGCAGCTGGACTCGTTGGCTGCCACCGAGGCATGATCGTAGCTCGCAAATTCGCAACTCAGGTCAGGTGAAAAAACCGTATGGACCGTGCCACCATGGACATGACCAGCTTCGCCATGGCGATGGTCGGCCTCGGGATGGATATGCACCAATGGCGCGGCAAGCATCCATAGGGCCGCCCACGTAAGGACTGGCAGGCGTGACCAACCCATATTCTCTCCTCTCAACCGCATGGCGACAGCCTAGCACAGTCCCGTAATTGCATCAATTAACGCTGCTGTGCATGGCATGATTGGTTCATCCGTAGATCAGAAGCGGTATTGACCCGCATTATTCATGAAGACTGCTGCTGTCATTGAGCTATGGGCACCGCAGGATACATGAACCATATTCAGGCGAGGCTTGTCACGGTTGCGAGAGGCATCGAACAGCTACCATCGTGCCAAAATCTCATCGGCAACTTGCGTGACAGATTTTCCATCGGTCTCAATGACATAATCGGCGGCCGCTTGATACTTCGGTGTGCGCTCACGAAGGACAACTTGAATCTCATCCAAGAAAGACTTGACTCCCGTGAGGGAAGGGCGTTGCGAATCCTGACCGATACGCTCAGTTATCGTGCTCGGGGAGGCGGTCAGCCAGAACAGTCTTCCTGTTTCTTTTAACACCTCGACATTTCGTGGTCGTAGAATTGCTCCCCCGCCCGTATCGACGACTAGCCCAGTCCGACCGGCCAGTTCTTGACAGACCTTGGCTTCGAGATCGCGGAAGTACTCCCATCCATTCTTTTCAACGATTTCCGGAATGCTTTGACCGACCAACTTCACAATCTCCGCGTCTGTCGACAGAAGCATGCGCCCAAGTCGCACCGCCACGATATTGCCGACGGTGCTCTTTCCGGTTCCACGATAGCCGATCAGCACTACATTCATCGGAAATGAGACTCCAGTACCGCACGCATCACATCAACGGGCGCAGACTGATTCGTCCAGAACTCAAATTGAGTGACGGCTTGATTGAGAAACATCTCCAGCCCAGGAATCGTCCTACACCCTGCACGCTTCGCATCTTTGAGCAATCTCGTTTCGAGTGGGTTGTAGACGATATCCATGACCGAAAGGTCGGCGTGGAGGAGCGAAGGAGGAATACAGGTCGTATCGGCGTTCGGAGACATGCCGACCGGGGTGCAATGAATCAGCACCTGGGCGTTAGGGAGAACCCTCTGAAGAGTGGTTTCATCAAGATGAAAGTCTTCAACCGTCAATGTTGCCTGGGTACGAAGATCCTGAGCTAAACTGGTCCGTTCAGGGTCGTCAACTCCCAACAACGTCAACTTTTCCGCATTGGATTCGACCGCCAACGCGAAGGCGATCGCTCGAGCGGCACCTCCGGAACCAAGGACGACGATGCGTCGGCCCTTGAGCTCAGCCCCGCCCTCCCTCAACGCCCTCAGAGCGCCTGTTGCATCCGTGTTGTACCCGGTGAGCTTGCCCTTTTCGGCAACGATGGTGTTGATCGCACCAATCCGTTGAGCCGTCAGCTCCACATGATCAAGAAAGGGTATGGCGGCCACCTTGTGAGGAATCGTCACGCTCGCCCCGCGAAAGTTTCCCAGTGCGCGGAGCCCTTTGATGGCATCACCAATTGTTTCCACTTGCCAGGCGAGATAGACAAAGTTGAGCCCTAATTTGCGCAACGCAGCGTTGTGGATGGCGGGCGAGAGCGAATGACCGACTGGATTGCCGATCACCCCGCAAAACTGTGTCCGAGCATCAATGTCCATTCTTCACCTAGAGGGGGCGTTTTCACTACTCGTTGGCAGCTACCATTACCCTTTATACACGGTCATGCCCCCATCAATAGTGAAGGTCGCGCCGGTAACCCATGTGGCTTCATCGGAGGCCAGATAGAGAACCATATTCGCCACTTCTTCCGGCGCCCCAGGGCGATGAATCGCATATTGAGCAAGAATGGGCTGAAGCATGGCTGGATTGGCCATCAGGGGAGCCGCCATAGGCGTGTCAATCAGACCCGGATTCACCACATTGCAACGAATTCCTTCCTCCGCATATTCGACCGCCAGGACACGCGTCAAGGCGTCAAGCGCACCTTTCGATGCCGAGTAGGCGGCTGATCCGGAGAGGCCTACTAGACTGGCAATTGACGAGATATTGATGATCGAGCCTCGTCCTTGCCTCAGCATATGGGGGATGACGGCACGTGTGATGCGGAATGCTCCGGTCACGTTGATGTCGAACATTTGCGCCCAGATGACATCCTCGGTTTCGTGAAGACGCTTTCCAAATTCACCCATTCCCGCATTGTTGACCAAAATGTCGATCCGCCCAAAACTATCGAGGGCTCGACGGACGACATCCTGCACATGGGTTTCATCCGTCACTGAACCAGCAACCCCGAGTACCTTTCCTTTGTTGAGTCGAATCACACTGGCCACACGATCCAATTCCTGTTGCCGACGGCCCGTGATGACGACCGATGCTCCCTCCTCGACAAAACGTTTCGCGATCGCTTCACCGATCCCGGCATTGCCTCCCGTCACCACAGCTACCTTGCCTTCTACCCTGTTCATAAGTTCAGTTCCTCTTCTGCTTCATCCTGCGTGCTTTCTTGGGCGCTATCGACAGGAGCTCCACCGTCAGGCATTGGTCCAAGGAGTCCCGGTTCGACCTTACGGGCCACGGTGATGAACCCACTATGAGCCACCATGCGATGATCAGGTCGCACGCTCCTGCCATGCACGGACCAGGTTCTCAGCAACGTCTCAAACGTTTCGATCATTCCAAATACGGTTGTGCGTTCGAGTGCCTCTACCGTTCGCATGACTTGAGGAACGGTGGGAACAAAGCTCAGATAGATCCCACCGGATCGAAGGGCTTTCACGGCATGTGGTACAACCTGCCATGGTTCCGGCAAGTCAAGCACGACACGATCGAACGGCACCTGATCGTCCAATAGGTCGATGCCCTCATAGGCATTTTTCTTGGCGCAGATCAGATTAGTCGGATTCACGGAACGGGCAATGTTCAGCTTTGCCGTCTGTGCAAAATCTTCCCGGATCTCATAGGTCACCACCAAGCCGCCCGGCCCCACTGCGCGCAATAGGGCCATGGTCAAGGCTCCTGAGCCGGTTCCAGCCTCGAAGACTCGAGCCCCAGGGTAGATATCCGCCCACATGGGTATGATCGCGAGATCCTTTGGATACAGAACCTGAGCCCCTCGGGGCATCTTGAGCACATAGTCACCGAAGGTCGGTCGGAGCGCCACCATCTTCTTGCCGCCGGATAATGTGACGATGGATCCGTCGGGACGACCGATCAGCGCATCGTGCGCGATTCTTTGCCCACTGAACTGGTAGGTCTCACCCGCTTTCAATGTGAGAGCATACTGCCGTCGTTTTTGATCGACAAGATGGATGCGTTCGCCGTTGGAAAAACAAGACATGCCGCGCATTCTAGGTGGTTCGTTTCATCCTTTGCAACCAATCGCCGTTCCTTGACAGGCTAGGAAGTGGGCCGTAAGATCCTCTCATCATTCAATAGCTTACGATGCCTACAGATGGTGAAACAACGAGAGCGGCGCTTGGCCGTGGCCTCACAGCGGCGATGGTAGGGCTGGGGTCGGCACTCTGTTTGATTCTTCCAACCGATCCCGCTCTTGCCGAGGACATCGTCGTGGCAAACTACGAGGGGGTCATCAACCCTGTGGCAGCTGAATATCTTCACGATGCCCTCACGTATGCCCAGACATCAAGCGCACAGGCTCTCATCTTACAACTCGATACGCCTGGAGGATTGGACACCTCCATGCGCCTGATGATCAAAGATATTACGGGATCGACCATTCCGGTGATTGTGTTCGTCTCTCCCTCAGGAGGTCGAGCTGCCTCTGCGGGAGTTTTCATCACCATGGCGGCCCATGTTGCCGCCATGGCGCCTGGTACCAATATCGGTGCAGCGCACCCAGTCGCCATGGGCGGCGAGATGGACAACACGATGAAGGAGAAGGTGGAAAACGATGCGGTTGCATACATCAAGAGCATCGCGGAACGGCATGGGCGGAATGTATCATGGGCCGAGGATGCGGTTCGAAAGAGCGTTTCCGCGACAGAGCAAGAAGCCCTGAAGCTCAAAGTCATCGATATGATCGCCGAAGACATCCCGACACTGTTGAAACGCCTGCATGGGAGAAAGATCGCCCTTCCACATGGATCAATCACGTTCTCAACCGAGACCGCAACTCTCCATGGATTCCCAATGGGAACTCGGCTGGAATTGCTCAAAATCTTAAGCGACCCCAATATCGCTTACCTGCTGATGTCCATCGGAACCATCGGAATTATGGCAGAACTCTACAGCCCAGGCGCCATCCTGCCCGGGATCATCGGCGCCATCAGCTTGATCTTAGCTTTCTATTCGCTTCAATCGCTCCCTGTGAACTATGCAGGCGCATTTCTTGTGATACTCGGTGCAGTTTTCCTCCTACTCGAAATTTCTGTCACCAGCTATGGATTGCTCGCACTCGGTGGATTGGCCGCCATGACGTTGGGCGGTCTGTTCCTCATCAAGAGTGACGCGCCTTTTCTGCAAGTCTCCCTATCCTTTTTATTGCCGACCGTCGTGACGATCGGAGGCCTGATCGGAATCATTGCATGGACGGTCGTTAAGAGCACTCGTGGCAGATCAATCACTGGGGCTGAAGGGATGATTGGTTTGATCGGAATCGCCAGGACGGATCTCAACCCACGCGGTCAGATTACGGTCCAGGGGGAGATCTGGGAAGCAGTCAGCCAAACTCCGATCAGGCAAGGGGAGGCTGCGGAGGTGATGTCGGTCGAGGGACTGACCGTGAAGGTTGCCCCCGCTCACAGATGAACCGACCGAAGACAAGGAGCCATTATGTCGTTGCTCATGCCGTTAGTCTTGTTGGTCCTCGTGCTCTATGCCAGTTTTAAGCGCGTCATGGAATACGAGCGGCTCGTGGTGTTTGTGCTGGGCAAGTTTCAGACGGTGAAAGGACCCGGCATTCGGTTGGTAGTCCCGGTCCTTCAACAGATGGTGCGCGTCAATCTCCAAATCGTGACCATGGAAGTCCCCTCCCAAGATGTCATTACGCTGGACAATATTTCCGTGAAAGTGAACGCCGTCATCTTCCTCAGGGTGGTTGACCCTCAACGGGCGGTGCTGGCAGTCCAAGACTATCTGTATTCCACGTCGCAAGTCGCCCAAACCACCCTGCGCAGCGTGCTTGGCCAGAGTCAGCTCGACGACCTGTTATCGAAGCGCGATGACATCAACGCCGAACTCCAGCGG
This sequence comes from Nitrospira sp., assembly GCA_029194665.1. Taxonomy (NCBI): domain Bacteria; kingdom Pseudomonadati; phylum Nitrospirota; class Nitrospiria; order Nitrospirales; family Nitrospiraceae; genus Nitrospira; species Nitrospira sp. The sequence continues at coordinate 70,009 of JARFXO010000005.1, read as the reverse complement.
ATTATCGACCAACAGACCGAGCCATGGGGAGTAAAAGTTGCTGCCGTGGAAGTGAAGAACGTGGATATTCCTCAAGATATGCAACGTGCGATCGCCCGACAGGCTGAAGCCGAGCGGGAACGACGGGCAAAAATTATTCATGCTGAGGGCGAATTTCAAGCGGCGCAGAAACTCGCCGAAGCCGCCGATGTCATTAGCCGGAATCCAGCCGCCCTTCAACTGCGCTATCTCCAAACACTCGTCGAAATCGCGGCCGAGAAAAACTCGACGACCATCTTCCCGATTCCGATCGACACCATTGCCCCCTTCATCAAAGGACTGCTACCCAAGTAGTGTGGCATTTCAGCCAGATCGATGATGCCGTTTTTACATAGATGCCGCATAAGTGCGACAGTTCGTCCTCCGTTTCCTCATTAGCTCAGTCTAATCTTTATACTTTTTCCAGCTGATCACACCCGCCTTTTCTCATCTTCAATCCAGCATCCCTTTTGCTTCATATAAGCCATACAAGTCACGACTCGGTTGAATCTTTTCCGCTGAATGCGACTCTAACAAGGCAAGGGGTACCTGTGCTTTACAATATAATTCAGAGCAAAGGTGACACGATGAAAGAAGAACTGCGCGTCTCTGACGAGACGGAGATACAGAAAACATTCGTCCTGGATGTCGATGCCGATGACGCCAAGGCGAGCGGCATGTTGGGAATGATCAGCCGTGAGGCTGAGGAATCCGGCTCGGATGAGAAGACCCAGCCGGCCATGCGCACAAGCCGTGGTGCCAGTCCGTTTCTTTTGGAGACTTTATACTTCCGGTCGTTCGGTGAACGGGGTCTCTTGACTCGAGAGGAAGAGACCGCGATTGCCAAACGGGTGGACCATGGGACCAGGCGCATTCGGGCCGCTCTGCGTCAAGCCGTACGAGCTTTGTTCAAGTACGACCGAGCATCACTTCTTGCAGACAGTGTGAACGTACTCCAAACGGTCAGACGATTGAGCGGGCTGTCCGCTACTGCATTGGATAAGGCTGAGAAGGCCATACGCACCGCTCTTCATCCGTCGTGCTCGGACATCAAACCGTCGATAGCCACGGCAAGAACACTGAAAACGGTGCTCGATGAGATCCACGTCGCGAGAGTTATCTTGGAGCAAGGCAAAGATGAGCTCGTGCGGTGCAATCTTCGTTTGGTGGTGGACGTTGCTAAACATTACACCGGGCGAGGATTGACCTTGCTGGATCTCGTACAAGAAGGCAACATCGGCCTGATGAAAGCGGCCGAACGATATCAGTATCGAAAGGGATTTAAATTCAGCACCTACGCAACGTGGTGGATCAGGCAGGGCATCACGCGGGCACTTGCGGATCAATCTCGAACGATTCGCATCCCGGTACACCAAACCGAAGCCTCGCATCGAATTCTCCGTGTGATGCGGAGGCTCGGGCAACAGTTTGGGCGGCCCGCTCGCTTGGAAGAGATTGCTCATGTGCTGCGCATGAGACCGGAGCGGATTCGCGAGACTGTCCTGGCCTTTCAGGAACCGGTGGCCTTGGAAACTCCGATCGGTGATGGAGATACGCAGTTCGGAGACATGATTCCAGACCAGCAAGCAGTTCCGCCAGACGCTCATGTCCATCGAAGCGAACTGACCGCACAACTGGACCGTATTCTAAGCACCCTCACGCCTCGTGAGCAAACCGTCATCAGACTTCGCTTCGGGATCGGCTACGATGAAGCCAGCACCTTGGAGCAAGTCGGCCAAAGCTTGTCCGTCACGCGCGAGCGTATCCGCCAGATCGAGGCAAAGGCGCTCAAGAAGCTGAAGACCCCTGGGATCAAGGAGCTCTTCGCAGCCATCAAGTAACCTTATTCCTTCACTGGTTATGAGGGCGGCTCTGGCAGCTTCGCAATCCAACTTTCCTCTGCATGGTGAGTTGTGCAACAATATTCTTGCCATGCGGAGCCTTCCCTCCGGCACCGTACGTACAAGAACTGACCACTGCTGGGCGTTCTACATCTTCACGGACGGGCCTGTCCTTTTGAGCGTATGATCCCATGATCGACGCAAATACCGTGACGTCTCCGCGGTCGAATCCTCTCCACATTCATGTCGGGGCGGTTCGCGTGTTCCAAGAACCGGTTCCGTATCTCCTTGCGTGGGAAATGCAGTGTCGTTTGCATGAGGAGCGTCTCCTCGATCTCCAGCCGGATACCCTTCTGATTCTTGAACACCCACCCGTCTACACGCTCGGACGTAGGACAAGGTCGTCGCATTGGGGAGGCAGTGAATCCTCCTTATGCGCGGATGGAGCGGAAATGCACCAAGTCAATCGTGGAGGATCTGTGACTTTTCACGGCCCCGGACAGATTGTCCTCTACCCCATTTTCAAGCTCGATCGGCATGCTTCGGGGCCTAGGCAATTGGTCTGGTTACTGGAAGAGGTGATCATCCGATTGCTCAACTGTTGGAACATTTCCGGAACTCGTATCATCGGCAAGCCGGGTGTGTGGGTCATGGCACCTGAACCGCAAAAAATCGCTTTCCTCGGCATACGAATCGACCGCGGGATCACCTTGCACGGGGTTGCCCTCAACGTGGATCTGGACTTGTCGCCTTTCCGCCGAATTCATCCATGCGGCTTGCCCGATTGCCAAGTGACATCCATGGCGGCTGTGAGTCAAACGTCAGTCTCAGTCGACGCCGTCAAGCAGGAGCTCGCTCGGACCTTCGCGACGGTGTTCGCCCTCACCTGGTCCACTACATGACCGGCCGACGTACGAGGGTTTGCTTAGAGGAGTCCTATGCAGGAACTTGATACACCGACTTTTCGGCTGGCCGTCGCGCAGTTCGATCAGGCAGCGGAAACGATGGGACTTGACCCAAATCTCCGTGAACGCCTGAAACTTCCACAGCGTTCTCTCGTCGTCAGCCTTCCGGTTCGGATGGACGACGGGCACGTGGAGGTTTTTACCGGCTACCGCGTTCAACACGATTCGTCGCGGGGCCCGTCCAAGGGAGGCGTGCGGTACCATCCCGACGTGAATCTCGGAGAGGTGGCTGCTCTTGCGATGTGGATGACTTGGAAATGCGCTTTGGCCGGCTTGCCGTACGGAGGAGCGAAAGGAGGAGTCACTGTAGCGCCGAAGCAACTTTCACTCTCCGAGCTACAGCGACTGACACGGCGATACGCCGCAGAAATTTTCCCATTGATCGGTCCGGACAAGGATGTCCCGGCCCCGGACGTCGGGACCGATGCCCAGACCATGGCATGGATCATGGACACGTACAGCCAGCAAGTCGGCTACGCCGTTCCAGGAGTGGTGACCGGCAAACCGATCTCGATCGGGGGGAGCTTGGGTCGTGAAGAAGCGACGGGACGTGGAGTCGTCTATGTGACGCAAGAGGCGCTTCGTCACCTCAAGTTGTCGATTGAAAGTGCCACTGTGGCGATCCAAGGATTCGGGAATGTCGGCTCCCACACAGCTCGCATCATGGAACAACAAGGTGCGCGCGTCATTGCCGTCAGCGATGTCCAGGGTGGAATCTACAACTCCAAGGGACTGAATGTCACAGAGTTGCTTCGCCGCGATCCTCGACAACCGCTGCGGGAAACCAAGCAGGGTGATGCGATCACCAATGAGGAATTGTTGGAACTCGATTGCACCGTGCTCGTGCCCGCTGCCCTGTCTGAACAGATCACGGCTAAGAATGCGAATTCCCTGAGGTGCCGAATCCTGTCCGAAGGTGCGAACGGTCCGACGACCCTGGAAGCCGATAGGCTTCTCGCAGAGAAGGGAATCTTTGTGATCCCGGATATCCTCGCGAATTCCGGCGGTGTCATCGTCTCGTACTTCGAATGGGTGCAGGACTTTCAGCGCTTTTTCTGGAGTGCGACAGACATCCAGAATCGACTGCAAGGCATCATCACGTCCGCCTTTCAGCGGACACTTCATTTTTCGACCGAACGGCGAGTGTCGATGCGCATGGCGGCACTCATGAGTGGGATTGATCAAGTTGCTCAAGCACATCGTCAGCGTGGACTGTATCCTTGATCCTGCGATTCTTCCACACTGTTCCATCGGGATCTCCTGGCTGTCTGCTACCGTATCCACTAGAATGCTGGCTCGTCACATGACGGAGAGGGAAAGGAGCTCCTCATGGATCGAAGCATGATTGCAACAGCGTGGGAACGACATTGCGCCGATGGTTGGCCTCAGTTTTCGAGCCCACATCAAGGGCAATTAATGACCATCGACACGGTCATTAGCGGCTGTGTGGTCTACTACCTCCATGGTTCCGAGGGTCTCGACGACCAACGGGTTGCCATCGTGAAAGACTGTTTGGGAGACCTCGATGAACTGACGGAAGCATTGGACGGCGAACCCCAAGCTTACTTTTGCCGGCTCCGAGAACTCGGGGCGATGTTGCTGTCCAGAGAGCTTCAGCCATGATGCAAGGATACCTGCCCATCGGACCCGGCGAACGCTCGCGCTTCACGTTCCTTGCAGGTCCGGCCGCTCTTGGCATACAATGCGTTGCATGCCTATCTGGATTCTGCCAATTCTCTCATCCTGACAAAGTCCCCAACCCTTACGAAAGAACCGTTACATACCATGAGGACGAAAGAAAATGTGGTGCGGATGCCGATCATCCTACTGGCGAGCGTCCTCGCAACGCTCGGCTCAGCCCATGCCGAGCCGTACGAATTGAGCAAGAACGATGTCATGGAGCCAAAAGCCATTTCGAGCGCTGAGATTTCGCTGTTCGGCGTCAAACTCGGCGATTCGGAATCCAAAGCCGTCGAAACCTTGGTGAATGAAAAGATTTCAGGAGTGAAGGCTGAGCAGGAAGCGACGTTCATCTTTCTGCTCGATCAACGAAAACCGACCGGTCCAATGGCCGGAGTCCGTATTCAGGACGGTAAGGTCGACCTCCTTTTCATCAATAATCGGTTCGCGTACAAGACCAGAGGCATCTTTCGAAACGTGCTCAACAGCGAAAGTACCGAGGACATCCGAAAGTTGTTAGGCCAGGAGGAGTACGGTGACGAAAACGTCATGGGTGCAGTGCTGGCTTACGACAAGCAAGGCTTCCAGGTGAATTACCTCGGCAAAGACGTCAACATCGAATTTTCCCAGCCGCGTTAATTCCCCTACTGCTCCACCAATCCATCGGCCAACTCGATAGTTATATCGCCACTCGTAATACCTCTTCGACCGTTGTCTCTCCCATGAACGCCTTAGCCAGTCCGTCTTGAAACATCGTCTTCATCCCTTTCATGATCGCAGTCGAGCGAATGAACGATGCCGGCCTTCGCTGCATGATCAGATCTCGAATATCTTCATCGACTTCAAACAGCTCGAACAGCCCCACACGACCGGTGAAACCGCTTCCCTGACATTGTGCGCATCCTTTTCCTTGATACAACCGAACGCCACTAAGGCCGTCATAGGTTGTTCGAAGGATGCCTTGCCGTTGTAAGATGGCAACGGTCTCGGAATAGTCGCTCCGGGATTGAATGGATTCGAGGACCCGCGCGCTGGGGGGCACACTCTCGCGGCAATTCTTGCAAATTCTTCGAACCAGCCGTTGCGCAACCACAAGCGATAAGGACGAGGACAGCAAATAGGGCTCCACACCGATGTCGAGCAGTCGAGGAATGCTTCCGGTCGCGTCGTTCGTATGAAGTGTGGACAAGAGGAGCCGCCCAACGAGGGCAGCTTGGACGGCGATCTCCGCGGTTTCGCAGTCCCGAATTTCTCCAACCATGATCACGTCTGGATCTTGACGGAGCAGCGCCCTCAAGCCTGTTGAAAATAGAACGCCCGTTTGATGATTTACCTGAGTCTGGTTGACTCGGGGGATCGAATACTCAACCGGTTCTTCAATCGTTGAAATATTGACGATGTTCTGTCGCTCTGTCCCAATCCGCATCAGCATGGCATAGAGCGTGGTCGACTTGCCCGATCCGGTAGGACCAGTGATGAGCACCATGCCGAACGGCCGGAGAATATTGCGAAGCACGATTTCATAGTCCGAGGAGATCAACCCAAGATCCTCCAGATCGATAATGACATTGTCCTTTGAGAGGATCCGGAGCACGAGTTTTTCACCCCACTGCGTAGGGACCGAAGCCACGCGGAGATCTATTTTGAATCCGTCGAGATCGGCTTCGAACCGCCCGTCTTGCGGAATGCGGCGCTCATCGATCCGCATTCCGGACAAGATCTTGACACGCGAGACCAGAGGGAGATGGAGCATCGACGCCAAACTGAAGACTTCACGCATCACTCCGTCCACGCGGTAGCGGATTACGGTTTCAAGCTCAAACGGTTCGATATGGATGTCGGACGCCCGTGTGACAGCGGCGTAGAGCAAGACGCGCTGAGCGGCCTCCACGATGGTGGATTCGTTGATCTCCTGCTGTCTAGCCGGAGTCAAGTCGGTGGTCCTTTCCGTCGTCGCTCGCTCGAGAATCTCCCGCAGTTCCTTCCTGTATAAGAGCTGGGCGCGCCTGATCGCGGCCTCCGTGGCCAAGAAGGGACGTACTCGCAGTCCAGTCAGTCGTTCCACCTCATTCACGACTTTCAGTTCCCGAGGATCCATCATGGCGACGTGCAACTGTGTTCCCTGGCGCTCGAACGGGATAAGGACTTGCTTGCGGGCGAAGGTCTCTTGCAACAGATTGATTGCTTCGCTCTTGACCATGCCGAGTTTTAGATCAACAAAACTGACATTCCAACTACGGGCAAGTTGGTCCAGCAGAAAGGCTTGCGGGATGCGGCCTTGCTCGACCAAGGTGTGCATGAGCGGCACTCTCAGTCGCTTAGCCAACTTGGTCGACCTATCGAAGTCCGTCTGGTCAATGACCCCGAGATTTTCGACGAACAGTGATCGCAGTTCGTCTTCGGTGACCTGAAACTCCGCCATTAATTCCGTCCTTGAGTGAGTGCCGTTTCAACCTGTTTGACCAACTCGCCCAGAGAAAATGTTGACTTATTGAAGTAGGCGACCGCTCCAAGACTCAGCGCTTCTTGTTTATCCCGATCCTGGGCAAGACTGCTTAACACAATCACAGGTATGGAGGATGTCAAGGCATCTTGCTTGAGTGTCTGGAGCACGTCGAATCCCTGGACCTTCGGCATGATCAGGTCGAGTACGATGATATCGGGGTGCTCGGACCGGATGAGACGAAGGGCTTCTTCCCCGTCGGAAGCTGTCGACACCACATATCCATGACGACGCAGGGTGGTTTCGGTCGCCTTGCGAAGCATTCGGTCATCGTCCGCCACGACAATCTTCGTCACTGGGGCTTCCATTGCGTTACCGGGCTGTCTGCAGTGAACAGCTCAGCAGGTTACGAGACAATCTGCCAATCTATCTTCTTGAGATGTTCGATCATGTGCGACAGCTCATGTACCACGCGCGGTAGAAGAGCGGCAGCCTCTGAAACCTCTCCGCTTCGACCAAGATGTTCCATCTCCTGCGCCAGCGACTTGGCCTGATGCGCCCCAAAGCAGGAGACCATCCCCTTGAGGCTATGCGAAACTTGCCTGATCAGATTTGCATTACCTTCCCATACAGCCAGCTCCAGCTCCTTCATCCGCTGCGGGCAGTCTTCTACAAACGTCTCCGTGATTTCGGCGAGCAGTGATCGATCCCCGTCCGCCCAGCGTAGAGCCAATGAACAATCAACGGGTGTGGTTGAGGGAACGTTTTGGATATGTCCTGAATCCATCGATTGGAGCTGGCCTGTGGCCCCATCCGCGTAAGTGTGCAGCTGCATTGGATTCTCGCTGTATATCGGTAGCCGTAATCAACAACGTGAGCGAACCCTGGCCACCGACTCACGACTACATGCTCACAATGAAACGCAGCGGCTATTGGATGGTGCGGGTGAGACGAAAACCGTAATCGATCAGGCTTTTCGCGGTAGTCCACCGGCGGTTGGAGTTCAAAATCACGAGAAGTAGGTCGCTCCCATTTTGAGAGACTTTGGCGATCAGACATCGACCTGCTTTGGAAGTGAATCCGGTCTTCACCCCTTCCACGCCTGGAATGCGACCAAGCAAACGATTCGTGTTATGCAGGACATAGGCGCGATAACCACTGACAGGTGTGATGATTTCGCGTTCCTCTTTGACGAGTTCTCGGAACACCGCGTTTCGCATCGCCACCTCACTGAGTTTGGCGAGATCTTCAGCTGTCGAGTAGTGGTCTGGGTCGTCGAAACCGCACCCGTTACTGAAGTGCGTGTCTGATAACCCAAGGGCAACAGCCTTGGCGTTCATCAACTTCACAAACTGCTCTTCATCGCCTCCGACATGCTCAACAGCTGTCAGGCAGGCATCATTGGCCGACACCATCATCATCGCCTTGAGCAAATCGCCAAGACGAAACACTTCTCCGACCTTTAGTCGTAGGTGGGTTTTGGGAGCTCTCGCGGCATTTCTGCTCACTGTAGCCAGCTCGTCAAGGTGGCCCTTCTCGAGAATAATCAATGCCGACATAATCTTGGTTAGACTCGCCGGCGACAGGCGTTTCTCAACCTCGTGCTGGAACAGGATACGGCCTGATCGCAATTCCTTCAGGAGAATACTGTGTGCCGGGATGCGCTTCCATGGGAGGGGTTGCGTAACATAACCGACATGATGAGTGGTCTGGTTGCGAGATTGATGCTCCATCCCGAAGGCTGGGCATATTGTAAAAGCGAGGAACAAAAGAGAGGCGGCCGAAACCAGACCAAGGTGAGAGATGGCATCATCTCGGCTCTGCCTGTGATAATCGAGCGGGGAATGGTCGCCCTGTGCCACAAACGACCGCCTATTTTAGAACATGAATGATTCACGCACTTTACCACCTTTCCGACCACTATCAATAACTTTATGAAAAAAGCGGAGGAGGTCGGCCAAGTCAATCCAGAACCCACAATTGAGGCACCGAGCATATATCCTTCTGTTGACAAGGGTGTAGTGGCGTTCTACGAGCATGAACCCTTTGCACTTGAGGCACTGCATACATTTCCCATTCTCTCCAATTACCGAAGGCGATTCATGATTAGGGCGACGCACCCAGCGAGCAAGCCGCCGCCGATGAGGGTCGTGCCGAAATACACGAACACGTTGGTACTCCCGGAGGGCTGTGTCCCTTCCCACAGGTCCCGGATTCCACCTTGGACCATCAGAACCGAGAGGGTCATCAGAGCCCCAATCATAAACCACCATGCAAAAGCTCGAAGCGCCATAGCAGTGTTCAATAATTTAGGGCTTTTTACCCACGGGCCACTCTAACGAAGGCCTTCCAGGCTGTCAAGAATAGACAGCGATCGCTCGCTTCCTACTCTCTTGTCTCCGACTTCGCAGTTGGTTTAAGCCCACGGTGAAGGAAGATCGAGACGCTGCCACTTCCGTTGTCGGCGATGACCAGTCCCGGTTCCTCCAGTCCGAAGGTCGTGACACGAAAGGATGAAAGCGCAAACGGACCAGACTTCGTGCGGTAATTCCTCGGAGGGTAATGAAAGGTACCATCGCCCTTCCCGAACAAGATCGATAGGTCACTTGACTGGATATTCACGATCGCCACATCTTCGAACCGGTCGCCATTGAAATCCCGTGCCAACCCAAAGTTGGGACCGGCATCAGCTCCGGAATTCTTGCCGGGTTGGAATGTCGCATTGCCGTTACCCAGAAACGTCGTGAAGCTATCCTGCTCTCCATTGATGACCAGTAGATCCCTGTGATGATCATTGTTGAAGTCGGCAAAACTCACGCCAAGGGGTCGGTGGCCCGTGGAATAATCTCTGGGATCACGAAAGGTTCCGTCACCGTTCCCGAGCCAAATGGAGACGGCATTCGACATAGGTCCTCCATTCGTCACCACTAATTCCAATTTCCCATCGCCGTTGAGATCAGCCAACGCGACGGATGTGGGAGTGTCGCCATGTTCGTATTGAACTAGGTGTCGAAATTCGCCGCTCCCATTCCCGAGAAAGACCTTGACCTTGTCGTTCCGTAGAGCGACGACAAGATCCGCATGTTGATCACCATTGATATCAGCTGCGGCCAGTGCGATCGGTGCACGATGGACGGGATAACGTGGTCCTTCTTCAAACTTCCCATCTCCATGTCCGAGCAAGACCATAACCTCGTCGCCACCGGAGCATGCCAGGGCGACATCGGGATGTCGGTCTTGATTGAAGTTGCTCGTCACGAGGGAGCGCGGTTCCTGACAGACATGGAGCTGAACCTGATCTCTGAATGTACCGTCACCATTACCCAATAGAATCGAGAGGGTATTACTCGCAATATTGGTCGTGATGAGATCGGTGAATGAGTCATGATTCAGGTCTTCGGTGATAATAGTGGTAGGATTCTTGCCGACCTTGTAGCTGGCAAAATAATAAAAAGGATCCGGTGGGGTATAGGGCTCGCTCTTGGAACAAGCCCACAGACCGTGACCGACAAGAAAAGCCAGCCATAGCAGGAAGAAAAACCGCCTGACCACGTGGGATTTCTGCTCGATAAGAATGTTCACCCAGTCTCCCACACCCTAACCGGCTGTACCAATGGGCCTATGGTGGATCAGAACACTCAGTATACAGAGGCGGTCTTCGGCCTCGCAATCCGCATCAGTAGCTCATCAGCCTTTGAATTTCGCCTTCCGCTTGAGTTATGATGCATCGTTGCTTTTAGGAGGAAGGTCATGAGCAAAATTGTGAATGTTGATATCACGATGTACGGGATAGCTGAAGTTCTGATGTGGTGTCTTGATCGGAACAAAGGACGTGTCCCAGGCGTCGATACGCCGGGGTTCAAAAAAATGCAGGAGTTGTTGGCGCAGAAACCTCAGTCGGCCGACTATTTCACGCTCGATCAGTTCTGGAAGAAAAAAGTTACGTTGCCGTTAACCGAAGACGAGGTCACGACGATCGATCGTTGTCTCTACGACATTCCCAATTTTGACAACGAACCGCTCCCCCAAATCCGGCACAAGTTTTGGCCCCAACAGGCGGGAGCCCATTGAAGCGGAGCACCGATCCGGTTGGTGGGGCATCTTTGGAACCTACGTTGGAACTGCCGGACGAGAAACTTGATCCTGTCAGAGGGTCCCTTCACCTTTGAGGTACCTGCGAAAACGATCCATGAGCTCGGCTCCCAGGGTCCCGCCTTCAGGCTTCTTCGTCAACGGATCGGCAAAGTGGCCCCGGATTTCCTGGAGGCGCTTCTCTGCCTGATCATTACCTTGCAGTCGCTTGGTTTTCTGGAGAGCAGTATCAAAGGCATCGAATGTCAGTTCATGGTAACCGAATGAGCGGATACGCTTCACGGCTTTCATCATCGCCTGGTTCCGAAACGTCGTCAAATGGTCGGCATTGATTTCTTTCAATCCCAGCTTGCGGGCCCGCCGTTCGGCGGCTTTTCTGATTCCACTGCGCACGAAATCCGGAGATGTCTGAAGCCGCTTCCATGCCTCGTCGGTCCAGGCGATTCGTTCCTGAGGTGCTTCCCATAGGTCCTGTAGAACCGATGCATCGATCCGAGTCAGTTTTTTGACCCTGGCGAGATCTTCCGTATCTCGTTTCAACATATCGGTCACGAATTCCATGGCGATGGGCGGCGACTGCTTTAATTTGTCTTGAAGCAGCGCCAATGCTTCCTCTGTCCACTCCATCGGGGGCCCACCTTCCTCGTGGAGGTCACCAAGCGCTTCCACCTTTTCAAATAATTCGACGTTCACTTCGAGATGCCCTCGTTCCTTTGCGATCTCCTCCGCAATCTGCCTGGTCATCGCTCGCATAAATTCGGGCACCGTATTCAATCGGTCTTTGGCCGCAGCGGTCCATGGAAGACGGCCGTCGGCCATCTCCTCAACAGCAGAGGCCATGCCGGCTTCACCGCCCATGCGCCCCATCATCTGTTCCTTAAACTGATCAAGAATCTCCTCGGTGATTTCCTCGTAGCCCAATTCACGAGCTTTTTTTTCAGCCAAACGCCGGACCATGCCACGTAGAAAGATCGGTGCACGCTCCATCCGTTTGAGCGCACCGTCAGCCCAACGGATTTCGGTTGTATTCGTCTGCGAGGAATCTGATGTCGACATTCGTTCCTGCTCAATCAGTCGATCGTTATTGGTTGAGCAATTCCTTCAGCTCTTTGCCGGCTTTAAAAAACGGCACCCGCTTGGCTGGTACCGCAACCGTCTCTCCGGTCTTTGGGTTTCGCCCCTCCTTCATCCGACGAGCCCGCAGCCGAAAGCTGCCGAAGCCTCGGATCTCCGTTTTGTCGCCGTTTCTCAAGGAATCCCTGACACAATCGAAAATAGTGTTGACGACCACTTCGGCCTGTCGCTTCGTCAAGGTGGTGACTTGCTCGGTAACTTTTTCGATGATCTGCGCCTTGGTCATATCCACTCCCCCTTACGCCACGAGAACAACCGTACCTTTATTGACCGAGCTAGAAGGCCATCAGGTATTTCAAGCTCACGCCCGGTTGCATATCAAACTTCGGAAACATCATGCTGAGTTTCGAGTCCAGAATTTCGCGGAGAGAAAACCGACGCCTTGGCTCGACGACCTTTGGTTCCCCCTCAATTCCGACCACCTCCGCAGCCAACTGAATGGCGTCTTCCAAGTCGCCCAGTTCATCGACCAGCTTCGCTTCCTTGGCCTGGCGTCCGGTAAAGATTCGACCGTCGGCCAACGCTTGGGCAGCTCGAATCTCGAGGGAACGGCCCTCGGCCACCGCCTCGATAAACTGCTTATGGACATCATCCATCACGGCTTGCAACAAACCTCTTTCGTCCGCGCTCATTTTCCGGAGTGGAGAGCCCACATCCTTATATCTCCCGCTCTTAATGACGACCCCTTCCACCCCGATGTTCTGAAGCAATCCCTCCCGGTTGGCCGTTTCCATGATGACTCCGATGCTTCCAGTCAGCGTCCCGGGATTGGCCACGATCCGATCTGCTGCAGCCGCGATGTAATACCCTCCCGATGCGGCAAGGCTCCCCATCGATGCGATAACCGCCTTGTTGTTCTTGCTTCTGACCCGCTAGACGGCATCGTAAATCTCTCGCGATGGCACGCCGCCGCCCCCGGGACTCTCGATTCTTATCACGATGGCTTTGACGGAAGGATTCTCGCTGAATCGCTTCAGATCCTCAATGGTCGTCTGAGAATCCAAAATGACCCCTTCGACTCGAACCAGGGCGATTCGGTCTCCGGTCGATAGATCAAGGTCGGGGACAAAGAGATTGATTAGGACCAAGACACCCAGTCCCATCGCAAAAAACCACAAGGTCTTCCGCAACAGATGACGTTTTCGCGGACGTTCCGCCTGTGTTGCTTCATCCGCCATCGCTCCTCTCCCGCACCCTCCCTCAACCAAGCCGGCTTAGCTTTGATCTTCCGATTGCGACCGTTTCCGGCTCTGTTTCGCGGCCCGTCCTAGACTCTGGTCAAGCACGCCCTGTGTCGAGTGATAATCATCAACCTGCTTGCGTTCCCAATCCAGCTGATGGTCACGCAGGCTAAGGGCGATTTTGCGTTCCTCTCGATCGACTTTGATTATCTTCGCCGTGACATCATCCTGCAACTTAAACTTTTCTTCGAGCTTCGCGGGAGGTTCAACACCGGATTCGCTGACATGGATCAAACCTTCCACCTCACCGTCCAGTTCGATGAAGATCCCAAAATCGGCGACTTTCGACACCTTGCCGGTCACCGAGTCACCAACGTGATACCGTGCGGGGATCGCCTCATCCCAGGGATCACGGGCCAGCTGTTTGTATCCCAACGAGAGCCGCTCTTTCTCTTTGTCGATGCGCAACACGACCGCTTCCACTTTTTGTCCTTTTTTAAACAGCTCAGAGGGATGCTTGATATGCCTCGTCCAGGACATATCCGAAATATGGATGAGTCCATCGATCCCCTCTTCAAGTCCGACAAAGGCGCCGAAATCGGTCAGGCTCTTCACCTTCCCCTCGATACGGGTCCCGATCGGATATTTGCCCTCAATCATGTCCCAGGGATTCGGAGCCGTCTGTTTCATGCCCAATGAGATTTTGCGGCTCGCGGGATCGACGTTGAGCACCGCGGCTTCCACTTGATCACCGACCGCCACGACTCTGGACGGATGTCGGACTTCGTGCGTCCACGACATCTCAGACACATGCACCAATCCCTCAACTCCCGGCTCAAGTTCCACGAACGCTCCATAGTCGGTCAGGCTGACCACACGACCACGAACCCTGGTCCCAATGGGATACTTGCCGGCGACATTGGTCCAGGGATCCGCACTCTTCTGCTTGAGCCCCAGAGAAATGCGACCCGTTTCACGATCATATTTCAACACCGCGACTTCAACCTTGTCTCCCACAGTAAACAGCTCCGAGGGGTGTCCGACTCGACCCCAGGACATGTCGGTAATGTGCAGCAACCCGTCAATACCACCGAGGTCGATAAACGATCCGTAATCGGTGATGTTCTTGACCGTGCCCTGGATGAGCTGACCTTCCTTGAGATTGGCCAGCGTCGTCTGCCGTTTCTTATCCCTGGTTTCTTCCAACAACACGCGGCGCGACACGACCACATTGCCGCGCCTGTGGTTGATCTTGATGATCTTGAGTGGAAAGGTCTTTCCAATCAGACCATCCAGATCCCGGACCGGATGAAGATCGATCTGCGAGCCGGGCAAGAACGCCTTGACGCCGATATCGACCATCATGCCGCCTTTGATCCGTGAGACAACCTTCCCTTCGATACTCTTCTCTTCTTTGTAGAGCCTTTCCAGTTCTTCCCAAATCTTCATCTTGTCCGCTTTTTCCTTGGAAAGAACGAGATTGCCGTCCGCATCTTCACATTCTTCGATATAGACTTGGAGTCGGTCGCCGACCTTGAGGTTGTGAAGTTCCTCGGAAGCAAACTGATCACTCGGGATCATGCCCTCTGATTTGTAACCGATATCAACGATGACCTTGTCCTTGGTCAAGGCCACCACACGGCCTTCCGTAATCGTGCCTTCTTCCAGGTTACGAAAGGTTTCTTCGTACAATGCCGCCAAGGCATTGCGGTCTAACTGAGCATCGCTGCCGTTGGATACCGTACCCATATGAACATCCTACTCTTCCGACTCTCGTCGGGTGCTGATGGTGAAGTCGCCGGGCTCACTCAGCGTTGTGAGCGTCGGCGGTCGGCCTGTTCGGTGTTTCGGAGGCCAGGTCATCGCTCCCCTTTGGGATGGGAACTTGACCTAAGGCTGCAATGTGCTCGATCACCGTACGACTGACCTGTTGATAGAACTGTCTCGTTTCTGCCTTCTCAGTCTGTTTCCTCGTTTCGAACTGAATAGGAGCTCCGAATCGCACCGTGACCTGACGTAACCGAGGCCAACGAGCCCCCGTGGGAAGTACGTCGAAGGTTCCCCGCAGATATGCAGGAACGACCGGGCATCCCGTCTGCGACACAATCACTCCGATACCAGCCTTCGGAGGCCGAAGGTGGCCATCGCGGCTGCGTCCTCCTTCAGGGAAAATGACCACCACGTTACCTGCCCGAATCAGGTTGATCGCCTTCCCAAAGGCCTCTCGGTCCAGACGTCCCAACCTTACCGGGATCCAGCCCAACGCCTGCAAAATACCGTGCAATACTGGGATCGGAAATAAGTCATTCCGTCCCAAGTACCAGGCCCTTCGACGCATCCCGCAGCCGAGCAGCGGAATGTCGAAGTAGCTGGCATGGTTTGCGGCGATCAGCAGACCTCCGGTCCGAGGAATCTCCCCTTCAACACGATATCGAAAACAAATCCACGCGACGACTCGTGCCAGGCTCCACAAAAATACGTAGAGAATCCCGCTCACGATCCGGTCGACACTGTCGCAATCATCTGCTCCACCACTTGGTCAGGACTGAGAGTAGAGGTATCGATTAACCGTGCATCACCCGCTGGAATCAATGGGGCGATCGACCGGGTCCGATCCCGCCTATCTCGGTCGGATAGATCACCAGATGTTGACTCAACCGTCCCAGCACGACCCGCAGCGACCAGTTCACGATGTCGCCGCGCGACTCGAACGTCTGCATCCGCCTCCAAGAAGAATTTATAGGGAGCGGTCGGAAAGACCTTTGTGCCGACGTCGCGCCCTTCTGCAACCACCGAACCTCTCTGGCCGATCTGACGCTGGATCGGCAGCAGCCATTCACGGACGGCTGGAATGGCCGACACGATGGAGGCCGTTGCCGTGACTTCGGGTGTCCTGAGCTCCCCGGTGACGTCGCTGCCATCGACCGATACCTGCATCGCGCCATTGAGAAACTGCATGTGAATCACGGTGGTCGGCAATAATGTGGCCACCGACTCATGATCCGTCGGACGTATCCCTGATTGCAAGGTTTTCCACGCGACGGCTCGGTATAACGCTCCTGTATCAAGATACAGGTAACCAAGTCGAGCGGCCAATAATCTCGCTACTGTACTCTTGCCCACTCCGGCCGGCCCATCAATCGCAATAATCACTCAACCCCCACACTTCTCGAACCCTCCTATCGGTTGCACGGTTCTCACGCAAGTGGTGTCAACAAATCGACGAGTGTCTGCTCAAAGTTTGGAAATGACGTATCCACGCAGCCCGTGTCGGCAATCGTCATGCTTTGCTCCGCCGTAAGGCCACCGATGGCGAGAGACATGGCCACACGATGGTCTCCATGACTGCGGGCCTTGTCCGCAGCTCTCAACTTGCCGTTCTCTCCACCTCGGCCTAATCCATGGATGATCATCCCGTCCGGCCGTTCCTCAACTACAGCTCCCATGGCCCTCAACTCTCCGCTCATGGTCGCAATACGATCGCTCTCTTTGATTCGGAGTTCCGCTGCTCCGGAAATCACGGTATCCCCCTCCGCCACGGCGGCAGCCACACACAATACGGGAAATTCATCGATCGTTTTCGGAATGAGGTCGTGACCGATCGTCACACCTTTCAGTGCGGATGCCTTCACACGAAGGTCCCCGGTCGGTTCACCGGCCGCTTCTCGCAAGCCCAGAACCTGAATGTCGGCTCCCATCTTCCTCATCACCTCGATGAGGCCGGTTCTCGTCGGATTCATCCCGACATTGTGAATGGTGATGTCGGATCCCTGCACGATCGTTGCTCCGACGATGAAGAATGCGGCCGCCGAGAAATCGCCTGGAATGGTCACATGCACGCCTCCCCAACCGCTCGAAGGTCGCCCTTGTAAGACCAGGGTCCCTGCTTCTTTTGCGAGAGGAATCCCAAAGAACTGGAACATCCGCTCGGTATGGTCTCGTGACAGACTTGGCTCCTTATACCGAGTCTTCCCTTGAGCAAAGAGGCCGGCGAGCAGGAGGGACGACTTGATCTGCGCGCTGGACACGGTCGAGGTGTACTCGATGCCGTGAAGGCCAGCTCCTGTAATCGCCAGGGGAGCCAGTTCTCCGCCTTTACGCCCTCCGATAACCGCGCCCATCTCACGCAGTGGCTTGACGACCCGCCCCATAGGACGCCGTCTGATCGATTCGTCGCCGGTGAGCACTGAGAAGAAATCTTGTCCGGCCAAGAGGCCTGTAAGCAGACGCATCCCGGTTCCAGAGTTGCCGCAGTCGATCGGAGCGATTGGTTCGGATAACCCCCAAAACCCCTTCCCGCAGACGGTTAATTCGGTCGGAGTCTGCGTGATGGGAATTCCCAGTCCCCGAAAAGCCCTCATCGTGTTCAGACAGTCCTCTCCCTGGCAATAGTTCACTATCGTGCTCGTTCCTTCTGCCAGTGCGGTAAGGATGATCGCCCGATGGGTAAGAGACTTGTCGCCAGGAACTGTCGTCATTCCTTTGAGTGGCCGGCCCGGTGTGATCGTCAATGATGTCATGAGTTGCTCGGAGAGGAACTGTTCAATTTTTCACGCTCATCTTTCGCACGTTCAAGCAACTTCTCAATTGCGGCTGCATCCCCACGTTTGATCGCTTGCTTCAATTCTTCCAGGGCCTGTGCATACCGGTCGATATAAGCCACTACATTATCCCGATTCCACAAGAAAATGTCTCGCCACATTTCAGGAGAACTCGCGGCGATCCTGGTGGTATCCCGCAATCCTCCCCCAGAATGGCCGGCAAGGTCCAAGGAAGGCACCTGCTGATCACGAAGCTCGGCCAGGGCATTCATAAGTGCAAAGGCAGCCACATGGGGTAGATGACTGACCGCACCCAGGATTTGGTCATGCAGATGAGGATCCATTGTTAAGACAATCGAACCGGCCTGTTCCCACAGTTGCCGGATTCGCTCCAGTGCCGTGGGATCCGTTCGGTTCGTCGGGGTCAGAATGCAGCGCGCGCCCGTGAACAGCTGATCCGACCCGGCAGCGACTCCTGTTTTTTCCTTTCCTGCGATCGGATGGGCCCCCACGAAGTGCACGCTTGTCGGCAAAGCCGATTCCGACCGTTCGACCAAGGTTCCTTTCACACTGCCCACATCGCTGACGATCGCACCAGGAGCCAGACAGTGCGCCCATTCATGGAGGTGCCGCTCATAGGTATCGACAGGTGTCGCAAGGACCACCAAATCCGCACCACGCACACCCTCTTGCGGATCGGCAACGTACCGATCAATGGCTCCGAGCGCGACCGCTGTCTTGAGATTCTCGATACGCCGTCCGACGCCGACAACGCGACCTGCCAAGGCTTTTCGCCGAAGGATCATGCCGAGCGATCCCCCGATCAACCCCACTCCAATGATGGCAACCTGCTTGAAATGAACGGACATACCTGCTTTACAGCTCTCTGCCTACAGCCTTCGCGATATTTTTGAGATCAGTCATCAAGGCTTTGAACTTTGAGGGCTTGATGGACTCTTCACCGTCACACAGTGCGCATTCTGGGTTCGAATGAACTTCGATGAGCAGGCCGTCGGCCCCGGCTGCAACTGCGGCCTTTGACATCGGAGCGACGAGATCCCACTTCCCAGTGGCATGGCTGGGGTCAACGATAACCGGCAGATGCGATAGCTCTTTTAATGTGGGAATGGCCGCGAGATCCAGTGTATTGCGATATTGAGTTTCGAACGTGCGAATGCCCCGCTCGCACAGCATGACGTTCTGGTTACCGCGTGACATGATGTACTCGGCCGACAGGAGAAACTCTTTGATCGTCGCCGACAGGCCCCGTTTCAGGAGTACCGGCTTGTCGTACGCGCCGACTTCCTTGAGGAGCTCGAAGTTCTGCATGTTCCGAGCGCCGATCTGAATGATGTCCGCCTTTTCGAGAAAGAGTTCGATATCCCTCGTGTCCAAGATCTCACTGACGACCGGCAACCCGGTTTGTTTTCTTGCTTCGACTAAGTAATCCAACCCCTCGCGACCCAACCCTTGAAAGGAATAGGGCGACGTTCTGGGCTTATAGGCCCCTCCACGAAGAATTGTGGCTCCGGAAGCCTTCACTTCATGTGCAATCCCCACCGTAAGCTCAAGTCGCTCGACCGCGCAGGGTCCCGCCATGATGGCCAGTTTTTTGGCCCCGATCTTAACCCCGCTGACGTCGATGATAGTGGCTTCCTTTTTAAACTCACGACTGACCAGTTTCCAGGGCGCAAGGATCGGCAGGACACTTTCCACGCCGGGAAGCGCCGTCAAGGGCTGATTGTGCAGGATGCGGTCGTCTCCGATGACACCGATAATGGTACGCTCCTGCCCGGTGGAGATCTGCGATTTCAAGCCGAGATCTCTCAATCGGTCGATAATATGGTCAACTTCGCTTTCCGATGCTTCTGGCTTCAACACGATAATCATAATGTCCTCGCTAGTTCTTCTCCTTCTCCATGCAAGACTTTCTCGAGGGCTTGGAGAAAGGCGGCATTTTCGTCGGGCTGACCGATGGTGACACGAAGCATGGTTCCATCGATATGGCGCACAATAATCCCCTCTCGCAGCAATGCTTCAAACACCGGTCGCCCACTTTGCTTTGCATCAAAATAGAGAAAATTCGTCTCGCTCGGGACCGAAGTGATGCCCAGCGCACCCAACCCCCGTTCCAGCTGTTCCATCCCAGCCACGTTAACCGTCCGGCTCTTGGCCACATGTTCGTCATCTTCCAACGCAGCCAGCGCGGCTCTCTGGGCGAGACTGTTGGCATTGAACGGAGGGCGAACTCTATTGAGAAGGTCGATGATCTCTAACGTGCTGATGCCATACCCGACGCGCAATCCCGCCAACCCATAGATTTTAGAGAATGTTCTTAACACGATCGCGTTCCGCCCCTGTTTCACGTAGGCCATCGCATCGGGAAATCGAGGACTACGGACATACTCAAAGTACGCTTCGTCAAACACGACGACGACATCTTCAGGCAATTTTGCCATGAGTCGATCGACCGCTTCTGCGGATACGATGGTCCCGGTCGGATTATTTGGATTGCAGAGAAAGAGCACCCGCGTTCGTGGCGTGACAGCCCGGGCCATCGACTCAAGATCATGGGTCCAATCGACAAGAGGCACGACCACCGGCTTTCCATGGACGGCAGTAACCTCCATTTTATAGATGACGAACGTGTGATCGGCCATGATGGCTTCATCACCCGGAGTCAAGAACGTCCTCGCCAACAAGCCAAGGATCTCATCGGACCCGTTGCCTAGAATCACCTGCTCTCTTGCCACTTTCCAACGATCGGCGATCGCCTGTCGAAGTCGATAGGCACCCCCGTCCGGATATCGATGCAGCAGATCCTGCGCACCACTCAGCGCTGCCAATGCTTTGGGTGAAGGCCCGAGTGGATTTTCGTTGGAGGCAAGCTTGATGACCCGGGTAAGCCCAAGCTCTCGTTGAAGTTCATCGATCGGTTTACCTGGGACGTACGGATTGAGCGAGAGGATATCTGGATGAACCTGGAGCGCCATGGTCAGTTATGGATTGGGTAGGAACCCAAAATCTTCATGAAGAGACAACGTCCCTTTACTTCCTCCACCGCTCTATGGACGCGCTCCTCATTGATATGGCCTTCGACATCCACGAAAAAAATATACTCCCAAACCTTTCGCTGGGAGGGACGAGATTCGATCTTGGTCATGTTGATTCCGTGAGAAGCAAACGGGCGGAGGAGATCATACAGGGCACCGACTTTATCCTTGACCGACAACAATAACGACGTTTTATCTTTCCCCGTTCGTTCGGACGGCTTCTGCGACAGAATCAGGAAACGAGTAAAGTTGTTGAGGTTATCTTCGATGCGGGCCTTAATGACTTTGAGGCCGTAGAGCTGGCCTGCTAATTCCGACGCAATTGCAGTCGAGGCTGGTTCATCGATGCACAGTTCGGCTGCCCGAGCGGTACTTGCCACTTCAACCGCCGGCACATGAGGAAGATTGGTCTCCAACCAATTCCGACATTGTGCAAGGGCATGGGGATGAGAATAGATTTTCTTCACATCCTCGATGAGTCCGGATTTCGAGAGAAGGTGATGTGAGACCTCTTGAAGGACCTCCCCATAGATCGTCAAATTGGAATCGATAAACATGTCGAGCGTGTGATTCACCACGCCCTCCGTGGTGTTTTCAATCGGCACCACGCCGAAATTGGCTCGACCGCGCTCAACCTCGCTGAACACCTCTTTAATACTATGAACGGCCATATATTGGACCGACGAACCGAACTTCTGCATGCAAGCCATGTGGGTAAAGGTCGCTCGCGGTCCCAGATACGCGACCTTCTGCGGCGCCTCCAGCGACAAGGAAGCCGACATGATTTCACGATATACCGATCGGATGGCCTCGCTAGGAAACGGGCCCCTGTTGAGCTTCGTTAATCGTTCGGTAATTTCAGCTTCTCGGCCCGCAGTATGGAAGTTGGCTGCTGGATCCTTTTCTTTCTTCAGCTTGCCGATTTCGATGACGCTCTTCGATCGTTCATTGAGCAACCGAACGATTTCGTCATCGATCCTGTCGATCTCTTTGCGATGTTCAAACATATCTCTTGGCATGGTGAGCCAAACCTCTGACGCCAGATCCGGGAGGACTACCTCATCCCTGTGACGGGAGGGGGGTCACATCGGCAAGTGGAGAATTCTACAGGAACGGTGGAATCTAATGCAAGGATAGCGCTTGGATATCAGGAGCTTCCAAGCATTCGAACAGACAGCGCTTACATCAGCAAGGGAGAGGGCCGTTTAAAGTGATCGTAGGCTAAGCGAGTTACTTGTCGTCCACGGCCGGTACGATCCAGGAAACCGGCTTGGATGAGGTAGGGTTCATACACATCCTCGATGGTCCCCTTGTCCTCCTGGACTGCGGCAGCCAAGGACTCCACACCGACGGGTCCCCCATGGAACTTCTCGATGACGGTCAGCAGGATTTTGCGGTCCATCTCGTCAAAACCTGCCTCATCGATGCCAACCCAGGCCAATCCCTCCTTTGCCACCTGTTCGGTAATATACCCATCGGCCTTGATTTGGGCATAGTCCCTGATCCTTTTAATCAGCCTGTTCACGATCCGCGGTGTTCCGCGCGCTCGACGCGAGATTTCCTCCGCACCAGCCCGATCAATCCCAATACCTAAGACCCCGGCTGAGCGCGTCACAATCGCCTCTAGTTCGGTCGGCCTATAAAACTCCAGCCGATAGACTAAGCCGAATCGATCCCGCAGCGGGGACGTCAGAGAACCGGCCCTGGTCGTCGCCCCCACAAGCGTGAAAGGAGGCAAATCAAGCTTGACCGTTCTCGCGGCGGGTCCTTGTCCGATCACCAGGTCCAACTGAAAATCCTCCATGGCTGGATACAGGGCTTCCTCAACGGACGCGGGCAGCCGGTGAATCTCATCGATAAAGAGCACATCATGTTCCTGAAGATTGGTCAGAATCGCCGCCATATCGCCGGCATGGGCTAGGACCAACCCTGACGTCGACCGCAACGTCGACCCCATTTCCTTAGCGATAATATGGGCGATGGTCGTCTTCCCGAGACCGGGTGGTCCGTAGAAGATGGCATGGTCGAGTGCCTCTTCCCGCTGCTTGGCTGCTTCGATACAAATTCGAAGCGATGCCTTCATTTTGTCTTGGCCGACGTATTGATCGAGCGTCTGCGGTCGAAGAACATTCTCCTGACCCCGCTCTTCGTCCGTAGCACGATTGGTTACGAACCGTTCAGTCATGCTGCGAGCCTCTGTCTACTTGCTCTCCTGCATCCGTTGATACTTTGGGGGAGGCGGCAGAGCCCCCTGTCCAGGCTGGGCTGTGCTACCGCAATCAGGAGGACATCTTTTATATCCCTGAGTCGAGTCGGGAAAATTCTGCTCCATTGTTTTCAACTGACATTGTGCCAGCCGGCCACCGTCTTTGCTCCCGCACCGAACAGGAACTGAGGAACTCCCGATTTCGGCATACCCATCAGGGCAGGATCCGCACACGCCCAGCATGTTTGCTCCCAGCGGCACACATTGTACGAGCGTCGGATCGCTGTCTTTGCAGATTTCCGGGGATTGGGTGACGCCGGTCGTCGCATAACCATCCGGGCAGGCTCCGCAGGTCATTCTGATACTTTTCGGCTCCGTGGCCTCCTGCGCGATACTCCGAAATGGGAACACGACCACGAGAATGGCCCCGATCGAGACGCCGTGCACGAGCATCTTGCCGATGTTCTTCACGCTGAGCGGCATAGACTTACCCCCTTGCTAGCTCCATAAGCCCTTTGCGGATGAGCTCTTTCAGCGTTAATGACCCTGTCGCCGCCTTTGTCACCCGCTTCAAAGCTTCCTTGGTATCCTGGGAACGATAGCCCAAGTTTACCAGAGCAGAGAATGCGTCCTCGTACAGGCCATCCCCTTCAGGGGCATCAGGGGCAGTGGTTTGGAGCCGAACACCCTGGATTTTGTCCAGCTTGTCTTTCAGCTCAAGTGCAATACGCCCCGCCGATTTCTTCCCGATCCCGGGAACAGTCGCAAGCTTTTCGACATCCTCAGACTGGATCGCATGAACAAGATCCGTGATCGACAGACTCGAAAGCACACTGAGGGCAAGTTTCGGACCGATGCCCGACACGCTCGTCAACAACAGGAACGATTGCTTCTCACTTTGGGAGAGAAAGCCGAAGAGCTGAATCGCATCTTCGCGGAGATGCGTATGAATATTCAGCGCCGTGACTTCGTCAAGATTCGGCAGGGAATAATAGGTGCTGAGTGGAATATGAACTTCGTACCCGACCCCCTGCACATCGAGCGTGAGGTGGGTAGGTGCCTTGAATGCCAACCGCCCCGTGAGAAAGGCGATCATATGGTTTCGTTATCCGATGGCAAGAACCATGGTGGTGAGCTGGGTTATCCCGCCGCAGCTGCAGCGACTTTCTCCATGACCTCATCCGGAATATCGAAGTTTGCGTGGACCTTCTGGACATCATCATGCTCGTCCAACACTTCCATCAACTTCAGCATTTGCTCAGCAGACTTCTCTTCCAGTCTGATCGTATTCTGAGGAAGATACGTAATTTCCGCAAGCGTCGCTTCGATCTTGGCATCGACCAACGCTTTCTTCACCGCCTCAAAATCTTGAGGACTGGTGAGCACCTCATAGCTCTTCTCACCGACCTTCACGTCCTCCGCCCCGGCGTCGAGAGCCAACGAAAGAAGCCCATCCTCATCAACCTTCCCCTTCTCAATCGCGACGAGCCCCTTCTTATGGAACTGCCAGGCGACGGCGCCCGCCTCCGCCATATTTCCGTGATTTTTCGTCAGAAGACTCCGAACCTCCGCCACTGTCCTGTTCCGGTTGTCGCTGGTGATTTCCAGCAGGAGTGCCGTCCCGCCGGGCCCATATCCCTCTAACGAAAATTCCTCATAGGTCACACCAGGTAGTTCACCGGTCCCCCGCTGGACGGCTTTCTTCATGGTGTCGCCCGGCATGTTGGCTTCCTTGGCCTTGGCAATCGCCAGACGCAGCCGGGGATTCCCGTCGGGGTCACCACCGGACCGAGCCGCAATGGTAAGCTCCCGGATGATTCGCGTGAAGATCTTTCCGCGCTTTGCGTCCTGGGCCCCCTTGTGCCGTTTGATCGTAGCCCAGTGACTATGTCCACCCATATACTTCCTCCTCTACCGGCCCGATCTTCTAGGCTGGTTAGAGATGTCTGGTGCATCTACAATGACTGTGAAGGTGTAGACGTAGCACAGGCTTCGGAAAGGTGTCAATTATGTCGGAAGCCGATCCGATCCATCTACTCAAAATACAAGAGAAGCTGAATGCCGATTGCGATCACAAATCCCCCCCAAGCCATTTCCCACCTCTTCACATGATGATGCGAGGCGTCGGAAGTCCACGAGACCATCGCATTCGATACGGCAGCCCCGACACCGAGGCTTCCGAGAAGTGCATGGTGCAGCTCGATCGTGTGATTCCCCGGGTGATTCCCATGTGAGTGGGCAAAGAGCATCAGCGCTCCGGTCAGGCCAAAGAATAGCATTGGAGCCGCCCAGGCCGGATGGCGAGCCCAACCGATTCGGCGAAGCGTCTCACTCACCGCAGCAGTTGAGGCAAACACTCCATAGAATTTATGCTGGAGAATTTCCGGGTCTTGTCCGGAAAACGTCTGCACAAAACTCAGCGGCCCGATCGGCCAGGCCTGATGGTCACTCCAGACCAGCAGATAGGCTCCGATAACCCCGAGTGCGCTTGGCAGAATGAGACGAGTCCAGAAAGGCAGCTGGTACCGCAACGCATGCCCTAGCTCAGCCAGCCCAAACAGCAGTACGAATAGCCCGGCAAAGTGATGGTTGAACTCAGAATAGGCAACGCCTTGCGCAGACCCCTCCCATCCTCCCTCGGCATGTTCGCCGTGCGGATTGTTCGTTGTACCAGGGGCGATGGAGATTTGATGATGCTCCGGCGAGGATTGGGCGCGCACATCTGCCCTCCAGGGAGACTGCACGACCATGAGTACCAGAACAAACAGCAAACAAGTCCACTGCTTCATGCGAGAACTACCGAACGAATGCACGCAAACAATCCGAAGGCCCATCCGGGAGGCCGAATGGGCCTTCACGATACCTGATTCATGCAGCTCTCGACTACATGAATTTCATGAACTTGTCCTTGGCCTCGTCCATCACCTGCGCGGTGATGGACGACATCCCTCGTTCCTTTGCCAGCCGCTCGATTTCTTTTCGCGCCATGGGACGGATGAAGTCTGGGATATTGTCGAGCCGTTGTTCAGCCTCCCGTGACCAGGTCATCCCGTTCGGCGAATCGTTCTTCGAATCATCCATGACTTGCAGCGTGATGGTCTTAAATCCATGCTTGCGCGCATAGGCCTCCACACTGCCCTGGACCATCGGTTTCACGAAGGCGGGAAGCCGGTCAAGCTTCTCCTTGGCATCTACGGTCCAGGTGAACTCGGAGGAACCTGCGCTCGTGCCGTTCCCCGGCTTGCCGCCGGCCGTCAGCCCCATCTCGGCTACCATCGCCGAGAACGGACAGCCGCTCGTTTTTTCCCCACCTTTGGCCGGAGATGCCGCTGCGGCGACAGGCTGGCCGCCCTGAATCTTCTCGTTGAGATAGGCCCCCATCTGGTTCGCATCGGCCGATGCCTCATCCTTCAGCCTCCCGCGAGTCATCTCGAAGGGTTCAGCTGCAGCAGTCCGTCCGCCGAGGCTCACACCGAGCGAGCTGACCATCTGCGTTTCTCCTGGGTTGGTGATCATGGAGAATTTGGCGCCGCAGGATGGACAGCCAAAAAACACACCGAGCGATCCTTCGCCTGGTTTCTCAACCTTCTCGAAGGTCATGTAGGTTTCACAGTTGAGGCAAACAAATTTCATAGTGACTCCTCTCTCACAGCCGCACAACGATCACAGTTTCTCTGCCAACACCTTCTTGTAGTCCAGCAACGTCCTGATGCGACCGGCAATTTCCTGGTACCGTTGAATCGTGGGATAGGTTTCGTCAAGCAACGGGGCTCCCTTATCGAACGTGCGGGCAAGTGTGCGATCAAACGGAATCCGCCCGAGGAGTGGGAGATCGAGCACCTCGCACATCGCTTCGGTATTGCCCTCAAATAATTCATTCAACTCGCCGCAGGACGGACAGCGGTATTCGCTCATGTTTTCGACAATCCCGAGCACCTTGATGCCCATATCGCGCGCATAGGTGACGGACTTCTGCACGACATCGGAGGCGACCTCTGAGGGTGTCGTCACCACAATTGCGCCGGCCAAGTCGGGAATGAACCCCGCGATGACCGGAGGCTTGTCCGCTGCGGCACCTGGAGGCAAATCAGCGAGCAAAAAATCCAGCTCGCCCCACAGGGCATCGGCCAGAAACTCTCGGATGACGTTCATTTCCATAAGACCGAGCCAGACCGGGCTGACATCCATCGGCCCTTTCCACCGGACGGGGGAAGCGTCGTCCAAGAAGAAATCCATTGAAGCGACCTTTACCCCGAGAGGTCCCACAGGAGGAATGGCTCCTTCCGGCGTCATGGTCAATGATTGCCCATGAAGCCCCAACATGCGCGGCACACAAGGACCGTTCAGGTCCACATCGAGCACCCCCACTTTGGCGCCTTGACGGGCGAAGGCCAGTGCGAGATTCACGGTGGTCATGCTTTTCCCGACGCCGCCCTTCCCGCTCATGACCACGAGCTTGTGCTTAATACCGGCCATCCGTGCACGGACCTGCTCGGTCTGCTCGGTCATCTGCTGAATGACCTTGGCATCGTCCGAATATTTCAATTTCCCAAGGATGGCTTTCAGGTCCTTCTCAGGCGCCATATCCCCACCGCTTAAGATCGTCTAAAATTGCAATTAACCTACGCTATCACAAGGATTTTCGGTGAGTCAAACGCGGAGGACGGAGAGGCAAAGGCGAGCGCATGGAGTACGAATCGCGGACGATAAAGTCTTCGATGTCCTGAAGATCGTTCCCGACGGTCAGCGACCAACGGAGTTGCGCCATCGGCCGATTCTTTCTTTCAGCTCGTTGTGGGTGAGGACCCGGCCCTCGGCGACATCCCCGAAGCCTCGCTCCACCTGTTGTTTGAAGAACGGATGGATGTGCTTTGTGATTGACAGAGGGGAACGTCAACCGTAGGCTGTCCACCCATCAGGAGTGCGAAATGCGAGCGATCTCCTTGCGGGGCACCTCACGTTCGACCACCGGTTCGAGGCGACGACTGCTGCGGCACATGGCCGTGCTGCGTCGGCAGTTGCCGATCCTCCAGACCAAATATCATGTACAGACGCTTGGTGTATTCGGCTCGTATGTTCGCGGCACTTCTCGGAAGGGAAGCGACCTGGATCTGCTCGTCGAATTCACCCAGACGCCGAGCTTGTTTGAATTCGTAGAGCTAGAGCAGCGGTTGTCGAGATTGCTAGGCGTCAAAGTCGATCTAGTGATGAGAGACACCCTCAAGCCCTTGATCGGCCAACGGATACTCAAAGAGCTTGTGGGCCTGTGACCGCGAAGCGAGAGCACCTTGACTACCTGTCAGACATTCAGGAAGCGGTGAGCAGCATCCTCGCGTTTACCGAGGGGATGACTTGGGAGCAGTTCGCGAGGGATCAGAAGACGCTCTATGCGGTGGTGCGGGCCTTCGAGATGATCGGTGAAGCGGCTAAGAAGATTCCCGTGCGCCATCGCCCAATTCTTTCTTTCACCTCGTTGTGGGAGAGGACTCGGCCCTGGGCGACATCCTTGAGGCCTCGCTCCACCTGTTCTTTGAAGCACAACTCTTCCGTGGTTGTGCCAGTGCACATATCATCCGGTAGTTTTCTGATCAGTTCCAACGCTTCGGCTTTGGCCTTGGTCATGTGATTCCTCCCTCATCGCCAGTATTGATCAGGCTATGCCCGGCTGCGCGAAAAAGCAGGCATGCCGAGACGTGAGACATGGCAAGCGAGAGAGACCGTGGTCATAGGGGCAAACAAGTAAGAGCGCACCGGAAACTTGAGGCCGAGATCGTCCTCCTCATTATTTATAAGTCGGTAGTCATACAAGACCGCATATGCATAGGATCTCGGGGGCTTCATCGGATGCCGTGGCCTCACGGGATAGAAACAGCATATGCGGGAGCCTAGCAGAGCACGGACTCGACGGAGATCGTCGTTCGTAGACCGATTGTAGGGGGCAATTTTTCACGGGTGAATCACAAAACACCCAGTTTGGCTCTTGGCAGCCAAGACAGTTGCTGACCACATTCATTGACCACAAAGAGTTGCGAGTGCGAACGAGACTCCTTAACAGTGCCTCCCCTTTTGTCGGCCCCTTCTGGTTACTTAGAGTGTAATCCCAACATGATAATGTCCGGTTTCACCACAGTAGAAATGTCCTCTTCATTGATAGACTGCCCGTTCTCACAAGGAGGACGGGATGGTCGGAGAGGACAGAGTACTTATGAGTGGGAAGGAACTGCGGCGGGTCCATGTGATCCGCCAAGCGTTGGAGAAGCAGATCACCCAGGAGAAGGCGGGGGAGCTATTGGGGCTGACGGAGCGTCAGATCCGGCGCCTCCTGCGACGAGTGGAGCAGGAAGGCGACCAGGGGCTCGTCCATCGCGGACGCGGGCAGCCGTCGAACCGGCGGATTCCCGAGCAGAGGAAGGCGAAGATCTTGAAGCTGTACGAAGAGCGGTATGGGGATTTTGGGCCGACGTTGGCGACGGAGAAGCTAGCGGAACGGCACCGACTCGAGGTCAGCGCCGAGACGCTGCGGGGCTGGCTGATGGCGAAGGGGGTGACGCACTTTCGGCGGCGGAAGCGCCCGCATCGGGCCTGGCGGGCGCGGAAGGCGCATGTTGGGGAACTGGTGCAACTGGATGGCTCCCATCATGATTGGTTGGAGGGGCGCGGCCCGCAGTGTGTCCTGATGGCGTACATCGACGATGCGAGCAGTCGCGTGTTTGCCCGGTTCTATGAGTACGAGGGCACGATCCCGGCGATGGACAGCTTTCAGCGCTACGGGCGGCGCTATGGGTTGCCACTGGCGCTCTATGCGGACAAGCATACGACCTACCAGTCGCCGGCTGAGCCCACGGTGGCGGAGCAACTGGCCGGGGAGGAACCTCTGAGTCAGTTCGGACGGGCGCTGGACGAGCTGGGGGTTGAGCTGATCGCGGCGCACTCCCCCCAGGCCAAGGGGAGGGTGGAACGGCTCTTCAAAACCTTTCAAGATCGACTGGTTAAAGAGCTGCGCCTGGCCGGGATCGCGACCATTGAGGACGCCAATCGCTTCGTGGAGGGGTATCTGCCCATCTACAACCGGCGCTTTGCCGTGGCACCGGCGCAGTCCGCCGATCTGCATCGACCGACGCCACCGGCCCGAGAGCTGGACGGGAGCGTGTGTCTCAAGACCACTCGATGTGTGCGCAAGGACTTCACGATTGCGCATGAGAGGCAACTCTATCAAATTCACGGCACGATTCGGGCGCGGCACGTCCTGGTGGAACAATGGCTCGATGGGACGATGCGGCTCACGCACCAGGGGCGGGCGCTCGATTTTCATGCGATCGCGGTGCGGCCCTCGGCCCCCGGAGTGGACGTCAACGCGGTTCGGCGACCCCGGCGCCCGGTCGCGCCGAAGCTGGACCATCCGTGGAGGAAGCGGCTGTTGCCGAAACGAGGAGAACACGCGGCGGTGGTCGGAACATAAACCGGACATTTCTACTTTGGGAAGAAGAGGACATTTCTAAATTGGGTTGACATTCTGGTTACTTAGAGTTGACACCCCCTGCCCACTAAGTTAGCCTCCTCCCAAGTTCTTTCCTCAACGACCTCCATGGTCACTGTCGAGAAAGAAACTCTCCGGTCCATCCCAAACTCAAAATACCGCTTCGCTCGCCAGTTCTTCCGGAATTTGAGGAAGCTGGATCTTGCCTCATTTGCTCAGAACACGATCGTACTCTTGAGCATGGCTGGGTGCGCGAGTCTTGGGACTCTGAATACCCTGCAGAGTTCGCTTGGTCAAGTTCAAGACGGGAACGCCAAACCACCCGTCGATAGTGATGCCACGTTCCGCCAGGGTGAGAATAGGGGCTTCGCGGACGAACGCCCCTATCCCAGCGGGAGAGACATTCCTGCGCGTTGTCTAGCCCTCTCTGGAGGTGGGGTTCGCGCTGCCGCATATGGGCTGGGCGTCATGAAGGCGCTAGGTGAACATGATCAACTTGATACTCTGGATATTATTTCAGGGGTCTCCGGTGGAGCCTATGCTGTAGCTTGGTACTATTCACACCTACGTGCTTCAGAGGAGAAAGCTTCCAGTAAGGATGCATTTACAAAGGAGAAGTTGAGACCCATCTACAGATCTGCAAGGTCATTCAACCTCATAGCGTTATTAAGTGTTGAACCTATATCCTGGGCAATGCTTCCCGCACTTTACGGGGCAAGCGTACCCTTCATGATACTGCACACGTGGTTTAGACCAGGCGCAAGGCCCCCCTTGAGTGAATTTTACGAATCAACGTTTCTACAGGAGTACTCGCCAGTGGGCCTTCATCACATGCCATTGGACGAACTCAGGCCGTATGTGGTTGGACATAAGCTGCCACGACCAATCTTTAACTTAACAATCCAGGACAGAAATACGTCTTGGAAATCTGCTCGTGGTCAAATATTTGAGGTGACACCCTTTGATTTTGGCACCCCCCTGGATGGATATGCGTCGGATCTCGAGGACAAGGTTACTTTAGGAAAGTCTTTCAATCAATGGAACCTTAAAGAGGTAGTAGCAATATCGGGTGCTGCCACCGCTACACCTCTGTTTCGGTGCGATGACGAAACTTCGGGGTTGAGGTGTTTTTTCCAAAGAGTCTGGGCCTACGCTCGAATGTACTCGGGACTGACTTTAGGAAGAACTATTTGGTCACTGGATCCGAAAAAATATAACGAGTGGAACTACTTCCTTCTTTCTGATGGAGGTCATAGTGAAAATCTGGCGGCATATGGGTTGTTCCGTCGACATTGCCGTGACATCACAATCGTGGACGCTGAGGAAGATTCCTCCTATCAATTTGAAGGATACAGCGTTCTTCAGCAAGTGATTCGAGAAAGGCTAGGTGAGGGCTTCAGCATCTCGGAGATAGACCAGCGCCTAGATAACCTCAAAAAGCCCGAAAGCATCCCACAAAATGGCTGGGAAACCCCAATCATGAGATCGACAAGCGTAGATGGGAGATCAGTCCTCTATCTCAAGCTTTCGTATCAGGAACGGCCAGACAGAGAAGTCCGCGACGACTCTAACAAGCTTGCAAATGGTTGCATTCCTGGTACGACGACGCAGAGCTCTGACTTCTACTCTACCAAGCGCTTGGTTGCCCATGCCCGCAATGACAGAGTGTTTCCTATGTATTCCACGTGGAATCAGTATCTCGACAGTGACCAGCGAGAAGCTCTGATGGATCTGGGGTATGCGCATATGAAGGCAGTCCGCTGCGAGGGCTGGCAGGACAAAACACCGGCAGCTTCCGGTTTCCCGCTGCGATGAAAGTTGATCGAGCACAACATAAGTGGGTCAGATCTTGATCTGTGCATCACCAGTTTCCGTGGATGCACGATGCGACTGCTCGTCGAATAGTGTAGGCGTCCGACGCGCTTGACCTCACGCAGGCTATCGTAGCTGCGTCGAAATCCGTCGGGCCTGCGAGGACGACATCGATGTTCGGCGGCGGTTTTTCTTCGGTCTTGCTCATATGGATGGCGATGATAGGAGTCGGGTGGACGAGAATCAGTGACGAGGTGCCCATCGAACACTTCACCCCACTACGCAACATCCGGTTAGGCCGATTCTCTTGCACCGTCAGGTGACAGTCAGTTACGCTAGGAACATGCTGCTCGATCGGATTCGGATTGATCCACGTGTCTGCGGTGGGAAAGCCACTGTTCGAGAAGATGAATTGGGGTCTGATCTTGAATCGTGCATGCGTGTATCTCTCCATAGTCCCCCTCACCGGCGGTTACACATGGCTCCGAACATCCATACGCTGGTGCAGCACTCGAACGATCCGAATACCCTGTCCGCAGGCATGTAAAAGATGATGTGGGAGTGATACTCCCACCGCCGGAGTCCTCGCGCGAGTGCATCGGCCTGACGTCCCTGCGCCGGCTGCTCCGCTAAGATCTGAAACTGTTTCTGCAGGCCCAAGAGATAGACCTGCGCTTGGTCCAGTCCGAATCGGAGGATCGTGTATTCGTAGATGGCATCAAGATCCGACGCGGCTTTTGCGGAGAGACTATAGACGGCCATTCGCTCTCAACCGCGCTTCGACGTCCTTCATGATCTGCGGTACGCTTCGGTCACTGACGCCGCTGTCCAGCCCTTCCTGAACCGCGTGCTTCAATGCCTGGAATTTTGCGCGGTCCTGATCGCGCCGGATGAGATCGCGGATGTACTCGCTGTCGTTCGTGAAGTGGCCGCGCTTGATCAGTGCCTTGATCCATTTATCCTGTTGTTCTGTCACCGTGATCGTCTTTCGTGTGGTTCCCATATCGGTACCTCCGCTCATGTCATACTATTGGTGCAGTATAGCACTGCTTCGCATACAGGAGAAACCACTCCGGGTCGCTACCGTGTCCAATGTTCCCCTGTGACGCTGGATCACGGATTCCCTAACTGGGATCAGAGCTTGATACGTGCATCAATAGGGTTTTGGAACGTTCATGAGGCCGCTGATCGTCGAGTAGTGCAGGCGTCCAGCGCGCTTGATCTCAGACAGGCTACCGTGGCTGCATCGAAATCCGTCAGGCCTGCGAGGACGACTTCGGTATTCGGCGCTGGTGCTACTTCGGTCTTGCTCATATGGACGGCGAGGACCGGATGGGGTGGCCAACCTACTAGATGACCAGAAACGCCCCTTCTCGGTCGGCGGCAAATTGAAGAAGGTCGCTGTGGCGGAGTCGCAGAAGTTGTTCAATGGTGGCAGTCGAGCAATTCCCGCAGCGGACCCAGATCACTTTGGGTGGATGGCCGAAAACGAAGCTGCGTTGATGGAAGTCTGCATCTTTGGTGAGGAGCATGAAGCCATGTTGGGCGGCATACTGCCAGATAGCCTCGTCACTGGCCTCAGCCAACCCGACGTTTCTGACGTGCTGCGATTCCGGGTATTCCTTTTGAAGCGCGTGCAAGAGCCGGTGGGACAGGTTTTGATCGAAGAGCAGTTTCACCGTGACGGGAACGACACGAGTTTGCGTTCGCGATCGGCAGCGAATTCAAGACATGCGCGAATGTCTTCCCGCGTAAGGTCTGGAAAATCGACGAGGATTTCGGCCTCGGTCATGCCGGAAGCCAGGTATTCCAGGACATCATATACTGTGATGCGCAATCCACGGATACAAGGCTTGCCGCCCCGCTTTGCCGGATCAAGGGTGATACGTTCTTGGTAAGACATGGAAGGCAGCGTACTCCAGGGGTGCCGAAAGATCAAGGAACGGACCGGACCACGCCAATAGGCCAGCAGTTCTTCCACATTACGCCGCTCGAGCTGGAGCCTCAGAAGTGACAGACGTTCGATTCGCTGGCTTCGCTAGATCGACTACTGGAAGATCGACCTGGCCTCGAGGGCCTGAGCCAGGACGCCCCGGCGCTTCACTTCGTCGAGGATGGGAGAGTAAAATATCAAACCCTGACCCTTATCTCATTGACTTATCTCATTGACTCTTATCTCATCGACCGGATCACCATTGCGCACCCCGATGCCGAAGCCAGGGCTTGTACGGATGTCGCGAGAAGGAGATTATCCATGACACATGAGGACGCACCTGTGGGATGTCTCCTTTCCCGCCGCGAGGCTGTGGCCCTACTGGGCATCACGGGCGTGCTGTGGCTCACGGGCGGCCTGCACCTCCGGCGAGCGCTTGCCGATACCGGCGGATTGGCTTGCGTCGTCCGGCCGGAGCAAACCGAAGGGCCGTATTTCGTTGACGAGCGCTTGCATCGGTCCGACATCCGCTCGGATCCCGCTGATGGATTGGTCAGGCCCGGGACTCCATTGGCTCTCACCCTTGTAGTCTCTCGCGTCAATGCCGCAGGCTGTCAACCTCTCCCGGGGGCTCAAGTCGATATTTGGCACTGCGATGCGATGGGCCTCTACTCCGACGTGCGTGATCCGGGGTTCAATACGATCGGCCGGAAGTTCTTCCGCGGCTACCAGATCACCGATGAGCTCGGCGAGGTCCGATTCGTCACCATATACCCCGGTTGGTATGAAGGCCGGACGGTGCATATCCATTTCAAGATACGGACCGCCCCAGCAGCTCCACGAGCCTTTGAGTTCACGTCGCAAATGTATTTCGAAGACGGAGTGACGGATCGCGTCCATGCTGATCCGCCCTATGCCGCGAGAGGAATGCGTACCGCGCGAAACCTGCATGATCGGATCTTCCGGCGTGGCGGCGATCAACTCATGCTGGCTCCGGCAGCAGCGGCCGATGGCTATCAGGCAACGTTTGCCGTCGGCCTCCAGTTCCCGTGAACAGCAGCGCGGACGGCTGAACGTCTCACGTCGCCTCATGCGCTGGGATTGCTTGTTCCGACACAAAACCCTGCGAGAGGCCTTGACGGCAAAGGCGGGTTGATTGGTACATTCTGTCCGACCGATGGCGTGAGTTCACATGAAGGCCTGATCCCCACTATTTGTTCATGGAAATCCCTGGTTTCATCGTCTTGCACGCTCAGGCTCGTTGGTATTGCGTCGTGCTTCTTGCTTGCCAGCTTGTGGGATGCACGACGACCGACCGGCCGACCTCGGCGCAGCCGCCACAAGTGCAGATAGTCGAAGGGCTGACTCTGAAGCTGTGGAGCGAACCCTCGCCGGCACGTGTGGGCACGAATCAGATTTTTTTGGAAGTCAACGCACCTACAAGGAAGGCCACGGTCAAGAGCGATGTCCTGCTCACCTTTCAATCGGCAGAAGGGACGAAGGCCACAGTCCGAATGCGGCCTGTCCCGGGGAGTTCGATATCTTCAGTGCCATGGTCGAATTCGATTCCGCCGGCAAGAGAACCTTCACGGCCATGGTGCAGAGTGCAACCCAACGGCCTGCGATTGCCCATTTTCAGTTGCCGGTGATCGCCTCGGACGAGGCTCCATAAGCACATATTATTCTGGAGCGCTCCTAAGTGTACCGGCCCATTCGACCGATCAGAGAGCAAGAGTCCGCCCGAGGTGGAATAACGCGGGCTACTTATCGAATGAACAGATCAGTGACAGAAGCACGAGCTGTTGGCCACGTGCGAGTCCGATGACCCCAGGGGCGACTTCCCCTCCCTTGAAGAAACCTCCACCTGGTCCCGTCGATTCGTCGTAACGGTATTCCAAACGGAGGAGCGCGCTGGTCCATTCCCGCACAAACTGGTATTCCAACGTCGTCGTGATCGCCCTGAGCAGTTGTTGCGACCCGGTGATCCGGCCGTCGGGATCCCAATAGACTTCAGGCCGGAGCGCCACACTCCAGGTCCCTGCACGTTCCACCGAGCATTAAAGGCTGCACCTGTCCAGAATGTTCGAGGGTGGCCGACTTGCTCGGCGGCATTCTCGGTGCCGATGTCATAGCTGATCGCCGGGACGACTGGTTTTCGTTGCCATTCCAGGATGCTGTCGGAGAAGAAGCGCCAGAACTCGAGCGCAGTGTTGGCTTGATCTGGACCATAGTACAGGTTTTGGGTGAACGTGAGATCGGGGCGCTATTTCCAGGCGACCTGGGTCCCGTAGCTCAATTGATCATTGATATGGGAGAGGTAGTTATACCCATTGATCGCATAGAAGCCAACGTTCACTGTGTCACTCACAGGATACCGAACCCGGAGTCCAAACATAAAATAGGGAGCGTTGTCCGCTATGTAGGGGCGCGTATAATTCAAGTTGTATTTCGCATAGATGGATTCGTACCCGATGTAACTGTTGAATCCTCCCGCTGTGACCACCAGACCTTTTCCCATGGGGATCAAATACGACACATTGGCACGAGAGAAGTCCCGCAGGGTATCCGCGCCGGAGATCGGTTTGTCCCGTTCAGGGACCGGTTGAGGGACCAGCCCATCCGTGTCATATCCTGCTTGGACCGCCAACTCCATGCCCCATGGGGACGACAGAGAGATGTTCTTCTTGACGTAGGCTAAGGCCATATTGGGAGCAAACTCATTGACCCGCGACGTGGTGGTCTTGCTGCGCCATTGGTGATTTTCTGGAAAATTGAAGTCCACGGCATAGCCGAGATCGAGGAAGCCCCCATAGTGCCAGCCGGAACTGACAGGTCCGGTATCCTGACTCTGAGCCAGGAGTGGGATGCAAAGAAGAGTGCAGAAGAACAGCCAGATCCACGCTGCTTTCTGTAACCACGTCACAATGAGAAGTTCCCCCGAGCAGGTTCCCGATCAGAGCGGGCGTCAGGATTGGTCAACGATGAACCACTGGAGATCGACGATTGGGGGAGGTATAGACCAGGACTCGTCGGATGAGTGTGGTTGAATAGGGTATCAACGATCCAAACCAAGGAGAAGGCTGGGAGAATGAATTTCGTGGTCGGTCGCAACGACAATCCCCCGACTAACAGTGGGAGGACTTAGCTTCGCGAGGAATTACCACAGTTTCATTATGTCCGACAAGTTACGAGTCCTATTCATGAACTCTCACCAAGCATCCTCGGTTTCGAAGCCATCGCGACGTTCACCCGGACCTTGGACGACTTCGGAATATGGGCGGTATCGTTCGTGATGCCGGTCTGACCGTTGACGAGTTCAGGGCGTTGCTACAAGGGATCAACGATTCAGAGAGAAGCGGCCGTGGCGCAGAAGAAGCCGGTCTGATCGTGAGGTTAGATCGAATACTGGAAGATCGGCTTGGCCCCGATGGCCTGAGCGAGAACGCCCCGGCGTTTCAACTCGTCGATGATGCGAGTGGTCGCGGCGTCGAAATCCGTGGGGCCGGTGAGGACGACATCGGTACTCGGCGGGGACTCTTCTTCGGACTTGCTCATGTGGACGGCGATGACCGGTGCGGGATGCACGAGAGTCCTGATCGCCTGGGAGGCCTCTCGATAGACAGGACCGAAGGGATTCGTGGTGGAGACGACGATGAGGCCCGTGTCGGTGAGAAGGCGTGCTACTTCGCCGTAGCGCCGTGCCATCTCCGCCGTCTGCCCTCGTTCTTCTTCGCTGAGATCGGCATCCAAACCGCGGCGCAGATTTTCTCCATCCAATAAATAAGCATGGCGTCCGTCCGCCACGAGGCGGCCTTCGAGCTTTCTGGCCAAGAACGATTTGCCGGTGTGTCGTCCACCGGTAATCAGAACGACTGCCGCCCGATGGCCGTACTGTTGCGCACGATCCTCAACCGTGACTTCGCCCTTCACCCAGGCAAAGTCGCGCCGTCTGGCTTCTTCACGGAGAAATTCCTGATCGTCGTGAACCAGCTCTGTGATGATCCCGCCGCCGGCGATATCGTATTCGTCGACCAGGACAAAACGCCCAGTAGCTTCGAACGACGCAGACAGATCGAACGCGACCGGCGCTTTGGTGCGCAAGGTCAATTCCGCCACTTGGTTCTTGCCGATGCTGTTGCTGCCCTGTTGCTGAGCGAGGTCCATCGTGTCGATGATTCGATGGATGGCTGCGACCTCGCAGTCCACTTCTTTGGTCGCCACTCGCAAGAGATATTTACGCCCTTTTTCCAACGGCCTCTTGCCGAGCCAAAACAGGTTGGCACGAAAGGCCGTGGAGACGAGGGGCAAATGCTCCTGGTGCGAGGCGACTTCGCCGCGTTCGACAAAGATCTGTTCATCGAGCGTCACGCCGATCGATTGGCCGGCCTGGCCTTCAGTCGGTTGCGGCTCGACATTGAAGGCCTCCACCGTTCGAATATTGGCCCGCTTGTTGGAGGGCGAAAAGACAAGGTGATCGCCCACTTTTAGACGTCCGGCTGTAATGCGTCCGGTGATGATTCGGCGCGCATCGAACTTATAGACGTCCTGCACGGGCAGTCGAAGGGGCTGTTCCGAACGAGCCGCTTCCTTCTTGAACGCACCGAGCGTTTCCAGGACGGTGGGACCGCCGTACCACGACATCTGCTCACTGCGGTTGGCGATGTTATCGCCGAGCTTGGCACTCACTGGAATGAACTGCGACGGCACGGCTTTGAACTGTCTGAGAAATTCTCGGTACTCTTTCTCAATCCCATCGAACACGTCCTGTCGGTAGGCGACCAGATCCATCTTGTTGACCACCACTGCAAACTGCCGGACGCCCAGCAGCGACAGGAGATAGCCGTGTTTCTTCGACTGCTCCCTGACGCCTTCCAAGGCGTCGATGAGCAGCAGGGCAGCCTCGGCACGCGCAGCGCCGGATATCATGTTCTTGAGGAACTCCTTATGCCCCGGCGCATCGATGATGATATATTGCCGGCCCTTCCACATGAAAAAGGTGCGAGCCGTATCGATCGTAATCCCCTGCTCTTGCTCTTCGAGGAAGGCGTCGAAGAGGAAGGCATATTCGAATTCCTTCCCCTGTTGCTTGCAGATAGCCTGTACTTTTTCCAACTTGCCGTCGGGCAGCGAGCCTGTGTCGGCGTAGAGCCTGCCCAGTAGGGTGGACTTTCCGTGATCTACATGGCCGACGATCACGATGTTCAAGTTCTCAGATGGTTTGGTATCGGGGGTCGTCATACTCATTCCATTTCGCAGAATGCTCAAACGAGCAGACCAGCGAGGCCGCAAGGGAGAAACAACCGGAGGCGTATTCTCTAGAATACGTTGAGGATTGTTTCGATCTGAGAACGAAGCTGGACGCTTGTTTCAGCGTTCTGCCTACATGTATCCATCTTTTCGCAGTAGCTCCATTCCTCGTCCTTCGTCCTGTGCCCGTCCTGACCGCTCGGCCACCGTGGTATGGCGGAGTTCTTCGATAATGTCGTCAACGCTCTTGGCGGTGGATCTGATCGGCGAAGTACAGGGCGCGCAACCCAGGCTGCGATAGCGCGTGCCGCCGCCCTTGTCGAGATATAGGTCGATGAAGGGAATCTGTTCGAGCTTGATGTATTCCCAGATATTGATCTCGGTCCAATCCAGCAGCGGATGGATGCGAATGTGCGTGCCGGGCGGAAAGGTTATCTTGTATTGATCCCACAGCTCCGGTGGTTGATCGCGGAAATCCCAGTCCCCATGTTTGTCTCGGGGAGAGAAATAGCGCTCTTTGGCCCTCGTTCCCTCTTCATCGGCGCGGACGCCGAGGATCACGCCGGTGTAGCCCTTATTTTCAAGCAGTTGCTTGAGGCCGTTTGTCTTCAGCGCTGTGCAGCAGACCACGCGACCCATCATGTGGTTCATCCCCGCCGCCAAGGCTTCCTTGTTCTGGCCGACGACCAAATTCAATCCCCACTCCCGAGCGAGACGGTCGCGGTACTCGATCATCGCCGGGATCTTGTAGCTGGTATCGACATGGAGGAGCGGAAAGGGCACGTGCCCGAAGAAGGCCTTGCGGGCCAGCCAGAGCAGGACGGTTGAATCCTTGCCCATCGACCAGAGCATGGCAAGGTTGTCGAAATGTTTATAGGCTTCTCGAAGGATGTAGACGCTTTGATCTTCAAGTTGCCGAAGGTGTTTCATAGGCTTCTTCCGTAGGCCCTACACTGCGACCGGCTGTCGCACCAATTCATCAAGTTTACGAGCCGCCGCTCCTCCATCAAGAGCGGCGCGTACAACCGGGAAGCAGGTCGACAGAGACGCCCCTTTGCCCGCCGCATAGAGCAACATAGCCGCATTCATGAGCACCCAATTTCGCGGCCCACCCTGCACCTGATTCTGAAGAATACGCCTGAGCAGATCTGCCTCTTTCTCGCGTTGATTAGGTGGAAATCCTGCCATCTCCCCTGATGGGACAAACGCCAGCCCAAAATCTTTCGGAGCCACTCCCAGCGGAGTGATGCGGTCATCGCGCAATTCCAGCACTCTCGTCGCCATCGATGCCGACAACTCCGGATCGCCCTCGACACCACGGATCACCAGGGCGCGTGGGCATCCAAGGATTCGCAAGGCTTCGGCTGTCTTTTCAAAATGCGGCGGATGCGTCAATCCCACGACCTGCACCGCTGCCCGCGCCGGGTTCAGAAGCCTGGCGATCGGATGGAACACATTCCTGACCCCCAGCTCTTGACGCATTTCTAGGAACCGATAGAGGGGCGGATGGTACAGTCCGATATCCAGATAGGCAAAGCCTTTCTTGTTCACGTCTTCGGAGACCAGCCTAAGATCGGCATCAACCGGAATGCCCAAGGCTTTCAGCACTCCGGCACTGCCGGGTCGGCCGGGAATGCCGTCATAGCCGTGCATCATGACCGCAGCGCCCGCTGCAACTGCCACAATGGACGCGGCAATAATCGCGTGAAACGTGTCCTGCTTCCCGGCATAGGTCGGAACATCCACCAAGGCCAAGTCCCGTGAGACAACGAGAGGCGGCACGTACTGTCGAGCAGCGGACGTCAGTGCCGCCAATTCGGTAACCGACTCCATCTTGAATCGCATGGCAATGAGAAAGGCACCCACTTGCGCCGGCGAGGCCTCACCTTCAATCAAAGCCTTCATCGCCTGTTTGCACTCATCCCACGTGAGGTCCTTGGAAGCTTTCGGGCCCTTTGCAATCTTGGCGAGGAGATCTTGAATCGGCATGTTACGACTTATGCAGTCCGCACTCGGTCTTGACAAAATTCTTCCAGCGACCGGCCCGCGGATCATCGCCGGGTTCCACTGGTGCGGTGCAGTGAGTGCAGCCGATGCTGGGATAATGCTGATCGTGCAGCGGGTTGTAGGGAACTTCGTAGACCTTGATGTAGGTCCAGACATCGGCCAAGGTCCATCGGGCCAGGGGGTTGACCTTGACCAATCCAAATCTCTGGTCCCACTCGATCAATCCGGCATTCGCACGAGACGGGGCTTGATCACGCCTGATTCCGGTAATCCATGCGTCGTATCCCCGCAGAACACGGGTCAGCGGTTCGACTTTGCGCAGTCCGCAGCACTGGTCCGGATCTCGCGCCCACAAGGCTTCGCCGTACGATTCTGCTTGCTTTTGTGGTGTGAGCAATGACTTTACCTGGATGACCTGCGGCGACCGAAGACC
This sequence comes from Nitrospira sp., assembly GCA_029194665.1. NCBI lineage: Bacteria > Pseudomonadati > Nitrospirota > Nitrospiria > Nitrospirales > Nitrospiraceae > Nitrospira > Nitrospira sp. The sequence goes on along the minus strand of JARFXO010000005.1, from coordinate 27,946 downwards.
GTACTGCTCAATCACTCGGTCCCTTGTGGCATAGGTTTCAGGAAATAAGAAATCGGTATCGAGGTAAAACAACGGCACCGAGGGATTGATCCGATGCACCAAATCGACAAGCACGACATCCTCAGCCCCGAAACTGCAGGCCAGAACAATCTTCTCGTATCGTTCAATGGCAGCAGTCAATATATCTTGAGGCTGCTTCGTCTCAAACGAAGCGCTCCATGCTTTGAGCTCTGCGTCCAGTTCGGAATGTCCATTACCAGTCATGGCAAATCAGATCCCCTTACCCTTCGACCTTCTCGACCAGAATCCGATAATGCGATGCTTCCGGTTCCAACGCTTCCTGTATCAGCAGCTTATGTCCGTCATTCTTAAGACTCATCGGCACGTTCTTGATCGGTTCACCCGCATCGAGCCACACTTCCAACTGTTCGCCGGCGTCCATCATCTCCAGTTTCAACTTCGTTTTGACATAGTTCATCGGGCATGCGACACCGCGCAAATCGTAAACAGGCGCACCCGTTACAATTGGAATAGCTGGTTTGGTTTCAACTGGCGCAGGCGCAACGGGAGGCTTTTCTTCTGTTACCGCCGACAGCTTCAGATCCTTCCCCATCTGATCAGTCGCCGCACGGCACGCCTCAACGAAACCCTTGGCAAATGTCATCTTCTCCCCGGCTGATTCGACCGACGTCTCTTTCGGACCTAGATCGCCGACCTTCTTGCTCAGATCTCGATAGACGAATGGCACAACACCTTTCTGTGCAATCCTGCTGTCGAACTCGATGAACGTTTCGGAGTCCGTCGAGGGCTCCAGTCCTTCTGTCACCAGCATTGCCTTAGCGGCAGCCAGTACGGCTCGATAGGATTTGTTCACCGATACCGAATATTGATGCTTCTCAATGAGTAGCTTCGCCTGGTAGAGCTCTTGATCGGCCTCCAGAATGCCGTTTTCGATCATGTCCAGCGCACCGCCAGCACATTCGCCGGGACCGAGATCCTCAAGGATAAATTCTTCTTCTCCCTCCCAATCATAATAGAAGGTTGGATCCTCTTTATAAGACGGCACGATGGTGTACGGAATCAATTCGTCTTTCAGCTTGCTCTTCCCGACGCGCGTGATGAACTTCGGTAAATTCTCGTTCACTTGCCGATCACGCCGGTACAGGTCGATCAAATGAGAGATCGCCGCCGGCACGGCTTTTGCCGGCAACTTCACGGTCATCTGGCCGATCTTTGCAGTGCCGTTCACCGAACCACCGAGATGCAATTCATAATGCGGCGCGACGTGGTCACCGAGGCGTTTTCCGACTCCATGCAGGCCGATCGTTGAAATGTGATGTTGTGCGCAGGAATTATGGCATCCGCTGATTTTGACATCGACCCCTGCCAGATCTTCCGGCACACGACCGGCCGGAAACACCTCGGCCAGCGCTCGCGCAAGGCCTTTGGAGGACGTGATCCCGAGCCCGCATGTATCTGTGCCGGGGCAGGCAATAATGTCTTCGACCAGCTCGGCTCCGGGATCTGCCAATCCATGTGACGTTAGATCATCGTATAAGTGCTGGATCTGATCGGTAGGAACCCATCGGATGACCAGGTTTTGATTGATCGTTGTGCGAAGATTGCCGTTCGAATAACGTTCAGCCAGGTCAGCGACGAATAGCATCTGTTCGGCCGTAATATCTCCCATGAACAGCTTGATGGCGGCTGTGACATACCCATCCTGCTTCTGTTTCACAACGTTGGTCCGGTTCCACATCTCGAAGGGCGTCTCGTGGCCATTCCCATGAGATCCGTTCCGATTCCCGTCGCCGTTCCCAGCTCCATTGATCAAACCTTTGCGGGTCGGCATGATGAGTTTTGGCTCGTCCTGATGCTGAAGAAGAGTCAAAGATCCGTTTTTTGGGAGCGAATGACCCATAGCCACGTAGGCTGTTTCCCAGCGTCGTTTGAACTCCTCGAAGCCCAGCTTGTCGATCACGAACTTCATCCGGGCCTTGTTGCGGTTTTTTCGATTGCCGAGGGTATCGAAGACTTTGATGACGGCCTCAATACTAGGAATCAGTTCCTCCATTGGAGTGAACTCACGGAGCAGTTGTGCAATCCGTGGAGTAGAGCCCAGTCCTCCACCAACCACCATCCGAAAGCCGATCACTCCGTCCGCTTGTTTCACCGCCAACAAGCCGATGTCATGGATCGGCGTCAGGGCGCAATCGCGCGCACAGCCAGAGAAAGCGATTTTGAACTTTCGCGGCAGACTTTGATTCAAAGGATTCCGCAGTAAGTGATAGGCGACTGTCTTCGCATAAGGAGTCACATCGAATACTTCTCCCTGGCACACTCCGGCGAGGTGACATGCCGTCACATTCCGCACGGTATTGGCACAGGCCTCCCTGGTGGTCAGACCAACTTCAGCAAGTCCTCGCATGACACTCGGCACATCCTTCAGCTCGACAAAGTGCATCTGAATATCTTGTCTCGTCGTGACGTGGCCGACTCCGGTCGCATATCGGTCGGCGAGCTCCGCCACACGTCGCAGCTGATTCGCGCTGATACCGCCGAACGGGATCTTGATACGGACCATTTGCACACCAGGCTGACGCTGACCGTAAATGCCGTATTGCAGGCGGAAAGGCTTGAAAATATCGGTGGGCAGCTCTCCGCCCAATGTTCGCAGGGCTTCAGCCTCGAAGGTTTCTATTTCTTCCAGAATGGCCGGCGGAATGGGATTCGTGACAATTTTGGGGATAGTGAGGGATTCAACTGGGTTCATATACCGATCTCCTTGCCTCCTCAAGAGAAGAGCCTTCTAAGTCAAATGTGGTACATCGGATTGCGCTGGGCATCGATCGTCCGTAGACGCAGTGCCAAGTGTTCGACTGTAATGTTTTCGAGAACTTTCCGTTCCGCCTGCTGAACTTGCTGCCAGACGTCATCTAACAGCAGCTCCGGCTTGCTCGCATGGCGATCCCGTGTCTGTTGCCCGACAGATGAGCGATGAAAGACCGGCCCTTCCAACGCCTCGAATATATCGGCGATCGACATCGCCGCCGGCTCATGCGTGAGGAGATACCCTCCTTGGGCACCTCGTTGACTTTCTACTAAGCCGGCCTTTTTCATCGCGTGGAGAACTTGTTCGAGAAAACGGACGGGAATCCCGTGGCGCCTCGCGATCGTTCGCGCTTGAATCGGGGCTTCGTTTGCATGTATCGCAAGATCAACGGCTACCATAATTCCGTATGTCGCACGTTTGGACACTTTCATTCTTTACTATTCCGGTAGGGATTTGAGTATATACATTGTTCGCTCACCCCCTGTCAAGGTGACAGGAGCATGGCAGATTAAGATGATCGGCATTATTGGGTTGGAAGATATGTTGGAGATGAAGTTGAAATTCGTGCTCGAGCCATAAACCAATTTACTTACTTATTTAATGCCCGCAAAGCGATACGGGAAGCCGGTCGGAGGGACGCCGCGTCCATAGAATCCAATTGACATCGCTTACGCCCTCGGCAATAATCCGCCCTCTTCTTCTGGTGGTGCCTTCATGTCTGTGCCGTCATCCTCATTTACTATCCTGTTATTCACGAATGATACGGCCGTGCAAGCCCTGGTGAGGCAGGTATTCAAGGACGCCTCCGTTACGATCGCTCGAGACGCTTCGACCTTTCAAAGGGAGTTGCGAAAACATCGGTTTGATGCCGTCGTGATGGAGTCGCAAAGTGGGCAGGAACCGATTGGCGTGCTGAATGATCACCTTGACCCAGCTCGCACCCTTTGTATCGGAGGGTCTAGGGCTGCCTTGAAAAAGACGCTGAGAACGATCCAGCTGATGAATCAGCCAGACAGCCCTCCACAGAACAAAGCCCGCGACGCCTCCCTCGAAAGTTACTTAGAGACAAAAATGGGTGAATTCGTGAAGGGAATGAGAAATGGATCGGCTAAAAACCTCCATCCGATCCTGATTTCCGCCGTGGAACGTCCTCTCATCACGTCGGCTCTGCGCGAGACAGGAGGCAATCAAATACAAGCGGCTGAACTGCTCGGACTCAACCGTAACACCTTGCGAAAGAAAATCGTGAGTCTTCACATTCCCTTGAAACAAACGAAAGCGAGGACGAGTCGGCGTGGCTGAACCGGACTTCCAGAGATGAGTTGCGGGCGTACTTTCCATACCAACTCTCAACACTCATGAAGGAGGAATAGTATGACAAAGGAAGAGTTGATCGCAAAGATGGCCGCATCAGCAGGAATTACGAAGGTTGCAGCCGGAACCGCCCTTGAGGCATTCACCGGGGCGGTGACTTCCTCGTTGAAAAAGGGGCAACGCGTCTCCCTCGTCAATTTCGGCACCTTTACGATTTCAAAGCGAAAAGCGCGAATGGGAAGAAATCCACGGACAGGTGAATCACTCCGAATCCCGGCGGCGAAGGTCCCGAAGTTTTCAGCAGGAAAAGAGCTTCGCTCTGCCGTGAGGTGACGTCGCGCAAACTGACGGGTGTCTGACCCAAGACATGTAAGGGATGGTCGCACGTCTTCCAGACGTGCTGAAGGAGTGCGCCCTTCTCTTTCGTTTCCTTGACACGGTCAACGAGGCTATATTAGCATGCCTCCTTTTCGATAGGCGCGTAGCTCAGGGGGAGAGCGCTACCTTGACACGGTAGAGGTCGACGGTTCAAGACCGTCCGCGCCTACCATTCAGCTCGAGCTACCGGTCAGTCTCTTAGAGACTCGGTGTCCGTTATGTTTGCACTGCGGATCAAATCCATAAGGCATGAAGATATCAGTTAAAGACGGTCCAAGCGGTGACATTCAGACTGGGGAAACGGTCGGTGACGCTCTAGCTCAGCTAGGACTCACAAACCGCGATATTTTGGCAGCCAAAGTCGAAGGAGAGATTGTTGATCTGTCACGTCCTCTTTCTGCAAGTTCGATCGTCGAACCACTGAGGTTCGACAGTTCAGAGGGCCGCGAAGTATACCGCCACAGCAGCACTCATATCATGGCTCAAGCAGTCAAGGAGCTCTTCCCTGCTGCACAACTGACCATCGGTCCGGCCCTTGAAGATAGCTTTTATTATGACTTTGCCTTCGAACGGCCCTTTACTCCCGAAGACTTAGAGCGAATCGAAGAACGCGCTGCCGAGATCATCAAGCGTAATCTCACCATCACAAGGCGGGAGTTTTCAAAACAGGACGCCATAGATTTTTTCAAGGGCCGTGGCGAGCACTACAAGGTCGAGCTGATTCAAGGTTTCCCCGATGGAGAGCCGATCACCGCCTACACACAAGGAGACTTCGTCGATCTCTGTCGCGGGCCTCATCTCCCTACCACCGGTTCCGTTGGGACCATCAAATTGCTCAACACGGCCGGGGCCTATTGGCGCGGCGATGAACGTAATCCGATGTTACAACGGATCTACGGAACATCGTTTCCGACGAGAGCGGAAGTGGATGCCTATCTGGCCCGGCTGGAGGAAATTAAGCGGCGCGACCACAGAAAAGTCGGGAAAGAGCTGGATTTGATCAGCATTCAGGATGAAATCGGACCCGGATTGGTACTCTGGCATCCGAAAGGCGCGGCAGTCCGCCTGTTGATTGAAAACTTCTGGCGAGAACAACATATTCGAGATGGGTACCAGCTGGTCTATTCGCCTCATACCGCACGTCTTGATCTCTGGAAAACCAGTGGGCACCTCGATTACTACCGCGAAAACATGTTCCCTTCGATGAAGCTGGAAGGCAGTGAATACCAGCTGAAACCGATGAATTGTCCGTACCATATCATGATCTATCAGAGTCATCTTCGCAGCTATCGAGACCTCCCCATTCGCTATGGGGAACTGGGAACGGTCTATCGCTATGAACGGACCGGTGTGCTGCACGGGCTCATGCGGGTGCGAGGATTTACGCAGGATGATGCCCATCTTTTCTGCCGCCCGGATCAGATGGAGCAAGAAGTCAGCCGGGTCCTGGACTTTACATTTTTCGTGTTACGGACATTCGGATTCCATCAATTTGAAGTGTTTTTATCCACGCGGCCCAAAGAATCCGTGGGTGGTGATGAACATTGGACCTTGGCCACCAGCGCATTGGAAGCGGCGCTGAAAAACCGTAATATCTCCTTTCACCTTGATCCCGGAGGAGGAGCGTTCTACGGACCGAAGATCGACATCAAGATCAAAGATGCGTTGGGCCGCTCCTGGCAATGTTCCACGGTGCAAGTTGATTTCAACAATCCGGAGCGGTTTGAACTGAATTATATTGGTGAGGACGGCAAAGCCCATCGCCCTATCATGATCCATCGCGCCCTGATGGGATCCATCGAGCGCTTTTTCGGCATTCTGATCGAGCATTACGGGGGCGCGTTTCCGACCTGGCTGGCTCCGGTGCAGGTGGTGGTCATGAACATCACCGACCATCAGCAAGACTACGCCGCAGCCGTCGTCGCGCAATTGAAGGCGGTCGGGTTCCGTGCCGAAGCCGATCTTCGGAACGAAAAAATCGGGTTTAAGATTCGTGAAGCAGAAAAGGCGAAAGTCCCGTTCATGTTGGTGGCGGGGAATCGCGAAATGCAAGGCGGGACTCTCTCGGTACGAGGCCGAAGCGGGGCAAATTTAGGGACTAAGACAGTGGCTGAGGTGTTGGATCTCCTGCAAACTGAGGTCGCACACACACAGCGAGACCTTCAACACACACATTAAGAAAGAGGTGGCCTATCGTTCCCAAACTACGCGTGAATCGTGAGATCCGAGTCCGAGAAGTTCGAGTAATCGGCCCGGAGGGAGAACAGCTCGGTGTTCTCCCGACACCGGATGCCTTTCGTCAGGCTCAAGAAAGCGGCTATGACCTGGTGGAAGTCGCCCCCAACTCCGTTCCCCCGGTCTGTAAGATTATGGACTTTGGGAAGTACAAGTACGAGCTGAGCAAAAAAGATCATCAAAGTCGGCGTCACCAAAAGTCCACCCAAGTCAAGGAAATCAAGTTGCGCCCACGGACCGATAAGCATGATCTTGAGATTAAGGTCCGTCAGATGAAAAGCTTTCTAGAGGAGGGCAACAAGACCAAGGTCACCCTCACCTATCGCGGACGAGAAATGGCGAACCAGGAGATGGGTCGGGCAGTGATGAATTCCGTCATTGAACAGTTGGCCCAAGCCGGCACCATCGAGTATGCTCCTCGGATGGAAGGACGCAGTTTGATTATGATCGTGGCTCCGAAACACTAACGTACAGTGCAGTAATTGCTCAACTAAGGGAACCTCCAACATGAAAATGAAGACGCATAAAGGAACGAGCAAACGATTTGCTAAAACAGGAAGCGGCAAGATTGTCCGCCGCAAAGCGGGCAAACGGCACATCCTGACTAGCAAGCGACACGACCGGAAGCGCCGCTTGAGCGGAACCGCGGTCGTCGACCCAACGGTCGTTTCAGCGTTGAATCGTCTCCTGCCGTACGCATAGTCAGTGATCGTGTGGTGTTGTGAATTTCAGGACCCAAAAGGAGTAATGAATCATGCCTCGCGTAAAGGGTGGACCAAAAACTCGGCAGCGGAGAAAGAAGCGGATCAAGTTGGCGTCGGGACAATACGGCGGGAAAAGCCGCCTTTTTCGCTCGGCGACAGAAAGCGTTGATAAGGGCTTGACCTACGCATATACAGGTCGTAAGAACCGAAAGCGGGACTTCCGGCAACTGTGGATCGCTCGCATCAGCGCGGCAGTCCGGGCACAGGGCATGACCTACGGTCGGTTCATCAATGCCCTTAAGAAGGCCAATGTCGCGTTGGATCGCAAGGTTCTTTCCGACATGGCGATCAAGGACGCCGCGGGGTTTGAGCAACTCATCGGCCTCGCCAAGCAGCACTTGACCCCTGCCACGGCATAACTTCACGCGTTCGATAGAATGTTCGACGGATGGGAAAGCGACAATTGTCGTTGCCCTTCCGTCGTTTCCACCCTCCCAAGCGTCGCCAACTGCGAAAGATTCACGTCGAAGGCCACAACCGGCATGGCGATCTGCCAACGTTCGAGGACTTCCGGATGGACTTCGCCGATAACGCCGACGGACTTGCCCGAGACGAGAATGCGGCCTGCACGGCCTTCTAGAAAAGACGGATGCTGCATCGGCTCAAGACTGTACTCCGTGCCGAGATAGTACAACAGGACATCGAGACACGAGTGGATTTCTGAGAAATGGGTCGTGGCGTGAGCGATCAGGGCGCCCAAGACCGTTTCCGTTCGAGAACCCAACTCGTGGGTCCCATCGGGAATCGCCACATCACCGGCTTCGAAGAGGCGATGGGGATAGAACGCCCGGCTCGAGGCGGCTTCGATGCGCAGCAATGAGGGCAACATCCATTGTCGGAGGCAAGAGAAACTCAACGACATGACATTGTCGACGTCCACTGTCCGTCCCCATTCGGTGCCATCGAGACGCATAAATTTTGAGTATTGGTCCGGTGAACCGAGAATGTTCGAAATGATTTCCTGAAACCCGAGCCCCACCATCAATTCTCGGGATCGATCGGACAGTTGTTCAATAGCGGATAATCCGCCCACCGTAAATTGCGCTGGCATGATCGGGGTAAACTCGTCATAGCCACGACCCATCGCAACGTCTTCGACCACATCCATCATATGCATCAAATCGTGCCGATACGGTGGGAGCTTTGCTTTAACCGATCCCTTTCCTGCCGACACGCTGTACCCATACGCCTCAAGAGCCTGCTTCACGACTGTCTCGCCGAGCTCCTGGCCCAGAGCCTGTTCAATCGCTTCGATTCGAATCGTTTTTGGTTTTCCGAAATCGTGAGGTGTCCTCACCCGTTTACCCAGCATCGTGCCCGTCGGATATCGTATTTCCACCGGCTCGATGGTCGCGCCACGGTCGGCCAAATTCGTCGAGAAGATGTTCAGTGAAAGTATCACCATGAGTAGATCCGTCCCGGTCACCTCGACGAAGAGCTCATCATCACCCGCCCGTACTTCTCCGATTTCCCGGCTGTTAATGATCGGCGGGAACGATAACGGCTGATTCTTCGCATCGCGGAGGATAGGGAGCAGACTTTTGACGGCCAGAATAGGTCCGTACTCCAATCCCTTGGGATGAACCATGAGAATTTCAGACAGGGTCATCGTCGCTTCCATACCCAATGGGGTAAATCGCACTTCGTCCGGCTTCACCAGTTCATACGTCACAGGAAAGGTAATATTCCGCAGCTGATAGATTCCGATCGAGACGGTCTTGCGCTTGCGCCCAAAGATGTCGGCCAGCTTCTCCTGCGTTTGAATCAGCTGAGCCAACCCCTTCTCGGTCACCCGATACCCCTTAGCCGTACAGGCTGCCACGTACGGGCGTACTTGCTCCATACCGGGTTTCACGATCAGATAATGCGGTGACTTCGGTTCTTGAGCGAAAAAAGAATAGGGCTTCAGCCCGCCCTGTTGCTTGATGCGAATTTGTCTGGCAATCCCCTCGCAACACCAGAGGTCCGGCCGGTTGCTGTCTTGGAGCTCGATGCGTAACTCTCCGGTTTCAGGGTTGTGCCCCTTCAACTCGCCCTTGACGAGCATGAGCCACTCTTCCAACTGTTCGATCGAGACCGCTCGACTTGCAGTTCCGGCCCCGTTCAAAAGGGATTCCAAGTCGTCCTTGAAAACAGTGATGGTGGGCATGAGGTACTTAGAAGGCTCCTCTGGTCGTGCGGATCAATTCCAAGTTATCCGTGAAGAGTTCGCGTATGTCATGGATGCCCAACGCCACCATCGCCATGCGATCGAGCCCCAACCCCCAGGCAATCACCGGCACAGTGACCCCGAGCGGCAACGTCACCTCGGAACGAAAGAGCCCCGCTCCGCCGAGTTCCATCCACCCCAGGCGTGGATGCCGCACGTGCAACTCGACCGACGGTTCGGTAAACGGAAAATAGGCCGGCAAGAACTTCACTTCCTTAGCTTGTGCCACTTCCCGGGCAAACAAATTCAGGAGCCCCAACAGCGTCCTGAAGTTGATGTCTTCTCCCAGCACGATTCCCTCCACCTGGAAAAAATCCGTTGCATGGGTGGCATCAACCTGGTCATAGCGAAAACACCGGGCAATCGAGAAATACTTCCCAGGAATGTGGGGAGAGGCGGCAAGCGTTCGAGCCGAAACCGCCGTGCCCTGACTCCGCAACACCAAACGTCTGGCCCGGTCAACATCGAAGGAATAACCCCACCCCGTGGAACCAGTTCCTGCGCCGTTCTCATGCACCTTGGCAACACGCGACAAGAATGGCTCGTCCACGGCGGTGGTATGGCTGGGCTCCTTGACGAAATAGACGTCATGAATGTCCCGGGCTGGATGGAATTGCGGCATGTACAGGGCATCCATGTCCCAGAACTCCGTTTCGACCAGCGCCCCCCGCATCTCTTGGAAACCCATGCTCACAAGTTTGGTTTTGACCGTATCGAGAAATTCGCGATAGGGATGTTTCTTTCCAGTTCCGATACGAGGTGGGCGCAGACTGATGGTGTACTTTCGAAATCGCTTCTGGCGCCAACTCCCGTCCTTCAACAGGTCTGGAGTCAACTGTGAAACCTCTTCCGCCACCCCTTGCTTCAACAGTTGTTCGGCTGCGCTGGCGCCATCCGTGGATAATATGAATGAGCGCGCCACTCGCTCGTCAATCCGAAACGGCTCTTTAGCATTGCCACGTTTCACGGCAAAGTCTTCAATGACATGACGATGGGCTTCCGTAAAACTCTTCAGCTCCTTCGGTGAGTCATGTATTTCTCCCAGGAGCATTCGGATTGCCTCAGCCGTCGGGCTCTGGCGTCCGGTCGTTTCGACACAGCCTCCTTGAATGATCAGGAGTGCCCCTTCCTTCTTGAGTCGTCCGACGGCTTTGCTGACATCGGAAGGATCGAGTCCCCCTTGGGCCTGAAGATCGGGAATGGTCAGTCGCGTCCCCGTGCCAGTTGCTTCACGCGCGGCAGCCAGAACTCGCTCGAGAGGCGAAGCAGTCAGGTAATACTCCTCCCCAATCTTCGTCAGCGACACCATGGGGGTCACAGTCTCTGTCTGGATTGCGATCAGCGATTTGGCAAGCAGCCATTCCACGGCCATGCTGAGTTGCGAAGGCTCTAATTCAGCGGCTGCGGCCAACTGCTCGCTGTCCAAAGCGGTCCCAGGCAGCCCTGCACCCAACGTCGTGAGGACTTTGATTTCGAGGGGATGAAGGCTGTCGATGACTGTGGAGATGTCCACCATCAATGGCCTATCGATTGACCGCTGCGCGGGGCGCCGGTTGAACGACCGTCTCTGCGACGGCTCTCATGGCTGCGATCGTCGCCGTATAGTCGTGTTGAGAAAAAATAGCGGAACCTGCCACAAGAGCCGTGGCGCCGGCAGCCACGATTTCCCTTGCGTTGTCCACCTTCACCCCTCCATCTACTTCAAGCAGGGCCCGGCTGTTGATCCTGTCCAATAGCGTCCGTGCTTCAGTGATTTTCTTGAGTATCGATGGGATAAATGTCTGCCCACCGAATCCTGGATTCACCGACATGATCAACAGCAGATCGACATCCTCCAAGATCTCTTGGAGCAACGAGAGGGGAGTGGCAGGATTTAACGTCACTCCGGCCTTGACTCCCCGTTCCTTAATCGATTGAACCGTCCGGTGAAGATGTGGACAGGCTTCAACGTGAACGGTCAGATAATCAGCGCCCGCTTCAGCAAACTCAGGGATGAAGGCATCGGCGTTGGTGATCATCAAATGAACGTCGAGCGGTAGCTTCGTGACTTTTTTCAGGCTTTCGACGATGGGCGGCCCCACCGTCAGGTTCGGAACGAAATGACCGTCCATCACATCGACATGCAGCAGGTCGGCACCCGCTCGCTCTACGGCTGCAACTTCGTCGGCCAAGCGCGCGAAATCCGCAGAGAGAATCGAGGGCGCGATGTAAATCGGATGACCCATCACTCGTTCCTCCGCAAGCGGATGGCATAAAAACCGTCCATCCCGAAGCTATTACCCATAGTGGAGAGCGCACCTTGGTCTGTCATAAAAGGAAGCGCGATGGCGGGAAGCCACGGAGCCACGGATTCACGCATCCATCCTGGATAGGCCTGGCAAAAACGGCTCACGACCTCTTCGGTTTCTTCCGTTTCCGTTGAACAAACACTATAGACCAGCACTCCACCAGGTCGCAAGCAAGTAGCCATCGAGTCAAGGATTTCGGCTTGAAGTTTCTGGTGCCTGGCGAACGCCAAACCGTCCTTCCGCCATTTCGCTTCAGGATGCCGACGCAACACGCCCAGGCCGCTGCAAGGGGCATCCACGAGGATGCGATCGAACAGCGGCCCATCACGAACGTTCGATCCCTGCGCAATCATTCCAGACCATTCGGACGGATTTCTCACATCGCCGACGATCGGCACGACGCTCTGAACGCGCAATCTTCCACAATTTTGTCGCAGCAAGTCCATCCTGGAAGTCTTCCGATCGACCGCGTAGATCGTTCCGCGATTGCCCATGAGTTCGGCAAGGTGCATCGTCTTGCCGCCCGGAGCAGCGCAGGCATCCAACAGGGTTTCTCCCGGTTGCGGATCCACGATCGGAGGTATGAGTTGAGCCGCCTCGTCTTCGACATAAAAATCTCCTGTCTGGAACCCCGGCAACGACGTGACATCCTGGCCTTTTCCCAGCACGACTCCTACCGAGCTGAAAACGGCAGGGCGAGCAGCAACATTTCCTTGCCTCAATCGCTCCAGGAACTCTTCCCTGGTTAGTCGATTGGAGTTCACTCGAAGCGTGACACTTGGGATCGTGCTGCTTGCTCGACAAGCAGATTCTGCTTGTTCAAACCCCATTCGATCAAGCCACCGTTCGGTCAGCCATTCAGGGATTCCATACTGGACGGACAGAGATCGGGCCGGGTGTACGGCTGGATCCGGAAAAGGCGGCGTCGGTACACGAATGAGGTTGCGCAGGACTCCGTTCACCAACCCACCCCAATCGCGTCCCAGTTGTTCGGCGTGGGATTTGGCTAGTCGGACGGTTTCGTTCACCGCTGCCGAAGCAGGGATGCGATCGAGAAACAACAGCTGATAGGCGCCAAGCCGCAGTAACATTTGAACGACAAGAGGCAACCTGTGGAGAGGTTTGGAGAGTACGGCGTCAAGTCTCCAATCGATCGTCTCTTGCCGCCGTAAGACCCCATACACCAGTCCCATCACCAACGACCGGTCACGTGGCTGCGGAACCGCCGCGGCATGTTGCTCGATGAGTTCATCGAGTGCGCCATCAGTTCGTTGACAGGACAGAAGGATAGAGAGAGCAATAGATCGTGGAGAAAGCCCCCGCACATCAGTACCCACCTGTCTTTCGCCAGTCATCGTCGGAGCAAGGAGAAGACTACTGTTGTGAAGAGAAGAGTTATGCAGTCGATGAACCCAGTTGTCCGCCGGCCATGACGCGGTGTCCAGCCAAAAATTGTCCGACCGACATGCGTTTAGAATTGGCAGTCTGAATTTCGCGGATGTCGAGAAGACCATCGCCGGTCGCCACCACGATCGCCTGCTTATTCACCGCGACGATCGTACCAGGTTTATCGGTCGCAGCACCCATATTCGGAACCGCCTTCCAGATATTCCAACGCTCCTGACCGAAAAACGTATAGGCCCCCGGCCAGGGAGAAAGCCCTCGCACTCGATTGCCAAGCGCCGTTGCCTTCATCGCCCAATCGATCAGGCCGTCCTCCTTTTTCAAGAGCGGCGCCAAGGTCGCCTGTCCGTCGTCCTGCTTCGTTTGTATCAACGTCCCGGCTTTCAGTTGTGTGATCGTGTCGACAAGCAGTCTGCCACCCAACTCCGCCAGACGAGGTGCCAATGTCCCAGCCGTATCGTCAGGCAAGATTGCCAACTTCTCCTGGAGCAGCATCGGCCCCGTATCCATTCCTTCATCCATGAGCATCGTGGTAATACCCGTAGAGTTCTCGCCATTGATGACGGCCCACTGCACCGGAGCTGCGCCGCGATATTTCGGCAGCAGTGAGCCATGCACATTCACGCAACCCATTGGGGGAAGTCGAAGAATCGGTGTATGCAGAATGCGTCCGTAGGCTGCGACGGCAATTAGATCCGGCCGCCAGGCTGAAAGAGCTTGCAAAAATTCCGGGGTGCGAATCTTGAGCGGCTGTAGGACAGGAATACCAGCTCGCTCAGCGACAAGTTTCACCGGTGGGGGGACAAGCTGTTGTCCACGGCCCTTCGGTCGATCCGGCTGTGACACCACTCCGACCACCTGATCATCAGATCGAAGGAGCGCTTCGAGCGACGGCACAGCGAATTCCGGCGTACCCATGAAGACAATGCGCATGCCATCGCTTTAACATCGCAGCGGCGAGAATGCAATCGTGCAACACGTCAACTTGACTTGCCGTTCAGCCCTTTGTTAGCATTCCGTCGCGGGGTGGAGCAGCCTGGTAGCTCGTTGGGCTCATAACCCAAAGGTCAGAGGTTCAAATCCTCTCCCCGCAACCAACTCCCATCGTTTTTTCTTCTCTTCTCAAACAGCTATCATTACAACGCGGACCCCCGCGCCACAGCTACAGATTTGTCTATTCAAGACACACGACACAAAATAAGGAGGGGCTGGCCCGGATCGGAAGGCAAAGGGTGCGTCCTTTCCCTGTGACGCTTCTCCGGGGGAATATCGAGGCCGCGCGAACCGGGGAGAAAGCCAATTCATCGGGAGCGACCCGTGCGGCCTCGGTCGGAAACGTTACCTGAACGCCGGAGAAAGAGAAAGGGGGTGAGTTGATGCTCACCCGGTCCCCGTTGGAGTCAATGTGACTTCGCGACCTGGACTTGATGTCCCGGAGAAGAGCAAAGAGTCAATGAACAAGGGGCAAGGGGTTAGGGCTCAATGTCCTGGACGAGACGAAAACCAAGGAGGCCGTTTTCCTGCTCGTGGGCCTCGAACCCCCACCGATTCGAAGCATGCAGATTGGTCTGCTTGATGCAAAAAATGCCCGTAAGGGTAACCCCACCACGGACTACCCGCCCTTTGAGCATCATGTTGCTATATGGACTTGAGCACCACTCGAACACATTTCCCACCATGTCATAGCAACCATAGGGGCTGACCCCGTTGGGGTACTGCGTGACTGGCGTGGTCACACTACGGAAAAAGCTAGACATAGCACCAAAGTAGCTCATGGACCTATGGTTGCATTTTCCTTCGTCGAATTCCTCTCCCCAAGGGAACTTGCGCCCATCCGTCCCTCGTGCCGCCTTTTCCCACTCTTGCTCGGTGGGGAGGCGCTTGCCGGCCCATGTGGCATAGGCATCCGCCTCGTAGTAGCTCACTCCCACCATGGGATGATCGGGCTTGTTCCATTTTGCGTCATTCCAGTATAGCGGACCTGTGATGTTATTTTCGGTCTTCCACTTCCACCCTTCCGGTGACCAGTGCTGAGGATTTTTATAGACACCCGCTGCAATGAAGGCTGCGTACTTTTCATTGGTCACGGGAAATTTGTCGATCCAATAGTCATGACCAATCGTCTCACGAGTTTTCTGCTCACCATACAAAAATGGCCCTTTCGGCACCTTTACCATGTCAGAAGGTAGCTGTTCTGGGGGCTGCATGCCTGTCGGGGACGATAATGATTCCCCTGGTCGAGGTGGGCCGAGTGTGCTTTCCAAATCCCTGAGGAATCGCTTGAATTCGAGCGAGGGATCCCTGAAGTTCCATCCAGCTAGCTTCGCAGCCTGAATGGTTCTGAAACCTAGTGGTTGTTTTACATCATCTATTAGTATGGGGTGTAGAATGTCACGATCGCGCCCCTCATCCGCCTCTTCCTGCACCCATTTCGATTCAATTGAGGTCTTTGACCACACCACCACAACACATCGCGCGTCGCGCAACCCCTGCTCAAGGATTTCTCGCCATGTCTTGCCAGATGGGATCGTGCGATCCCAAAAGACTGACCAGCCTTGGGCTTCAAGTGCCTCCGCCAGTGATCGGACCCGGTCATGATCCTCATTGGCGTAACTGATGAAGATGTCACTCATGTTGTTCTTTAGAAACAGGCTCTACTTGTCACGACTCTCGCGACGCGAGTGTATCCCTACACCACCATTCGGTCAATCCGTTGGAACTCCAGGGGGGGCGTTTGAGAAGTTCAACAGGTTCCTACTCAGTTCCTAGCATTGCAGCTCACGCCGTTAGGGCGATTTTCACCGTGCGACAAAATCGTGACCGAATCGCCTCCCCGCAACCAACTCTCATCTTCTTACCTCTTCTCGACCACTTCAATTGAACATCAACCCCTGCAAGTGAACCAACGGACTCGTCCGTTCGAAACCCGTCACGCCAAAAAGTAGAGGGCTGGCTCGGATATCCGAACCAGCCCTCTAACTGCTGCCCCTGGGAGTAGGGCTACAGATCCTACAGTCTTTAGTACCCTAGTACCCCGCCCCCTTGGCGTTGGGATTCACCTGGCTGGGGAACGGATCCAGGATGCTCTTCGGCGCGTTGTTCCAGATCACGTCCGCCAGATTCGACATCCGGCTCACGATCTGCGCCGCCGCGCCCCCGGCCGCCCCGAACAACCCACACCAAGAGACGTCGGTGCCGCCACAATGCCGACGGAATTCCTAATCGGCGGAACACTGTATTCGAAAGTATTACCCACTCACGCAGGAGGTTAGAGCGAAGAACGCAATTGGGACGGTGATAATTGCAGCAACTCTCTGGTAGCGATATCAAGCAGTCACGAGTGCTTCTCTCCGTTGCTCGATATGCTTCCTGACTTTCACTGACAAAGCTTGTTCGGCAAGCCGCAGCTCATAGGTCTTCTGCAGATTCATCCAGAATTCCGCCGTGGTGTTGAAGAACGTGGCCAGACGCACTGCGGTATCCCCGGTGATGCCACGCTGCCCTTTAATAATTGCCGTAATTCGATTCGCCGGCACGTCGAGGGCCTTGGCTAGTGTGTTGGCATTAATCGGCGAATCTGATGGCTTCATGAACTCTTCCAGCAAAATTTCACCTGGATGAATTGGTCGCATGCCGTTTCTTGTCATGATGTGCTCTCCCTCAGTGATAGTCGGTGATCTCCACCTCGTGGGGACCATCAGCCATCCACACAAAGCAAATTCTCCACTGATCGTTAATTCGAATACTGTGTTGTCCGAACCGATCCCCCG
Source organism: Nitrospira sp. (assembly GCA_029194665.1). Lineage (NCBI taxonomy): Bacteria > Pseudomonadati > Nitrospirota > Nitrospiria > Nitrospirales > Nitrospiraceae > Nitrospira > Nitrospira sp. The sequence goes on along the minus strand of JARFXO010000005.1, from coordinate 10,751 downwards.
TCAATTTTTCAAGTCGATTTCCTGCCGGTGAGAGGAGATCTTTCAGATCGGCCGCGTTGTCGAGCACCGTGAGTTTCCTCTCGGCCACCTTTCTAAAACTGGAAAACTCCTTCACGGTCTTTCCGGCGAAGAACTGTTCTGTCGTCTTGTCGCGAAAACCACGAATCACCCGACCCACCCTATCATGATTTTATGCTTTACGTACAGCGTATGCGCTAAAATTCCGCCAAAGAGCGTCGCAAAGGATGGAATTCATAGAAGTCATTGCACCAGATAGAAAGTTGCACGGTCATCGATTAACTTGTAAAAGCGAAAACCCGGACGAAAGATCAGGTATTCAGAAACTCTTTCTGACAGTCTCATAACCCAAAGGTCAGAGGTTCAAATCCTCTCCCCGCAACCACTTCTCGACTTTTCCATGCAAACTTGACTGGTCCCGTAAAAGACGCCTCTTGAGGCTTCCGTGAGTATGTGTCGATCGAGCGAGGGACCTGTCCTCGCATTTAGGGAGAGCGTCAACTTGGAAGCAGATTGCACCAAGGAGAATGCGCGATAGAGGTGTACGCCCCTCTTTGAGGGTATGGATTTAATGCTTACTCTACCGATAGAAACGTGATGCCCAATTACGCGCACTAGGACCGTACCGAGTGGTGCATCTTTTGGAGTCAGTGATACCTTAGAGACTAAGGGCAGCACGATGGAACACGTTGTCCAGCCAAGAGAAATCACTACCCTTCGAGGCAAGCTACGGGATACCTGGCTCGCCGATCAATACCGAAGCGTGAAGCGTCGGGTCATGCGTCGGGCGGAAGGCGAGGCCTTCCTGTTGCGAAGCTATTCTCGGATCCATGGCAAACCTCTCAACTTGACGAATCCCCAGACTTTCACGGAGAAGCTGTTTTGGCGCATGATCACCTGGAATCGAGGTGACATGCCCCCTCGGTTTACTCGGCTGGCGGATAAGTATGCGGTACGAGCTCATGTAACAAGCACGGTTGGTGAGAGGTATCTAACCAAGCTTTTATGGCATGGGAATGACCCCCGTGCGATCCCGTTTGAGCTGCTGCCGGCCGAGTACGTGATCAAGCCGAGCCACGCCGCCGGACAAGTGATCATTGTCAAGGGACATGCGGACCGAGATGAGATCGTCAGGACAGTCTCGGGCTGGTTGGCTAGCAATTATTATTGGCATGGACGCGAGTATCAGTACTACGGCATTAAACCCCGTATTGTAATTGAGGAATGTCTGAAAGATCAGGATGGTAATCCACCGCTAGACTATAAGTTCTACTGTTTCAATGGCGTACCTGATCAGATTATCGTCCGCAATCATACGCACGACATTCACCCGATCTTCGATACCTCATGGAATTTACTGGACCTTGTTGTCTCAAACTGTACAGTGCGGCCGTTGATGCCAAAGCCAGTCAATCTCGATGAGATGCTTACACTTGCCGCGAAGCTGTCGGCCGGGTTCGGGTTCGTCCGCGTGGATTTATACAACGTCAAGGGGCATGTCTATTTTGGAGAGCTCACCTTTACTCCTGCAGGAGGAATCATAAAATATACTCCTGAAAGCTGGGACTTGAAGCATGGGAAGGAATGGGAACTGTCATTAGATGTGAAACCAGAACTTGACATGACGGATAGCAGCCTCACATTCACGGAAAGTGGGCGAGGACTCTGACGATAGGACTGAAGATCCTCGGATCAAATTTGCAGTATTGGAACTGTCAAAGCAATAGACGTTCATTCTCGATTCTAAACATAGGCAGGACGTGGTCATGCAACAAGATTCCCATCACACTCCGCTCAGTGGGGACGAGGCCATCCCCAACAGCGATACGCGCCTGTGGAACCCCCTGTCGGTCGATCCAGTGGCAGATAGGTTCTCGAGCTACGCGGCTTTCGAGGGGACAGCGGTTACTAGACCGCTTGCACCTGAGCTACCGGTCGACGCCGAGCTCGTCAATGCTCATGACCAGCTCAGACAACAGATCTTGGGCCAGTTCTACCCGTGTACTGGTGCCATTTCTGCATTTAACCAAAGGAGCTATCGCTTCGGATTATACCCGGAACTTGCCAGTGATAGCGCGGTGCGCGCCGTCTGCCATGATCTGTATTGCTTTTTGCGTGAATTCCCATCCGTCGATAACCATTTTATTACTTTCATTTCAATGTTTCGTGGGCCATTGATCGAATCGGAACAACACTTTGAGGATTTGCTGTGGACTCAGCTTCAGGCCATGCACTCCGTTGACTCCGAGTTCTTCGCCTGGGACTCCACGGTGGTTGACGACCCTGCCAGCCACCACTTTTCATACAGCATCGGCGGTCGAGCTATGTACGTCATTGGAATGCACCCCAAAGCCTCGCGTCTCGCACGAACCCGTCCATACCCGACCATGGTGTTCAACCTCCACCAACAATTTGAACGCTTACGCGCGCTCGGAAAGTTTGAAACCATAAAGCAAACCATTCGGGCTCGCGAGATGGTAAACCAGGGTTCGATCAACCCAATGCTGACCAGCTTTGGCGAAAATTCTGAAGCACGTCAATATTCCGGCCGGGCCGTTCCAGGTGATTGGTCTTGCCCTTTCCGCTCTCATAGGAATGACACAACGTGACTGTTTCTGCCACCATCCGCATCCCGCCACAGAGTGGTCGCTCGTTTAAGATCAAGCAGGGTCAAGTATTACGGGTCATCGACCCTTTCGGCGAGCAAGTCTCCGACCTTTTTGCGTTCAACGAGCACGATCATGATTGCCGGCTTTCTTCAGGTCGTTCGCTGGACTATGCGGGCCGAATCTATCTGACAACAGGCGACATTCTCTATGCAAACAACAGCAAACCCATGTTCACTATTGCTGAGGACACCGTCGGCCTACACGATTTCCTGCTGACGCCATGCAGCCAGGAGATGTTTGAGATCCTTTACGAGCACAAAGGCCATCATCCGAGCTGTTTTGAGAATCTCCTTCTTTGCCTGAGGGAGCACGGCATCTCAGAAGCTGAGATCTCTACAACGTTCAATATCTTCATGAACGTTAAGATCGACCCCCAAGGGAAATTAACTGTCGGCGTACCACTGTCAAGAGCTGGTGACCATATCGACCTGCGAGCCGAAATGGATATGATATGTGGACTAACAGCCTGTTCCGCTGAAGGGTCAAACAACGGTCAGTTCAAGCCGATCAACTTTTCGATCCTGGGTTGATGCGACATAGACTGTTCACTCTCCTAACCTCAAGACCTTCCAATGCTGCGACCATAGAAGCGATTGACAGGAAGTGAGTACCTAAGGATTGACAGGATCAAACACCGACACGCCATTACGCATAAATGACAACTAGACCGGCGTTTCGGACCAGCTTCTAGCCCTTCGGATCAATCTTTTCCCAACCTTCTCGACCTCTAGCCTCTGCTCATCTTTCGGCAGAACAATAATTTCCAAGGTCTTTTGCCAGGGCGGTTTCAAGGTCCAAGTGCAACGGGTGAATGATGGCGCAGGTGCGCATACAGCTCCAGTGGCGTGGCAAAGTTGAGACATTTTCGTGGGCGCGTGTTCAGGCGATGGGCAATGGCGTTCAGCTCCCGTTGGGTGTAGGTCGAGAGGTCCGTCCCCTTGGGCAGGTACTGGCGCAGCATGCCATTCGTGTTCTCGTTGGTGCCACGTTGCCAGGGACAATGAGGATCGGCGAAGAAGACGCGGATCGCGAGTCGTTGAGCCAAGCGTTCGTGCTCGGCCATCTCTTTGCCTCGATCGTACGTCAGGGTTTTGTACAGCGCGGCGGGCACGTGCCGGAGCTTCTTCGTGAAACCCTGACGGGCACTTGCCGCATCTGTCCCCTTCATCCGGGCCAGGATGACCAGGCGCGTGGTCCGCTCCACCAGTGTGCCGACGGCCGAGCCATTGCGGGCCCCCTTGAGAAGATCGCCTTCCCAGTGGCCCTGCACCGTACGGGTGGCCACCTCAGCGGGCCGCTCGGTGAGCGGCGTCATCTTGGGGATTTGGCCCCGTCGATCGGTCCCTCGCGACCGAGGTCGACGCGCCTTGCGCGCCTGCCGCAGGGCTGCCAGCAGTTCGCTCCGCAGGGTCCCACGGGGCAAGACATACAAGCCCGCATAGACGGTCTCGGTCGACAGCTGTTTCGCCATGTCGTCAGGATACGCGCGTCGGAGCCGTCCAGCAATCTGCTCAGGCGAACACCCCTCAGCTAGATACGTCCGCACGTACTGCCACGAGGTTATATTGAAGTCCGTTGAATTTTGAATGAGTGGCTCCTTCTGTGGAATATTCCACGGGAACGAGAACGAAAGGAGCCATCGATGAGACAAGACCCGAGACAACGGAAGCACGCGGTGACGGGTTTGCGGACGATTGCGGGCGAAGGTCGGATGCGGAAACCCTGGTCCGCGTCATCCACTCGGGCAAGCAGGCATTGGACGCGGTGATGCTGGAGATGGGGCGCTTGGTGGCCGAGAGTATCATGCTGATGGAGCGCGAGGAGGTCACGGGGCCGGACTACCATCCGACAGACCCAGATCTCAAGAAGTGGGCGCATGAGGCGGGCTCGATCTATCTCGGCGATCAAAAGGTGTCCGTGACACGCCCCCGGTTGACCCCACTGCTGAAAACGGCGATGCACCGCTTTGTAGTTGGGATAGCACTGGGGGAGGAAATGCCATTGGGCGCCGGTATTGAGGATCCAGAGCACCGCTTCCAAAACCACTCGGGTAGGGACGGGTTTCCGCCCAGGACGGGAATCCGGAACATGTTCTTCGAGAAAATGTTCGCGAATCCGGTCCCATTGGTCATCGCGCAACCGCAGCATGACGGGACTTATAGAGATGAATGTCCGAGCCGTCAACTATTTTGAGATAGGTTCTATGCGTTACGGGACGACCAGTGGGAGCGGGTCAAGGATTTTCCTGCTCGGACGCGAGGGGCATGTTGGCGGGGCGGCCAAGGATAACCGGCTGTTCATTGAAGCGGTGGTATACCGTTACCGCCCCAGGATTGCGTGGCGAGACCCGCCAAAGCGGTTTGGAGATTTCCGAGTCATCCATAGCGTGTCCTTGGGCTGTACAAGCGGGCGTCAAACCCGTGATCCCGCCCAAGTCCAACCGCACGGAACAGCGCGAATACGATCAGGGCAGGTACAAGGCCAGACATTTAATCGAGAGTTTCTTCGCAAAACTCAAGCACGACCGCGCTCTTGCCACCAGATACGGTAAACGCGCCGTCAACTTCCTCGACGCTGTTTATCTCGCCTTCTGGCATATGGCTCAACTGATGACACGCCCTAGAACAACGTATAAATGAACGGAGCAACCGCGGATCCTTGCGTGAAAACGATCAGCGTTCCGAACATCAATAATACCAAGAGGACCGGCAACAGCCAGAACTTCTTGCGCTCTTTCATGAAGGCCCACAATTCGGTCAGAAATTCTCCCATACTTGCTCCTCCTTCGACTAAAGGCATGTACCTCGATTGACGGAACACGCGCTGGGTGTGTAAATGCTTCTGGAGTTCTTTATTCAGCACCCCACGCATCTGAATGAAGAGGCATCGAAAGGTGTGTTATGTAGGACACATACCTTCCTCTCACTAAGCGGAAAGGTCTGCTTGAGCCAACCCTTGTATGACCTCCATGTAGACATCTCTCAAGACAAGAATTTGATACACTTCGGGCGGTTTCTCGTTCGTGCGTTCATAATCACGCAACCCAAGGATAATCATCGCTAGAACTACACACTCAAGATTGATTACGAATGCCTTTGCCGTTCCACGAGCGTCCCCGAGCTGCCTAGTTTTCTGTCATTGAGAGTCTCCACTAAAGCGACATCGACCCTCTGCATTCAAGAGTTGATCAATGCCCGACAATCGCGCACTCTGGTCGTCAATTTTCACGAAGGTCCCTTCCAGTACCTGGCGGTTAATCAGAAACCCGGCTAAACGATTACCTCTGACATTCGGATGACGATCGTGAGCCCAATACAAGTCGCCCTCAGCATGGGCCGTCGAACTTCCACTGCAGTACGCATACCGCCGGAATGCCGGCAATAAGTCAACAAACGCAATGTGTTCTCGTTGAAAGAACTCCGTCAGCCGTTGATTAGGATACTCCCACTGAAGATTGTCTTCCTGTGGTCGCAATGAGTCATAGACCTGAGCAGCCGCTGGGAACATCACGACGAGCATGGTGGCACCTAACGCTTCCACCGCTGAATTCAACTGTCGTAGGTTCTCGAGATGTCCTTCCCAGGCTTGCTCCAGCCAAGGGAATTCGACTACGTCCCGAAAGGCTTCTACCCCAGGAAGCGGAGAGGGCGGTTTTGCAAAGCCGAACCAGGACGCGACGCGCCGTCGAGCTTCAGAATCCTGCAACAGGTTGTACAGGATCGAATGCGCGGCCATCATATCTTTCGCACGGCCGATGAAACCTATAGATTTAGGTTGCGGTTCTAGGGATTTTTTCAACAGTGCCTGTAGGTGCTCATCGGAACGGACTTTGCGACCACCTCTCGTAGGATCGGCCAGTACCGCCTTGCTGACCGCATATCCGTCGATCACCGTTATACTAGGATACAGATAGTCATCAAGGAGATCATTCGTGAAATGCCCGACAATCACCAACCGCGGTCGTCCTGCACGAGCAACGACGTCTTCCAGCTTGTGCAGCTCGGCGCGCGAACCATAGCCTCCGACCCCGCATTTCAGCACTCTCCTACCGAGATGCTGTTCAAGTATTGCTCCCCAGGTTTGCTCAAGCGCAACATATCCCCAGGTAAGGCTATCCCCGAGCAGCAATACATAGCCGTCTTGTGGATCGAATGATCGATCGCGGCAACCCAAACTATTGGAGGAAACCGGAATCGGAGCTCCATACGCATGGATGTAATCGGGAGCCAAGAAACCACCGTCAGAAAAATTTTTAGCAATGTCATAGCCGTTGATTGGGTCTGATACATAGTAGTGCCTAGGTGCCATACCTGTGCGTGGAGGTTTAAAATCGGCAGGGTTCGTATAGCCGACCATGCGCAAGCCTAGCTCGCAAAACAGAATGGCAATAATCATGCTGGTGGCCACAAGAGCCGTATTGCCACATATGTGCATGAGACTTCTCGCCCCTGTACGAATTCTCTCAGTGGCCATTGCATTACTCCAATTCACAAGTATTTCAACACCCGCTTCGATTGCAGTTCACAGGCTCGCCTCAGGCCGATTACGAAAGGACCAGTGATGGCCCGCACCACCGCACGTTTGAGCGTACGGCATCAGGGTTCTTTTGATGGTGCCGCTCGTACGTTCGACCAACCCTGTATGGCTTGGAACAATAGTTCAACGAGCATCGACTCTACAAAGCCATGGAGGCAAGACCACGGTCCAACTGACGCAGGACTGGTATCGCCGATAACCCAAACGATTTCTCCGGGATCCTATTCGGATGTGTGTACTACGTAGTGACCCTAGGCCATATGTCAAAATGGTTATGCCGCTCAAAAGAGTTTCTACAAGGCGCCTGCCTATCGCGTAGGTGCAACATGCGGAGACATTAGCTGTCGTTCTTGGAGCATATGTCCGCCTTTCCTGTTCTTCTAGAATTGGTTTTGCATATGCTGCCGGGGCCGCGGGGCTCTCACAACGCGATAGGTTGTGACTTCCTTGACCATCGCGCGATGCATGGAATCTTTACCCATCAGCCGCATAACAAGCCCCATCGGGGTAATGAGAAGATAATAAATGATTCCGAGGATGATCCTCGTGTTGATCGAGCCGAGAACATGACCGATCTTCATCCAGCCGTAGTGAACCTGTTTCAGACTCTGCGGAACAACCGCACCGAGAACAATGAGCAGACTTGCGAGAATCATCGCCCAAAGGCGAGGCGATTCACTCCGAAACAGGAGAGGCCACAATCCGATCGCGGCAAACACACTCCCAACCAGGAGCCCAAACTGCCGCAAATCTTTCTGGCTAGGTGATTGGTATGATCGATTCATGTTGCCCTCTCCTAGTCTAGCTCGAATTCCTTTTGCCAGTTCGTGTCGTTCGCCAACGGCTTTTGCTGCGATTTGTAGAGGACACAATTCTCCAACACCAACACATCCATTTCGGTGCGCATAAAGCACCGCAACGCATCCTCCGGTGTACACACAATCGGCTCTCCGCGAACATTAAAAGAGGTGTTGACGAGAACGGGACAGCCGGTTTGCGCTTCAAACGATTTGAGCAACCGGTAATACCGCGGATTGGTTGCCTCATGAACGGTTTGAATCCGGGCTGAATAGTCCAAATGGGTGACAGCTGGAATATCGGATCGCGGAACGTTGAGGAGGTCGATCCCCCAGAGGCCGGTCTGTTCGGCCGGCAGCGGTACCCGCCGCTTTTCCTGCACCGGCGCGACCAACAACATATAGGGACTGTCCGTATTCATCTCGAAGAAATCCGATACGCGTTCCCGTACGACCGAAGGGGCAAAGGGGCGGAACGATTCGCGATATTTAATCTTGAGATTCATCACCGACTGCATCTTGGTATTTCGGGCATCCCCGAGGATGCTGCGACCTCCCAACGCTCGCGGACCGAACTCCATCCGCCCCTGCAGCCATCCGACGACCTTGCCCTCAGCAAGATTCTTAGCCACGCGATCAAAGAGCAGCTCGTCGCCGAGGATTTCATACGGAGCATCGACCTTCTTAAGAAACCGTTCGATCTCACCATTGGTATGATTCGGTCCTAGATAACTCCCCTTCATCCGGTCAACGCCCGTCGTGAGCCTCGGCTGATCATCATACCGGTGCCAGGCAGACAGCGCAGCGCCTACCGCTCCACCCGCATCCCCGGCCGCCGGCTGAATCCAGATGCCCTTGAACGGACCCTCTCGTAGAATCCGCCCGTTCCCCACACAATTGAGCGCCACTCCTCCGGCCATGCAGAGGTAGTCGACCCCGGTTTCACGGTGCAGGGTCCTGGTCACACGGAGCATAACTTCCTCCGTTACTTCTTGGATCGAACGGGCCAAGTCCATCTCCCGTTGCGTCAACTTGCTTTCCGGCTTCCGCGGCGGCCCACCGAACACCGCATCGAACTTGCTCCCTGTCATGGTTAGTCCGGTGCAGTAGTTGAAATAGTCCATGTTCAAGCGGAACGTCCCGTCAGGCTTGAGGTCAAGCACTTGATCATAGATCGCTTTGACATATTTGGGTTCGCCATACGGGGCCAAACCCATCACCTTATATTCGCCTGAATTGACCTTGAACCCGGTGTAGTACGTGAAAGCTGAATAGAGGAGCCCCAGGGAATGGGGGAAGGGGATTTCCCACAGCGGGGTGAGAGAGTTACCTTCACCGAGCCACGCCGAAGTCGTGGCCCACTCCCCCACTCCATCCATACAGAGAACCACCGCCTTGTCATACGGCGAGGGATAAAACGCGGAGGCCGCATGCGATTCATGGTGCTCGCCGAACAGCACCTGGGGCAGGTCGGACTTCGTCATCGCCGGAGCGAGCATGAGGAATTCCTTCGTGAGCAGATTGCGGAGAAACAGCTTTTCTTTCAGCCACACCGGCATAGCGGCGACAAACGACTGGAGCCCTTTCGGAGCAAAGGCCAAGTAGGTTTCGAGCAACCGCTCAAATTTCACGAGCGGTTTATCGTAGAAGACGATATACCGGAGCTCCCCCAGAGTGATGCCTCCCTCTTTCAAACAGTAGGCGATGGCATGAGATGGAAAGCCCGGATCGTGCTTCTTTCGCGTAAACCGCTCCTCCTGGGCCGCGGCAACAATCTCGCCGTCACGAATCAGGCACGCCGCACTATCATGGTAGAAAGCCGAAATCCCCAGAATATAACTCACGGCTATCTCCTCTATACCTTGCGGAGCCCTCAGACCCCATCAGCACCTTCGCCCGCTTCCTCGCACGTGGCCTCACCCACCTTCGGCATGCCGCTGCCTAATACAGAACCCAGGCCAGACTCCTTCTTTCTGCCGGAGGGACGCCGGGATACCCGCAGTAACATACAGGGTCATGAGGTCCCCACGCCATCCTCCAGAGGTATAAACAACAGGTGTGGGAATTAGGAAGAGGGCGGTGGCAACCTCGCGGGTGACCAACTCGGCCGGCTGGATCCCGGCACAAAAAGGGAGAGCCACCGCCATGGAGGAGGAGAACACAGGAGTGGGGACCACGTCAAGTCGTGCGCGGTGGAATCATCTGGAAGACTTTGTTCGTGAGCACATCCCGCGATTGATCCAGTCGGTGATGAAACATGGGCTGTATTGGAGCCGCAGTTGCCGCGTCGCAAAGGTATCTGAGGCGGTGTCGCTGAAGCCAACCGTCTGTTTATCAATGCTGTTTTCTGGATTATAAGGACGGGCGCGCCATGGCGCGATCTGCCGCCGGAATATGGCGGGTGGAGCAATACGCACCGCCGTTTCATCCGTTGGCGGGATGCGAACGTGTGGGATAGATTGCTGGAAGTCCTGATCGACACGCCCGATTACGAATGGCTGATGATCAACGCCAGCCATTGTAAGGTGCACCCACATGCCGCAGGAGCCCTCCGGGGCCAATCAGGACATGGGCCGCACAAAAGGGGGCTCAACACCAAGATACATCTGGCCGTGGATGCGCATGGTATGCCGCACAGCGTTCTTGTTACGGAGGGTACCCGAGCAGATTGCACGCAGGCGAGCCGCCTGATGGAAGGCATCGACACCGATCAGCTGGTCGCGGATAAAGG